>NZ_BAAHYE010000002.1:1025000-1378003 GCF_054657715.1 Humidesulfovibrio idahonensis | reverse complement strand
CTTCTTTATTCCTTGCCCATCTCCTTGAACGACACCGCCCCGCCCATGATCTTCTTCACCGGGCAGCCGGCAACGGCGTGCATGAGCGTGGCCCGCTGGGCCTCGGTGATCTCGCCGCGCAGCTCTATGCCGTACTCGAACACGCTTTCGTCCTTGTTGTCCCGGTTCAGCTTCACCTTCACTTCCGCCCCTTCCAGGGGGATGCCCCGCTTCTCGGCCGAGAGGCGCAGCACCATGGTGACGCAGGTGGCGAGGGCGGCCTCCAGCAACTCCACGGGCTTGAACCCGGCGTCGTTGCCGCCGTATTGCGGCGGCGTATCGGCCAGGGCTTCGTGTTTGCCGTCGCTGAAACGCGCCAGGAATTTCTCGGGCAGACTGGTGCTGGTGATCATCTGTGGGACTCCTTGCAGGCTGAAGTATGCGGCGGAGAGGCGCGTTCTCCTCTCCGCCGCACAATGGTGAAGCTGTTTTAAAGCCCGGCGATGAAGTCCGCAAGAGCCTGCACGTCCCCGTCGGAAAGGGTCGAGGCCTGCTTCTCCATGATGGCCTTTTTCGCGCCGCCATAGGTCATGGCCTTGTAGCCATTCAACGCGGTGACGACGTATTCCGAGGTCTTGCCCTTCAAGCCCTTTGAGCCGTCGGCTCCGTGGCAACCGGCGCATTTGGCGGCATACAGGGCCTTGGGTCCGCCGATGACCACGGCCTTGGCCTCTGGCGCGGGCTCAGGGGCCGGAGTCTTGGGCGCGGTGGCGCAGGCGGCGCCAAGGAACATGGCCAGGGTGACGACGGCAAAAGTTTTGCGCATGTGGCCTCCATTCTGGTTGGTGTGCATGCCGCCGCAATGGCAGCTATTATCGATTGTACTCGCAGCAGGCCGCCAAGGTAAAGCGTGCGCTGCTTAAAAAGATGAGTCGGCCGAGGGCTGGAAGAGTTCCTTGCGCGCGGCTGCGGCAAGGGACTTTGTGAGCGAGGAGAGCAGCGCGGACGGAATGTTCCAGCAGTGCCAGTAGAGCGGCACATCCATGGGCGCGCCCGGCGCAAGGTCCACAAGGCAGCCCTCGGCCAAGTGCCCGGCTGCCTGCATGTGCGGAATGAGCCCGTAGCCCGCGCCTCCGGCCACAAAATCCACAAAGCGTTCGGAATTCGGCACGTGGTGCCTGGGCGCCTCCTGCGGGCTTGCGCCAAGAAGGTTTTCGAGGAAGCGGTCGTGGACCGTGTCTTGCCTGTTGAAGACCACGGCCGGGGCCAGCCGCGCGGCTTCCATCGTCAAGCCGGCGGCGAACCAGCGCGCGGCGAAGCCGGGAGCGCAGGCGCAGTGGTAGCGCATGAATCCCAGCAGCGCGGCCCGGCAGCCTTGCATGGGCGCGCTGCGCGTGCTGACGCAGCCTGCGACCTCGCCCGCGCGCAGCAGTTCGTGGGTGCGCTCCTGGTCGTCCACGCGCAGATCCAGCGCCAGCCGTTCGCTGGCGAGCAGGGGCAGCACGGCGCTGGTGAACCATGTGGCGAGGGTGTCGGCGTTGACGGCCAGGGCGATGGTTTGCCAGGGAGCACGGTCGGACTGCCGCGTTGCGGATTCGCCCAGGCCAAGTCCCCGCGCAAGCTCCGCCTCCAAGAGCCCCACGCGGCGCGCATGGCGCAAAAGCAGACGTCCCGGCGCTGTGGGGGCGGGCGGCTGCGTGCGCGCCAGCACCGGTTGGCCAAGGCTTTCCTCCAATTGACGGACACGCTGCGAAACCGCTGATTGCGTAAGGTTGAGCCGCTTGGCCGCGCGCTCGAACCCGCCTTCCTCGATCACCGCGGCCAGGGCCTGCACGAGTTTGTAGTCCAGCATGGCTGCACATTAGCAAAATTAATGGACTGTGCAAAGAATGAATTGGACCTGGCGGCGCGGGGCGGGATACTCCGGTTGCGGGCGCGATGGCGCAAGGGAGGATTCAATGCTCGCAGCCGGATGGATGGTTTACGCGCAGGGGGTTGCGCTCAGCGCCGGGCTCATTGTGGCCATTGGCGCGCAGAACGTGTTTGTGCTGACCCAAGGCGCGCGGCGGCATCGGCCCTGGCTGGTGGCCGGGGTGTGCACGGCCTGCGACGCGCTGCTCATCGCTGCCGGAGTGGGGGGAGTGGGCGGGCTTGCGGCCGGTCGGCCGGGGCTTTCCGGCGCGCTGGGGCTCGCCGGGGCGGCATTTCTGGCCGTGTATGGCCTGCGTGCGTTGAAAAGTGCCTGCACGGGCGCTTCCATGGGGCTGGATGAAAACGCGCCGCGGCCAGGCGTGCGGGCCATCATCCTGACAGCCCTGGGCGTGAGCCTGCTCAATCCCCATGCGTTGCTCGACACCGTGGTGCTCATCGGCGGGCTGGCCAGCCAGCTCGACGCCGGTGCGCGGCTGGCTTTTGGCCTGGGCGCGGCCACGGCCTCGGCCTGCTGGTTCTATGCCTTGAGCCTGGGCGGGCGCGTACTGGCGCCGGTTTTGCGTCGGCCGGGTGCGTGGCGCATTTTGGATGCGCTGGTTTGCCTCACCATGTGGGGGCTGGCCGCGGGCATAGGCCGGGAGGCCTGGGCCGCGCTGCGGCTTTAGCCCGCCAGTTTCGCGTCTGCCCGTTTCGAGTCTGGCTGTTGCGCCGTGTCGCCTTCAGGGCCGCAGTCCAGGGAGCAGGTGTTGCGGCCGGAGTGCTTGGACTTGTACATCATGGCGTCGGCGCGGGCCACCAGGGAGTCGATGGTGTCGGACCGGAGCGCCATGGCTCCGCCGACGGACACGGTGAAGGTGAGGTCGCCGCCTGGCACAGGCAGCGAAGACGCCTCGACGAAGCGGCGCATGCGTTCGGCCACGATGTTGAAGGCGCTTGGGCTCACCTTGGGGATGATGGCCAGGAATTCCTCGCCGCCCCAGCGGCACACGGTGTCGACCGCGCGCAGGGCGCTGAGCAACGTCTTGCTCAGCATCACCAGGGCCCTGTCGCCCACCTCGTGGCCGTAGGTGTCGTTGACGGCCTTGAAGTGGTCGATGTCCACGAAGAGCAGTCCAAAGGGCGTCTGGTAGCGTTGCAGGTCGAGGCTGCGGCGCTGGAATTCCTCTTCCGCGGCGCGGCGGTTGCCCAGGCCCGTCAGGGCGTCGCGCAGGGTTTGATGCTTCAGCTCGTTGAGCTCGCACAGGATGCTGTGGCGGGTGGACGTGTCGGTGAAGATCTCAACGGCGCCGACGATGTTTCCGATCTCGTCGCGCAGCGGGGCTATGCGCACGGAAATGGGCACGCGGTGCCCCTGCTTGTGGTGCAGGAAAACTTCGTCTTCGCGGGGTTGGCCGTCGCGCAGGGTTTTGGCCAGCGGGCACAGGCCCACGCAGAGCTGCAACCCCGTGTTGCCTATGTGCCGCAGCAGATTGTCCGCGCAGGATTTGCCCAGCACTTCCTCGCTCGTGTAGCCGGAAATCCTTTCAGCTCCGCGATTCCAGTAGGTGATGTGGCGGTTGCGGTCCACAAAGTAGACCCCATCGTGGATGTTGTCCAAAATGCTTTTGTAGAGGTCTGGATTCACGGCTGCTCCAGAATTTTAGGAATCGTATCTATTTGCGATAATTTTACGCCCCTCTGTTTTGCGTTGCAAGAGAATCGTGGGGGGCATGAAAAAAAAGGCGCTGCGGATCGCTCCGCAACGCCTTTTCGGAAAAAAAGCCCTGTTCGCTAGAAGCGGACGGCCACGAGGTTGAACGGGGTGTAGTTGTTGTCCGGGTTTTCGGCGTAGCGGCAACCCATGCGCGAATCGTCGCGCTTGTTGATGATGTCCTCGACGGAATTCGTGTAGTGCGGACATTCGTTGTTGAAGCACACTTCAATGACGCCCCAGCCGCTTTCGGGCGGCGCGAGCCAAGCCTCCATGGGCTTGTTGCAGTGGGGGCAGACGCGGTCTTCCAGTTCGGTGATGATGCCGGCATATTCGTGGATCACGGGGCTCTCCTTGTTGCTCTTTCGAAATCTTGGGTGCGGTTTTGCCGCGTCTGAATGTAAGGCCTGAACGCCGGGCGTCAAGGGCCTTGCGGACCGATGCTAGAAGGTGGCCTTGACCGGCGCTTCCGGCAGGCCGCCGGCATCGTCGTCGCCTTCCTCGCCCTCGTAAGACTCGGCCGCATCGTCGCCCTCGCCCAGGTTGGCTTTGCCGCCGGGCTGGCGCAGCTCGCGCAGCAGGCGGAACAAGGCCCGGCTGCTGCGCGGCGGCTTGTTCTTGGCCGCCTCGGCGCGGGCATTGCGCACAAGCTGGCGCATTTTGCTGCGCACCTCGACGCGGTCGGACTCCGGCGCAAGGGCCACAAGGTTCTCCATCTCGGACTCGTCGCCCTCGAGCAGGGCCGCCCGCAGAGCCTCAATGGCGTGGAACTCGTGGGCCTGGCTGCGGTTGCCCGCGGCCATGTCTTCCACTGCACGGGCCAGCGGGTCGGTGTCGGTCTCGCGCATCAGCGCGCCGATGAATTGCAGCTGCCTGCGCTTGGCCTCGTGCTTGGCCAGGGCCTTGTAGTCGCGGATGGCTTCTTCCAGCCGAGGCGGCAGGTTCAGGCGTTTGAGGGCGGAGTCCGGCATCTCTGCCAGCTTGCCGCCAAGCACCTGCAGGGCGGCGCTGTCGCGCTTCATCTGCGAGCGGCTGGGCGGACGGGGATCGGAATAGTCATAGGGCTTGGGCTTGCGCATGGAATCCTCTGGTCGTCGTTTTGGGAAAAACACTATCGCCTGTTCGGCCGCTTCTGGCAAGGGCGCAGCGCTGGACCTCCGGTTCCGTCTGTGCGAGGAGGGAGGGCCAACCCCCCTGGAGGAAGCCATGCCCCGATCCGCAACGTCTCCGACCATCCCCGCCGAGGCCTTGACCTTTTTGGCCGAGCTGGCCGCCAACAACAGCACGGACTGGTTCGCCGCCCACAAGGAGCGCTACGAGAGCGACGTGCGCGGCCCCATGCTCCGGCTCGCGGAGTCCCTGGCCCCGGCCATGGCGGTCCTTGATCCGCTGTTTGTGCTGCATCCGGCGTCCGTGGTTTCGCGCATTCGGCGCGACGTGCGTTTCTCGCGCGACAAGTCGCCCTTCCGCAGCAACGTGTGGTTGGCCTTCAAGCGCCGCAGCGCGGAGTGGACGGGGTATCCCGCGTTCTTCATGGAGTTCGGGCCGGGCATGTTCCGCCACGGCATGGGCTTCTACTCGGCCGGCAGCAAAACCATGGCCGCCCTGCGCGAGCTCGCGCTGGAAGACTCCGACGGCTATGCCGAGGCCGTGCAGCGCGCCGAGTCCGCAGCCTATGGCCTTGTGGGTGACGAGTACAAGCGGCCGCGCGTGCCGGAAGGGCGCCACCACAGCGTGCAGGAACTTTTCCGCAAGCGCAACGTATACATGGTCTGCAACGCAGAACCGGACACAGTGGTGGGCAATCAGGGGCTGGGTGCGGCGCTGGCCGATGGCTTCGCCAAGCTTGAGCCGCTGTACCGCTTCTGGCTTGCCGCCGCCGCGCGCGTGCAGGACGGAGCGCGGGAATGACAAGGGCCGGGAGCGTGCGCTTCTGGAACTCCTCAAATTGGCTGGCGACTTCGAGGGCGCGGGAATGAAAAAGGCCGGGAGCGTGCGCCCCCGGCCCATTGTGATGCTTCGCTCGGGAGCCTAGGCCACCCAGTCGTCGCCTTCCTCCACCGGGGCGAAGCCGCGGCGGATGGTGTTCTCGGAAACCAGGCGCGGGTCCATGAACTGCAGCAGATAGTCCGGGCCGCCGGACTTGCTGCCCACGCCGGACATGTTGAAGCCGCCGAAGGCGTGGCGCTCGACCATGGCGCCCGTGCTGCCCTTGTTCAGGTACAGGTTGCCCACGCGGAACTCCTTTCTCGCCTTCTCCAGGTGCTTGGGGCTGCGGCTGTAAATGGCGCCGGTGAGCGCGAAGCGGGTGGAGTTGGCGATGTCCAGGGCCTCGTCGATGTTCTTGGCGCGCATGACGGCCAGCACGGGTCCGAAGACCTCCTCCTGGGCGATGCGCATGTCCTTGGTGATGCCCTCGACGATGGTCAGGGGCACGTAGCAGCCGCCGTCCGTGGGGAAGTCGGTGCGCTTCACCAGCACCTTGCCCTCGGAGCAGGCGATGTCCACGTACTTCATGATGTTCGCCTGGGCGGCCTTGTCGACCACCGGTCCCATGGAGAACGCGGGGTCCTCGGAGGGGCCGATCTTGATGGACTTGGCGGCCTCGGCCAGGCGGCTCACAAAACGCTCGTAGATGGGGTCGAGCACGATGACCCGCGAGCAGGCCGAGCACTTCTGCCCCTGGAAGGCGAAGGCGGAGTAAAGCACGCCGGTGATGGCCTCGTCCAGGTCCGCGTCGTCGTCGATGATGATGGCGTTCTTGCCGCCCATTTCGGCGATGACCTTCTTGCACTGCACCTGTCCGGGCTGCACCTTGGCGGCCTTTTCCTGGATGCGCAGGCCCACTTCCATGGAGCCGGTGAAGGCGATGACGGACACGTCCGGGTGCTCCACCAGGGCGTCGCCCATGACGGAGCCGCGGCCGGGCAGGTAGTTGAACACGCCGTCGGGCAGGCCGGCTTCCTTGAAGATGCGCGCCAGGCCGTAACCCACCACCGAGGACAGGCCGGAGGGCTTGTAGACCACGGCGTTGCCGCAGACGATGGCCGCCGCGGCCATGCCCGCGCTGATGGCCAGGGGGAAGTTCCAGGGGCCGATGACGGCGGTGACGCCCTTGCCCTGGTAGAAGTACTGGTTCATTTCGCCGGGGGCGTTGCCCATGCGCTTGGGCGCGCCCAGGCGGATCATCTCGCGGCCGTAGTATTCCAGGAAGTCGATGGCTTCGCCGAGGTCGGCGTAGGCCTGATCCCACTGCTTGCCCACTTCCAGCACCTGCACGGCGGAAAGCTCGAAGATGTCGCGGCGCATGATGTCCGCGGCCTTGAAGAGCACCTTGGCGCGCTCCAGCGGCTCCACGTCGCGCCAGGCCAGATAGGCCTTGCGAGCCACGGCCAGGGCGTCCTGGGTCTCCTTCACGCCGGCCTGGCAGATCTTGCCCACGATCTCCGTGGGCTTGGCCGGATTATAGGAGTCCAGCGTGTCCGCGGTCTTCACTTCCTTGCCGCCGATGACCAGCGGATAGGTCTTGCCGAAGTCTTTGCGCACCTTGGCCATGGCGTTGACCATGCCCGCGCGGGCGGCCGGGAGGGTGAAGTCCACCGCGGCCTCGTTGGCGAAGGCCGGGTAGCCGCCGGGACCCATCTTGGGCGCTGCCGGGGCCTTCTTGGCCGCCACTTCGCGCTCGCGGGTGGCGATGGGATTCTCGAGCAGGCGCTCCAGCTCCGCGCCCTCGGCAAAGCTCTGGCGCAGGAAGCTCTCGTTGGCGGTGTTCTCCAGCAGGCGGCGCACAAGGTAGGCCATGCCGGGAATCAGGTCGCCGTAAGGGCAGTACAGGCGCACGCGCTTGGCCACGTTGCGCAGGCCTTTGCGCACGGGCTCGGCCATGCCGTAGAGCACCTGGAACTCGAAGCGGCTGTCGGGCACGTTCAGCGCCTTGGCCGTCTCGATGACGTTCGAGATGGTGCGGATGTTGTGCGAGGCGCAGGCGAAGTGGCAGATGTCGTGGTTCTCCAAAATCTTGCGGGCGATGCGCTCGTGCGCCATGTCGCTCTCGGCCTTGATGGTCCACACCGGAACCTCCCAGCCGTTCTGCTTGGCGAGAACGGTCTCGGAATCCCAGTAGGCGCCCTTCACCAGGCGGATGGAGATGGGCAGGTTCTCTTTGCGCGCCCAGCCGATCATCTCGGTCACGTCGGACTCGGTGCTCTTGAGGTAGCACTGGAACACGATGCCCAGGTGCGGGTAGTCGCGGTGCTCTGGCGCGCTGCGCAGGCGCTTGTACAGCTCAATGGTGATTTCCTTGTACTTCAGCTGCTCCATGTCGATGCACATGAAGCCGCCCATCTCCTTGATCTTGCGGTAAATGGGCTCGACACGGCGGTAGATGCCCTCAACGGAGCCGGCAACGTCCACGGCCTTGGCCTGGGAGTAAAAGGCCGAGGGTTTCACGGCCACGTTGACCTTGGGCGCGTTGCCCCAGTCCAGGTCGCCCTTGGCGTCGAGCGCGTCCCACTTCTTGTATTCGGCCTGGATGCCGTTCAGGATCTCCATGTAGCCGTCGAGGTACTCGTCGCATTCCTTCTCGTTCAGCGGCGCCTCGCCCAGCAGGTCGATGACGAAGGCGAAGCCGTCCTTGCGCAGCTGGCGGATGCCCTTCACGGCCTCCGAGGCCTTCTCGCCGATGATGAACTGGCGGGCCATGCCCTCGATGTTGGTGCGGATGGCCTTGTTGAGCACCATGGCCACAAGCCCGCCGCCGAAGCCGGTCTTGCCCGCGCCCCATTTGAGCACGTCCGGTATGTTGGCGTCCTTGTCGCCGAAATATTCCTCGATGTGGCGAGAGAGGGACTCGCTGGTGGTGAGGTAGGGCAGAACGTCCACGAAGCGGAACATCTGAACCTTGAAGTCCTCGTTCTTCATGGCCCAGTCCATAACCTTGCCGGTCCACCAGCCCTTGTTGAAGATCGACGGGGCTTCGCCCGCGATGCTCTGGAAGAACTCTTTGCCCCTGGCTATGATTTTGGGATCGAGTGCGCTCGCGTCGATGGACATTGGCTACTCCTTGCTCTGGGCTTTTGTGCTGTCGGTTTCGGGGACGTATCCGCCGGGCTGCACATCGTCGAGGATGGGCAGGGAGCGGGTTTCCTTGAGGGTGGTGAGCACGACCGTGGTGCGCGTGTCGCGCACGCCGTGGATGGCGCCGAACTGCTGGAGGATGTGCTGCAGGTGCTCGGTGTCGCGGGCGCGCACCTTCACCAGATAGGAATCCTGCCCGGCGGTGTAGTGGGCCTCCAGTACGCCGGGCACCTGGGACAGGGCCTTGCCGATGTCCATGGAGCCCACGCCTTCGTCCGCGCGCACAAAGGTGAAGGCGGTGAGGGTGAAACCCACGTCCTTGGGGCGCAGCACGGCCTCGAAGCCGCGGATGATGCCCTTGCGCTCCAGCTTGCGCATGCGCTCCAGCACGGCCGAGGGCGCCATGCCCACGGCGCGGGCGATGTCCGCGTTGGAAGTACGACCGTTATCCTGCAGGATGCTCAGGATCGTCATGTCAATCTTGTCGATCATTCTGTTAACCTTCCGTTTCAAGAATAAAATTCTGTTTCATGCTAAATGTCAAGTGGAAACTGCGGGCGCTTGGCTTCAAAACAAGCGCTTTTGCGGAAAAGACGCGCCGTCGCAGCGGGTTGCCGCGCCGCCGGTTGCGCGCGCCTGCTTCCCTTTGCCTTTCGCCTCTGTTTGCGCTAGCGAGGTGGGCATCATGCGACACAATACCCAGACCGCGCCGCCCGAGGGCCTCGCCCTTGCCGAGGAAGCCCCAGGCGCGCTCTCCGTGCGGCTCACGGGAGACCTGAACGCCGCCACGGTGGCCCGCTTTTGGGAGCCGGCCATGGCTTTTGTGCGCGGCCGTGCCGTTTCCTCCCTGCGCATCAATCTGGAGAACGCCGCGTACATCGATGGCGCGGGGTTGGCGCTGCTGGTGAAGCTCAAGGCCCTGGCGCTGGCGGCCGGGGCCGAGGTCGAGATTTCCGGCCTGCCGGAGCGCTACGCCTCGCTGCTTTCGTTGGCCGAGCGGGCCGAAACGGCGGAGACCGTGCTCAAGGACAAGCCCGGCAGCCGCTTTGCCCGCTTCACGCCGAATTTCGACGAACTGCTGCGGGAGCTGCGCATGCTGGTGAGCTTCATCGGCGAATGCGCGCTGGTGGTCTACGAATCCTTGCGCCACCCCGGCCGGGTGCGCTGGCCCGACGTGCTGCGCTCGGCCCTGGCCATCGGCGTGGAGAGTCTGCCCATCCTGCTCTTGATAGGCTTCCTCATGGGGCTCATCATGAGCTTCCAGTCGGTCATCACCCTGCAGCGCTTCGGCGGCGAGATCTATGTGCCGAACATGCTGGGGCTCGTCATGTTCCGCGAGATGGGCCCGCTGGTGACGGCGATTCTTTTGGCCGCGCGCTCCGGCTCGGCCTTCGCGGCGGAGATAGGCACCATGCGCGTCAACGAGGAGCTGGACGCCCTGACCACCATGGGCATAAGCCCCGTGCGCTTTCTCGTGGGGCCGCGCATCCTGTCGTCCCTGGCCGTGGTGCCCATCATGACGCTGTTCTTCAACTTCGCCAGCCTGGTGGGCGGGGCGCTGGTCATGCTCTCCATCGGTTTTCCGCTGGTGACCTTCACCTCGCGCGTGTTCGCCAACGTGAAGCACGCGGATTTGTTCGGCAGCTTCGTCAAGATCATGGTGTTCAGCCTGCTGGTGGCCGGGGTGAGCTGCCTGCGCGGCCTGCGCACCGGCGGCGGGGCCAGCGCCGTGGGCCGCTCCACCACGGCGGCCGTGGTCAGCGGGCTCATCCTCATCACCGTGGCCGACGGCCTGTTCGCCGTGCTGTTCTATTACTTCAAGATTTGATACAAGCCAGGGCGGAAGCGAGAACCAATGCCGAACACCGAACCCATCATCACCGTGCGCAACCTCACCTGCGCCTACGGCCCGGAGCCTGTGCTCAAGGACGTGGCTTTCGACGTGGCGCCGGGCGAGGTGTTCGTGGTCATAGGGCGCAGCGGCTGCGGCAAAAGCACGCTGCTCAAGCACATGATCGGCCTCATCAAGCCCGTTTCGGGCAGCATTTTTCTGGATGGCCGCGACATTGTGGCCGCAACGGGCGACGACCGCCTGACCATCCTCAAGAACATCGGCGTCATGTATCAGGGGGGCGCGCTGTTCGGGTCCATGACCGTTTCGCGCAACGTGGGGCTGCCGTTGGAAGAGTACACCGACCTGCCCGAGGAGGCCATCGAGGTCCTCAGCCGGGTGAAGCTCTCGCTGGTCGGGCTGGAGCGTTTCGGCGAGGTCATGCCCGCGGAGCTCTCCGGCGGCATGGTCAAGCGCGCGGCCATCGCCCGCGCCATGGCCCTTGATCCGGCCATCCTCTTTCTTGACGAACCCTCCGCCGGGCTCGACCCCGTGACCAGCGCCGAGTTGGACCGCGTGGTGCGCAGCCTGGCCGAGAACTTGGGCATCACCTTCGTCATCGTCTCGCACGAGCTGCCGAGCATCTTGTCCATTGCCGACAGGGTGATTCTGCTGGACGACCACGCCAAGGGCATTGTGGCCGAGGGCGACCCGCGCGAGATGCACGCCACCAGCACTGACCCGCGCGTGCGGCGCTTTTTCGACCGCGAGGCGCGCGTGCCTTCGCCTGCTGCCGCGCCGGGCAACGCTTCTGCCGCCGTGGCCGCGCCAACCCAAAACGCGGAGATGCGGGCATGATCCGGGGCGGCGACTTTTTCAAGCTGGGGCTTTTCGTCATCAGCGGCGTTGTGCTGCTCTTCGTTGTGCTCTTCGCCCTGGGCGCGGGCAAACTGTTCCAGCGCACGTATCAAATGGAGACCTACATCAACGAGTCCGTCAACGGGCTTGAGGTCGGCTCCGCCGTCAAATACCGGGGCGTGCGCGTGGGCAGCGTGTCCGAGATCGGCTTTGTGGCCGGCAAGTACGGCAAGCATGCCGAGGGCTACCGCTACGTGTACGTGCTCTGCACCCTCGACAAGGACCTTTTCGGCACCATGGGGCCCAAGTCCGCCCGCGACCAGGCGGCCGAAGAAGTCTCGCGGGGTCTGCGCGCCCGCACCATCTCCCAGGGCCTTACCGGCCAGCTGTTCCTGGGGCTCGACTATGTCGCCCCGGACCGCAACCCGCCGCTGCCCATCGACTGGGAGCCCGCCAGCATCTACATTCCGGCCGCGCCCAGCACCCTTTCCCAGGTGGAGCAGGCCGTGCTCGGCATCAGCAACACCCTCACCGGGTTGGACCAGGCCGAGCTGCCCGAGGCCGTGAAGAGCTTCCGCCGCTTTGCGGACAGCGCCAGCCAGTTCCTCGACAGCGCGGATCCCAAGGTCATCGGCCCCAAGCTGGCCGCCACACTGGACCAGACGCGCACGCTGCTGGCGCGCATCAACGTGCTTTTGGCCGATCCCGCCGCCGAGACCATTGTGCCAGAAGCGGCCCGGACCCTGACCGGGGTGCGCAAGGTGGTGGAAGCCGCCGGGCCGGACACGGTGAAGCTGGTGCACGATTCCCGCGAGACCGTGGCCAGCCTCAAGGTCTCGGCCAAGGCGCTGGAAAAGCTGCTTGCCGATCCGGAAATGAGCCGGCAGCTGGCCGCCGTGCCCGGAGCCATGCAGCAGGCGCGCGAGACCGTGACCGAGCTCAAGTCCGCGGCCAAGCGGCTCAACGCCGTGCTGGGCAGGGTGGAGCAGCTGACCGCCTCGCAGCAGGCCAATGTGGAAGGCATTCTGGACAGCGCGCGCGGCCTTGTGGATAATTTGAAGGAACTCACCGGCGAGGCCAAGCGCTACCCCTCGGGCGTGCTCTTCGGCCCGCCGCCGGCCAAATCGCCCGTGGGCGGAAAGTAGACGGAGGCTCCATGCGCTTTGCCGCGATGATCGCCCTGTGCCTGGCGCTGCCCCTGGCCGCGTCCTGCGTGAAGATGGAGCGCCAGCCCCTGGACAAGCACTACTACGCCCTGGAGACCACGCGTCCCGGCGCGGATCGGCTAGCCGTGGACGTGGCGCCTTCGTCGCGGGCCACGCTGCTTGTGCGGCGTTTGCAGGTGGCCCCGCGCGCCGCGGGCCGTGAGCTGGTGTACCGCACCGCGCCCTCGGCCTGGACGGCGGACTATTACAACCTGTTCTTCGTCAGCCCCGCGGACATGCTGACCCAGGACCTGCGCGCCTGGCTCGCCGCCTCAAGCGTCTTCGCCAATGTCGTCGATCCGGGCAGCCTGGCCGCCTCGGGCTATGTGCTTGAGGGCAATGTCTCGGCCCTGCATGGCGACTTTGCCGCCAAGCCCTCCCAGGCCGTGGCCGAGATGCAGTTCATCCTGCTCAAGCCCACGGACGGCGAGCGCACGATCGTGCTGACCCGCGAGTACCGCAAGAGCGTGCCCCTGGCCTCGGATTCGCCCCAGGAGCTGGTGCGCGCCCTGCGTCAGGCCGTGGCCGGCATTTACGCCGACCTTGAGGCCGATCTGCGGAGCGCGCTGCCGCGCAAGTAGAGAGCGGCAGCAGCGGCCCGTCACCTTGGCGGCATTCTCCGCGTCATGGCCACCACCGGGTCTTGCTCCGCATCCTGCGCGGCAACATGCGCCATGCGCGGCGCAACTTCTCCGCGCACCCTTCACGCGCATGCTGCCCGCGCATTCTTTCCCTCTATCCTTCATGCACTCTAAAAGAGCCCGTCCGGCAGCATGTCCTTGGCCATGGGGATCATGCTCGCCACCAGCAGAACGGCCATGGCGACATTGAAGGCCTTGAGCCTGCGGCGGTCTTGCAGAAAGCCGCGCAGGGCGGAGCCGAGCATCGCCCACAGGGCCACGCAGGGCATGCCCGCGAAAAAGAACACGCCGGTGACGAGCAGCGCGCCTGCCACGGGCCGGTCCGGGGACCCGTATGTGCTGGCGGCGGTGACGCACATCATCACGGCCTTGGGGTTCACCCACTGGAAGGCCGAGGCTTCGAAAAAGGTCATGGGCCTGGCGTTGGCTTTTGCTGCGGCATCGTGCCGCGTGTCCTGCCTCGGGCCGTTCTGCGCCGTCTCCGCAATGGAGGCGGGCGGCGTGGAGGTGGCGATGCGCCAGGCCAGGTACAGCAGATAGGCGGCCCCAAGGGCGCGCAGGGTGGGGTAAAGGCCGGGCACGGCCTCGAAAATATAGCCCACGCCAAGGCCCAAAGCCAGCTGCATGAAGGTGAAGCCGAGGGTGACGCCGAGCAGGTGCGGCACTGTGCGGCGGATGCCGTAGTTGACGCCCGAGGCGAAAAGCATGGCGTTGTTCGGCCCGGGGGTGATGGAGGTGACGATGGCGAAAAGGCAAAGCGAAGCGAAAAGTTCCGTGGTCATGGTTTCCTCCTGTTTTTGTGCCGGGTCATGATCTGCTGCCGCATGGTGGACGCTCGCCGTACGAAATGGGTACAATCAATAATTGTCATCATGCTAAATCTCCTGGTTAAGGGCTTGTCTGCGGACGATTCCGCTAGTTCCAGTTTCTATGTTGACAGTTTGTGGTGGTCAATGTAATTATTGTCACCATGACAATGTGGACACCGCAGCTGCCGGACGACCGGCCAAAATACCTTGCCCTGGCCGACGCCATCGAGGCCGACATCGCAAGCGGAAGCCTTGCGCCCGGGCAACGCCTGCCCACGCACCGCGATCTGGCGGACACCCTCGGCGTCACGGTCGGCACGGTGACGCGCGGCTACGCCGAGGCGGCGCGGCGCGGCGCGGTGCGCGGCGAGGTCGGTCGGGGCACCATCGTCTGTTCGGAGCAGGAGGGCGCAAGCCCCTGGTGGAGCGGCGGCCCGGACGCCAAGGCGCAGATCGACCTGGGCCTGGTGACGGGCATGTACGGCCTGGACCCGGACCTGGGCAGCGCCTTGCGGGAGCTTTCCGCCCGGCCGGACGTACAGGATTTCCTGCGCTATCAGCCCTCGCGCGGGATGGCGCGGCACCGCGAGGCCGGGGCCAAATGGTGCGGCCGCTTCGGAGTCGAGGTTTCGCCGGAGCAGGTGCTGGTGACTGCGGGCGGGCAGCACGCCCTGCTGGTGCTGTTCTCCGTGCTGTTCCGCCCTGGCGACCGCATCGCCGCGGGCAATGTCAACTATCCCGGCCTCATCACCGCGGCCTCGCTCTTGGGGCTCAAGCTGGTGCCCGTGGCCCTCGACGCCGAAGGCGTCATACCCGAGGCCCTGGACGAAGCCTGCCTGCGCGAAGGCGTGCGCGGGCTCTACTGCATGCCCGGCGCGCACAACCCGACTACGGCGACGCCCAGCCCGGCCCGGCAGGAGCGCCTGGCCGAGCTCGCGCGTGAGCGCAACCTGCTTGTGGTGGAGGACGCGGCCTATGCCCTGACCGCCTTTGAGCCGAAGAGCGGCGGCGCGTGCCATGCCTTGGCCAGCCTTGCGCCGGAGCGTTCGTTTTTCGTCGCCAGCGTGTCCAAGGTGTTGGCCGGGGGCCTGCGCGTGGGCTATGTGGCGAGCCCTGCGGAATATGTGGCGCGGCTGGCGCTGGGCATTACGGGCACCACGTGGATGGCCTCGCCCCTGTGCGGAGAGATCGCCGCCGCGTGGATTCTGGACGGCACGGCCGAGGTGGTGATGCGCCGCAAGCTGGCCGAGGCCGTGCGCCGCAACGAGGTGGCCCGGCGCGTTTTGGCGGGGTATGACTTCGCGGCGCTGCCGCAGGGCTATTTCATTTGGCTGAAGCTGCCGGAACCCTGGCGCGCGGCGGACTTTGAGCGCGCGGCGGCCCTGCGCGGGGTGGTGGTCATCGCGGGCGATTCCTTCGCCGTGGGGCAAACACCGGCCCCGGCTGCGGTGCGGGTGTCGCTTTCGGCCGCGCGCAACCGGGACGAGTTGGAGCGTGGTCTCGCCGTGCTGGCGGACCTGCTGCGCGACGCGCCCCGGCCAGGGCGCGCCATTGTGTGAGGAAGGCTAGAGGCCCGCGCGCTCCGCAGCAAGGCGCACCGAGGGCAGGAGCGCGAAGCGTGTGTCCTTGCAGCGCGCGGCCAAGGCCGTAGCATCGTCCAGGGAGGCCACTGGACTGTAGGGCGCAAGCACTTTGACCTTGCGCTCGTAGAACAGCAGCAGGGTCTCCATGCGGGTGAACAGACCCGGGCGGCTCTGGTCCACCATGTCCAGGGCGTCGGTGGTGTAGCCCTCGAAGTCGAAGCCCAGGGCGTACAGCCCATCGGCGTTGGCGTCCGGTGCGGCGGCGCACTGCGCGTCGGCGCGGGCGGGCGCGGGACCCAGGCAGCAGCATTTCCAGCCCAGGGAGTCCATGGCGGACTGGATGGCGTGGCCGGGCAGGTCGGGCATGGCGTTGGCCAGCAGCAGGGCCCGTTCGCATCCGCGGGCGAACACGAGCCGGAAGGCGTTGCGCTGCTGCACCTGCAGGTTGCGGCCATGGGCGTTGGCGAGCTTGAACCTGCCCTTGCCCAGCACCTCGCGGGCCTTGTCCTTGTCTTCTTCCGGGGCAAGGAAAACGAACACGTCCGCGTCCACGTCCGCCAGGTTGCGCAGGGTGTCGCGCACAAGGGCCACGGCGAGGGGGTCAGGGGCTTCGCCCGGAGCGAGTTTGCTCAGCACGGGCAGGGGCTGGTCGAGGAAAAGCATCACTGCGGATTTCATGGGGGCTCCTGGCTTGCTTGGAATCGATACCCCGCAGAAGTAAGCCCAAGCGTCCCGGCTGGCAATGCCGCCATTGCATATTTCACGAAAATCCGTCCCCTTGATGCCCCCTGGCAAAGGGCGTAAAGACCGACCGGGCTGCCACCCCGCAAACTTTTGGAGTGCATGATGCGCAAAGACGTCACCGACGACCCCAAGGCCGTGGCCGACATTTTGGACCGGGCGGAATACATGAACCTCGCCCTGACGGACGAAGCCGGGCTGTACAGCGTGCCCGTGAACTTCGCCTATGCCAACGGCGTCGTGTACTTCCACTCCGCGCGCAAGGGCCGCAAGTTCGAGGCGCTTCGCCTGGCCGAGGCCGGCGGCGTGGCCGTGGCGTTTTCCGCCGCCACCGACCTGGAGATGAAGACCGGCGAAAAGGCCTGCCAGTGGGGCTGCAAGTTCCGCAGCGTGCTGGGCGCAGGCCGGGTGAAGATCGTGACGGACCCAGGCGAGTGCCGCGCCGGGCTCGGCGTCATCATGAAGAAGTACGCGGGCGCGGATACTTTTCCGTACGACGAGAACATCCTCGCCAAGACCGCCGTCATCGCCCTCCGGGTGGAGAGCGCCACGGCGCGGCTTAAACTGTCTTAGATCAGGAGATCAGCTCATGGTTGTTTGCTTCATCGGCGATTCGTTGACCCAGGGCATAGGCGACCAGCGGGCTCTGGGCTGGGTTGGGCGGCTGGCGCAGGCCAGCTTTGCGCAAGACCCCGCGCGGCCCCGGAACCTCACCGTGTACAACCTCGGCCTGCGGGGCGAGTCCTCCGTGGCCATCCAGGCCCGTTGGCGCGGCGATACCGACCGCCGCCGCCGCAACGGCGAGGACATGGCCTTCGTGTTCAGCTTCGGCGCGGCCGATGGCCTGCACAAGGTGCCCCACGAGGACACCCTGCGCGCCTCGCGCGACATCCTCGGCACCGCGGCCAGCCTGGGCCGTACGCTGTACATCTCGCCCCCGCCGGCCTTCGACCCCGCCTGGTCCGCGCACATCAAGAACGTGGGCGGCGTGCTGCGCGGCATCTGCGCGGAGCTCAGCGTGCCCACCTTCGACTTCCACGCCCCCCTCGCGGCCGACGCCAAATACATGGCGTCTCTCGAGCCCGACGGCATCCACCCGGACACTGCGGGCTACGACCGCATGGCCGCGCTTCTGCGCGGATTCGGCCCCCTTGCCGAACTTATGCAGTTGTAGCCCCTGGATGCCCTCGTCGCGGTGATTGTCTGCGGCGCGCAAGTACGGTACTGTGCCCATAGAGGGCCGGACTCCGACTTGCCGCCGCAGAGAGTCCGCCCCCAACCAGGAGCGACGCATGAGCCAGCACGCGACCCAGCCGGTTTTCATCGAACCCTTCGACCTTTACCTCTTTGGCAAGGGCGAGCACTGGGACCTGTACCGCATTCTGGGCGCACACCCGCACGAGCAATGGGGCGAGCAGGGCTACCGCTTCGCCGTCTGGGCGCCCAACGCCCGCAAGGTCAGTCTGGTCGGGCCGTTCAACGGCTGGCTGGGCAAGGCGCACCCGCTGTATCCCGTGGGCTCCTCCGGCATCTGGGCGGGGTTCGTGCCCGGCCTGGGCGCTGGCGAGCTGTACAAGTTCGCGGTCAAGGCCCAGAACGGCCACACCATCTTCAAGACAGATCCCTTCGCCTTCTATGCCGAGATGCGGCCGGGCAACGCCTCGCGCACGTGTCCGCTCGACGGCTACCAGTGGAGCGACGCAACCTGGCTCGACGAGCGCGCCCGGCACAATCCGCCCCTGAACCGCCCGCAGTCCGTGTATGAGGTCCATGCGGGCTCCTGGCGCATGCGCGACGGCAAGTTCCTCTCCTACCGCCAATTGGCCGATGAACTCATCGGCTACGTGAAGGAGCTCGGCTTCACGCACATCGAGTTCATGCCCCTGGCCGAGCATCCGCTGGACGAGAGCTGGGGCTACCAGACCAGCCATTATTTCGCGCCCACCTCGCGCTTTGGCGCACCCGACGACCTGCGCTATCTCATCGACCGCTGCCACCAGGAGGGCATCGGCATCATTCTGGACTGGGTGCCCGGGCACTTTCCCAAGGACGACTGGTGCCTGGGCCGCTTTGACGGCACCGCGCTCTTTGAGCACGAGGATCCGCGCAAGGGCGAGCACCCGGACTGGGGCACGTACATCTTCAACTACGGCCGCCACGAGGTAAAAAATTTCCTGCTGGCCAACGCGCTCTACTGGTTCAAGGAGTTCCACATCGACGGCATCCGCATCGACGCCGTGGCCTCCATGCTTTACCTCGACTACTCGCGCAAGGCCGGGGAGTGGATTCCCAACACCTTCGGCGGGCGCGAGAACCTTGAAGCCATCGAACTGCTGAAGGAACTGAACACCGTGGTGCATTCGCACTACCCCGGCGCGCTCATGATCGCCGAGGAATCCACGGCCTGGCCCGGCGTCTCGCGTCCCACGTACACCGGCGGGCTCGGCTTCACCTTCAAGTGGAACATGGGCTGGATGAACGACACCTTGAACTACTTCACCAAGGAGCCCGTCCACCGCGCGTACCATCACAACAGCCTGACCTTCTCCATGCTCTACGCCTTCACCGAGAACTTCGTGCTGCCGCTTTCCCACGACGAAGTGGTGCACGGCAAGGGCGCGCTGCTTTCCAAGATGCCCGGCGACCAGTGGCAGCAGTTCGCCAACCTGCGCCTTTTGCTGGCCTACCAGTGGGCGCACCCCGGCAAGAAGCTGCTCTTCATGGGCTGCGAGTTCGGCCAGTGGGACGAATGGAACTGCAAGAAGGAGCTGGACTGGATTCTGCACTGCTTCCCCACGCATACGGGCGTGGCGCGGCTCGTGGGCGACTTGAACCACCTGCTCAAGACCCGCCCGGCCATGCACGAGGCCGACACCAACTGGGACGGCTTCGAGTGGATGGACTTCCGCGACTGGAGCAACTCCGTCATCAGCTTTGTGCGCAAGGCCCCTGGGCGCGAGCCCGTGCTCTGGGTGTTCAACTTCACGCCCGTGGTGCGGCAAGGCTACGGCGTGCGCTGCTCCGGCCCGGGCTGGTGGCGCGAGATTCTGAACACCGACGCCGAGATCTATTCCGGCTCCAACGTGGGCAACGCGGGCGGCCAGGAGGCCGTGCAGCACGGCGGCGGCAGCTTTCTCACCCTGACCCTGCCGCCCCTTGCCGCAGTCGCTTTTTCGCGCGGGGCAGAAGGCCAGTAGAGCAGGGAGCAACGCAGCGGTATCGCGCCCACATGACGGGATGCCGCCCCGCCACGGGCTGAAACGTTTTTGATCGAACCGACGCAAGGACAACGGAGGAGCCATGACCGGCAAAGCATTGGGCCACACGCTGGCCGTCACCCTTGGCGACCCGTGCGGCCTCGGCCCGGAGCTCGTGGTGCGCACCCTGGCGGACACGCCCCAGCGTTACGAGCAGCGCGGCGAGCAGCTCCTTGTCATCGGGCCGCTGGCTCCGCTGGTGCATGCCCTGGAGGGCCGCCCCCGCTTCTTTGAACTGCTGGACTCCGGCGCCAATCTTGCCGAGCAACTGGCCCAGCGCGGGCCTGGCGCGTATTTTGTCGAGCCCAAGGGCCTTGCCGGGCTGGACTACCCCGCGGGAACCGCAGCCATGGCGGGCGGCCTTGCCGCCGGGCGCAGCCTGGAGCTGGCTGTGCGCCTGGCCAAGGCCGGGTCCATTCAAGGGCTTGTTACCTGCCCGCTGAACAAGGCCTGCCTGCAGGAGGCCGGGTTCCACTTCCCCGGACACACGGAGTTTTTGGCCGAGGGTCTGGGCGTGGGCGCGGGCAACGTGACCATGCATCTGTGCGGGCCCATGCCGCTGCCCGCCGCGCCCGGCGAAAAGCCGCCCCTGGTTTTGCGCGTCAGCCTTGTTACCACGCATCCGCCCCTGGCGGACGTGCCCCGGCTGGTGACGCGCGAGGCCATCTTGCGGGCGCTGCGCCACACTGCGGACTTTGTGGCGCGCCTCGGCCTCAAGGGCGGCATAGGCGTTTGCGGGCTCAATCCCCACGCGGGCGAGAGCGGGCGCATCGGGCGCGAGGACCTGGAGGTTGTGGGCCCCGCCGTGCGCGAGGCCAAGGCCGCGGGGCTCAACGTCGACGGCCCCATTCCGGCGGACACGCTGTTTCATTTCGCCGCGCGCGGGCGCTATGCCGCCGTGCTGGCCATGTACCACGACCAGGGGCTTGCGCCGCTGAAGCTTCTGCACTTTGGCGAGGCCGTGAACGTGACCCTCGGCCTGCCCATCATCCGCACCTCGCCGGACCACGGCACGGGCTACGACCTTGTGGGCACGGGCAAGGCCAGGCTCACGAGCTTCGTGGCGGCGCTTGATCTGGCGCGGCGGCTGGTGGGGTAGGGCGAAGGCGCAAGCGCCCCCTTTGAAGCATCCCCGGCATGAACAAGGTCCACACCCACTACGACAACCTGCGCGTGGCGCAGAACGCCCCGGCAGAGGTGATCCAGGCCGCGTACCGCGCGCTGTGCCTCAAGTTCCACCCCGACCGCAACCCGGACAACCCCGAGGCCGCGCGCATCATGGCGGTCATCAACGCCGCGTACGAGGTGCTCTCCGACCCGGCCAAGCGCGCCGAGCACGATGCGTGGATCGCCCAGCGCGAGGCGGCTTTGGGCCAGGGCTCCCCGTCATCCGCTTCGTCATCATCCGGCTACTCCGCGCAAGGCTCCGCGTCCGGCCCGTCCGGGTACCAGGCCCCAGGGCAGCACGCCGAGTCCCAATCCGCACAGCAAAACCCTGGCGCGCCGTCCAGCCGCGCCGCCTCCGCAACGTCCTCGGGCTTGGGCGCGCATTTGGCGCGGCGCTGGCTCTTTTATGTCATCGGCGCGTTGCTGGTGTGGAAGGTGTGGTGGACGAACACTCCGCAGAAGGAGCCGCCGCAGCCGACAACACAGACCGCGCCGCAGCGGTCCGCGCAGCCAGGCGCCAAGCGGTCCGCGCCGAAACCAGCCGCACCGGCCGCCGTTCCCGAAGCGCCCGCCGCGCCGGAGCCCGCGCCGACCATCGGCCAGTTGCAGACGGCCGGCACAGACAACTGCCGCGTCATTGTGGATAACCGCCAGGGCCATGTGGCGCTTGTGGGCAGGCTGGTGCGCAAGGACGGCGACCAAGCCGGCGTGGTGCGCGATTTCGCCGTGCCCGCCTCGGGAACGGTCAATGTGCGCAACGTGCCGCCGGGCACCTACGAGGTGCGGTACAAGAACCCTTCCACCGGCGAGGCCAAGCGGACCGAGACCTTCACGCTGCACGAAACGCGCACGGCGGAAGGCGTCCGCTCGGACGTGCTGACGCTCACGACCTACAACGTGTCGAACGGGAACCTGCACACGACGCCGATTGGGGAAGGGGAGTTTTAGAGGGAGGGCATAATGCTCAAGGCGTGTTGTGGCGCTTGATTTGGCGAGAAGGCTAGTGTTGATAATTTTGTCTATTTTTAAAATATTGTTTTTGCATATAATATATGGTAAGCTAACAGAAATATTTCAATATTTTAAAAATGAAAAACGTTGATGCAGCCGAGGCCACTACGATAGGCATCAATACTTCAGATGTAATATGCTCGTAGCAAAGAATCCTTTTCTGGTTATTGTGGGCATTTTTTAACTTTTCGATTTTATCTATTAACTTTAGCCTGTAAGTTGCAAATTCAATAGAATAGCTTTCGTGTGCATCCTCATGCCATACGTTTTCTGTAATTTCGTCTAGTGCTTTTTCAATGTTTTCTCTTTTTTGCTCAAGGTCTTTCAGTGGTTCTGAACTTATGTTTACATGTAAGCGAAGAATAAATGTCATTAGTTCGTAAGCAATAGCACACAGCAGTAAGATATCTAAATATTTATTGTCTGAAAATTTAATCTCTATTCCGGTAATCTTGATTTCTGATATTTGTGGAGATAGAAGTATAAATGCAATAGAGCTAAATGATAGTATTATTAAGTTTCGTCTTGACTTTAGCACTTCTTGGGATAGTGTGAAATCGTTAAAGAGATGCTCTAACATTGGTAGCGTCCCATTGTTTGTATCATACTAAATAAATAGCGCACTAACCGTTTAAATCATCACCCTCTCAACACTTCCATCAAGTACCGCCCATAGTCATTCTTCAGCATGCAACTGGCGAGCTTCTCCAGTTGCGGCGCGTCGATGTACCCCATGCGGAAGGCGATTTCCTCCACGCAGGCGATGCGCAGGCTCTGGTTCTCCTGCACCATGCGCACAAAGTTGGCGGCGCGCAGCAGCGATTCGTGCGTGCCCATGTCGAGCCAGGCCCAGCCGCGGCCGGTGAGCTCCACCGAGAGGTCGCCGCGCTGCAAGTAGGCGTTGTTCACGTCCGTGATCTCAAGCTCGCCCCGGGCCGAGGGCTTGAGCCCCCTGGCGATGTCCACCACGTCGTTGTCGTAGAAATAGAGCCCGGTGACCGCGTAGCGCGACTTGGGCACGCGCGGCTTCTCCTCAATGCTCAAGACCTTCTGCTCCTCGTCGAACTCCACTACGCCGAAGCGCTCTGGGTCCTTCACCGGATAGGCGAAGATGGTGCCGCCCTTGGTGAGCGCGGCGCAGCGTTGCAGCACGCCGGAGAGCCCCTGCGCGTAGAAGATGTTGTCGCCCAGCACCAGGCACACGGTGTCGCTGCCGATGAAATCCGCGCCGAGGACAAAGGCCTGGGCCAGGCCGTCGGGGCTTGGCTGCGCCACGTACTGGAAATTGAGGCCCAGGTTCGAGCCGTCGCCCAGCATTTCGGCAAAGCGGGGCAGGTCGGACGGTGTGGAGATGATGAGGATGTCGCGGATGCCCGCCAGCATGAGGGTGGAGAGCGGGTAGTAGATCATGGGCTTGTCGTACACCGGCAAAAGCTGCTTGCTGATGACGCGGGTGATGGGGTGCAGCCGAGTGCCGGAACCGCCAGCCAGAATGATGCCCTTCATGTTCGCTCCGCTTGTTTGAATCGTGGCCGCGGTTTACATCGCGCGCCCGGGTTGCTAGTCTCAGCGGCTGGATACCCTGTTTGGCCCGTGCCTGGCAACCGCCGGAACAAGCCCCGCGCATAACAAGGAGCCCCCATGATCTTCAGGGCCGGACCGCCGATTTTCATTTTGGCCATTGCTGTCCTTGTGCTGCTGGGACTGTTCATCGCCGTGCCCATAAGCCTCGTGGCCTCGGCCCTGGGCAAGCTGGGACTCACCGGCGCGCAGGGCCTGGCCGTGTTCCTGCTCACCATCATCGGCAGCGCCTGGAACATTCCCCTGTGGCGCACCACGCGCCTTGTGCGCGGCGAGGCGGCCCCGGCCAGCCGCATCTTCGGCTTCAGCGGAAACATCGGCCGCATCCGCATGGGGCAGAGCCCCTTCGGCCAAGGCCCCTTTGGGGCGGCGCAGGACCAGGGCCTGCTGCTTTCCGAGCAGGTCATCGCAGTCAACGTGGGCGGCTGCCTGGTGCCGTGCGCGCTTTCCGGCTGGTTCCTGTGGCAAATGCAGCTCTCCGGCGTCTTGGGCGGCTGGCTGATCTTGTGCATCCTCATTCCCGCCCTGGCGTGCTACCTGCTGGCGCGGCCCATGCCCGGCGTGGGCATTGGCGTGCCCATACTGCTGCCCCCGGCAGTGGCGGCCATGACGGCCATTCTGGTGGCGCCGGAGCTGGCCGGGCACGAGTCCCTTGCGCCGCGCGCCGCCTACATGGCGGGCACACTCGGCACGCTTCTCGGCGCGGATTTGGGGCATATGCTGAACCGCCGCACCTTGGCCCTGCTCGATGCGCCCTTGCTGTCCATCGGCGGCGCGGGCACCTTCGACGGCATATTTCTCGCAGGCATCATTGCCGTGCTGCTGGCGTAGCACAAGGGAGACACCATGGATAACGTGACCTTGCGCTTTGGCAAACACGCGGGCGAGACGGCCGGGCAGAGGTTTTTCCTCTCCAGCGCGCCTTTGCCGCCGGGACTGCCCCAGGCCCATGCCGAGACTTTGCCCGCCTTGCGCGCCGGGCACATGCTGCGTGGCGAGCAAGAGGAGCACCGCGTGCTGGGGCGCTTCTGGTGGCCGGGCATGGGCACCCAGGTGGACGCCCCGTGCTGGGTGGTGGAGACGCTGGTGCCCGCGCCGTCCGGGCTGGACGATGTGCGGGAGCTTGCACTTTCGCGAGCAGGCTTTGCACTAGCCTGGATCACTCTGAGCGACAAGGGCGCGGCGGGTCAGCGCGAGGACGCCTCCGGTCCGCTCATCGAGGAGCTGGCGCGGGCGGCCATGCCCTTGTGCCTGGCGCGGGGCTTTGTGCTGCCCGACGAGGAACGGCAGCTTGCCGCGCTGTTGACGCAGCTGGCCCTGGTGGACGGCTTTGATTTCATCTGCACCACGGGCGGCACGGGCGTGGCCCCGCGTGATGTAACCCCGGAGGCCACGCTGCGCGTCATAGAGAAGCGCATGCCGGGCTTTGAGCGCGCCATGACCCTGACCAGCCTGGCGAAGACCCCGCGCGGCGCCGTCTCGCGGGCGGTGTGCGGCACCCTCGGCGGCGCGTTGCTCTTGAATCTGCCGGGCAGCCCCAAGGCCGTGCGCGAATGTCTGGAAGCCGTGCTTTCGGCTGTGGCGCACACCATTGAGAAGCTTCAGGGAGACCCTTCCGACTGCGCAACCCTCTAAGCGAAAAGCTGATTTTTGCATCTTGCGGTTCGGATTCGGAAGGAGTATAAACACTTGTTTGAAAGCTGCCGATACATTTGATGGGCGCTACGCCCAGAACAAACACGAGCAGTCACAAGGATATTGCACGATGCGCAAAAAAGCCCTCCGTCATCTTTCCGCCCTGGCCCTGGCGTTTTGCCTCGCGGGCGAGCAGAGCTTCGCCCTGGCCCAAGACGCCGCGCCCCTGCCGGCGAAAACGGCGACCCAGACCAAGGCACAGGCCATGCCTTCCTCCTTCGACCTGAAGCAGGCCGTGGAATACGGGCTGGCCAACAACCCGACCATGGTCTCTGCCCGTGCCCAGCTGCTGGGCAGCGAATACGACCAGAACTCGGCCATGGCCGACTTTTTCCCCACCGCCACCCTGAACTATGGGGTGCTGAGCTACGACAGGCAGCCCAAAAGCTCCGGCGTGGCCACCAACGACCAGACCATTTGGACCGGATCGGTGAACCTGCACCAGCCTGTGTTCACGGGCTTCAAGCTTTTGTCCACCTACCAGAAGGCCAAGCTCACCAAAGAGCAGAACGAGGGCAAGCTGACCCAGACCGAGCTGACCCTCATCAGCGCCATCCAGACGTATTATCTTTCGCACCTCAAGGCCAAGATGGACGTGAAGAGCGCCAACGACTCCGTGGAGCGCCTGAAGTCGCAGCTCAAGGTGACCGAGGCGTTTTATGAAGTCGGCTTGAAGCCCAAGCTCGACGTGCTCCAGGCGCAGGTTGACCTGGCCACGGCGGAGCAGACGCAGCTGACTTCCAAGAACTCCCTGGACACCACACGCGCCAAGCTCAACTCCCTGCTCAACCTGCCCCTTGAGGCTCCTGTGGAGTACGTGGGCGAGCTGACCTACGCGCCCTTCAACATGCAGCTTGCCGACTGCCTGACCCGCGCCTACAAGAACCGGCCCGACATTCTGGTGGGCATCAAGAGCGTGGCCATGGCCGAGAAGGACCAGACCATAGCCGGCAGCGCCTTCTACCCGGAAGTGAGCGCCGACTACAATTATTACAAGAAGGGCGACAGCCCCTCCATCAACGACAGCAAATATCTTTCCAACCAGAACAAGGAATACTGGACCGTGGGCGCAAACGCCTCGTGGACCGTTTTCCAGTGGGGCAGCACCTACAACAAGTACAAGAGCGGCGGCGAAAGCGTGAACAAGATGCGCGCCGACCTGGAGAACACCAAGCTTGGCGCAGGGTTCGAGGTCAAGCAGTACCTCCTGAGCCAGCGCGAGGCGGCCGACCGCATCGGCGTGGCGCGCAAGTCCGTGGAGACCGCGCGTGAAAGCTACCGCATGGCCCTTGCCCGCTATCAGGCCCAGGTCGGCACCAATACCGACCTCTTGACCGCGCAGGCTTCGGTCAGCAGCAGCGAGGCCTCCCTGTCGCAGGCCCTGGCCGACTACCAGACCGCGCTTTCCAATCTCTACGTGGCCATGGGCGAGAAGAATCCGCCCCTGGAGATTCGTTAGGCCGCGCAGTGGGATTATTGACATCATATTGCCGGCGGCCGGAGGTGCGGACGCTGCCCGGGCTCAAGTGCCCCAAGTGCGGCGGGGCCATAGCCCTGAACCGGGCCTGAAGCGAAGTGAGCCTGCGCTGCACGGGGTGCGGCGCGAAACACCGCTTGCAGGATTTCGCCGATCAGATGGATGAGGATTTTGAGGAGGAGGTGGGCTTTGTGCCCCTGGACCGCCTGTGAACGCGCCTTTTCCCGCTTGCCTGCCCGCGTCCTGCTGACAACGCGTGCCGTGCATATTCTGGCGCGACCCTTCGGGGTCGCGCTTTTGCTTGCGCTGATCCTGGTGCCCGCGCCCGCGCCCGCGCAGTTTCAGGCGCCGACCCAGGGCGTGTGGTCCCCGCTCACGCGCCGTCTCGCAGAGGACGGCTTCGACCCCGTGGCCCTTTCCGCTTTGTTCTCCCGCGCAGAGGTGCGCTTCGACCCGCTCATCATGGCCCGCAAGATGAACGCCCTGCTGGAGGTGAAGCTGTCCGTCGGCAAGCCCAAGCCCGAAGCGCCGGAACTCTACCTCAGCTATCTGAATCCGTTTTTGCTGATGCAGGCGCGGGGCTTTCTGGACACGCAGCGCACGGCCCTGCGCGAGGCCAGAACGCGCTTCGGCGTGCCGGAGGAGATAGTGACGGCGCTGCTGTTGGTGGAAACCAAGCTGGGCCGCAACGTGGGCAACAAGAGCGCCCTTTCCACCCTGGCCAGCATGGCGCTGGCCGGAGACTTCTCCCTCGTGGCCCCGCACATCGAATACCGAGACCTGCCGCCGAACCTGGCCCTGTGGCTGCGCTGGCGCACGGCGCAGAAGGCCGCCTGGGCCTACAAGGAGCTCAAGGCCCTGCTGGTGTACGCCAAGAACGCCGGTTTCGATCCCGCCAGCATCCCAGGCTCAGTGTATGGGGCCATCGGCATCTGCCAGTTCATGCCCACCAACGCCGTGCGCTACGGCATGGACCTGGACGGCGACGGCCGGGTGGATCTCTTCAGCCCCACGGACGCTGTTTTGAGCACGGCGCGGTTTTTGGCCGCCAACGGCTGGCGCGCCAACATGACGCGTGAGGCGCAGATGGCCGTGCTCTATCGCTACAACCATTCCCATCCCTACACGCGCACCATCATGGCCGTGGCCGACCGCCTGCGCGACGACGACTCCGCGGCCGAGCCGGGCTGGTAGCGCCTTTGCCCGCGCCGAGCCTTCTTGCGGGTTGTTCCCTGGAGGCCGCGGCGCGCAAGGTTGCGTTCTGCTCCGCCAGCGGCGTTTCCATCAGCGGTGTTTCTTGAGCTGCCCAGCCGTTCGCGACGAGTTGGGTCTGCTGCGGAATCGAGAGGCTTGCACCTCCTGCACGCTTTCACCCCTCTGACAGACGGTTTTGCGCGGGGGCGGTGTTGTGAACCTGCGGCCTCTGCCGGATCGGCGTCGCCCCGCAAGAGCCCCTGTGCTTTTCGTCTGTCTCGCCTTCGGCCTTTGTCGCCCCTTCTACGGCCAATACGTCGCCACGTAGTCTGAAAGGACGAAGCGGCTGTACGTCCAGGTGCCGTAGGGGTTGTAGTTGGCGTTCGTGTAAAATGCGCCGATGTACGAGCCGCCGCCGCCCGGATAGATGTTGCCCGCGGAGAAGATCGTGCCGACCCAGTTGCTGCCGCCATTGAAGGTCACGGTGCCGCCGATGTCCGCATACACGCGGCTCGCGGCGGCATAGTTGGCGAAGTTGATGCTGGAGACCCTGTTCACCGCGTCGAAGCATGATGTCGCCGTGGAGGTGCGCACGTACACATCGCCGTTGATGGTCATGGGGCCGCTGTCGAAGATGTTGATGTAGGTGTTCGGCGTGGAGAGATCCAAGCAGATCTTCGAACCGCCGTTTGAGGTGATGGAGGTGAACGCATTGGACTTGTCGGCCATGTTGGTGGAGCCGAAGAACGTATACTTCCCGGTGATGTTCAAAGCCTGCGACGAGGGGACCGTTTCGTGCGCGGGCAGCGTGTATGAGGGGCACAGCGCCGGGGCGGCGTAGCCCGTGGTGACCGTGCCGGTGTAGGCCGTGTAGTACGCGGGCTTGTACACTTGGCCGTGCACGTAGATGTTGCCGGAAACGCTTGCGCCCCAGTTCAGGTACACGTCGCCGCCGGCATAGATGTCGCCGTTGACCGTGCTGGAAACCGTGACGTTGCCCTGGGCGTACACGTTGCCGTTGACGATGGAGCCGCCCTCGATGACGACGCACGTATCGGAGCAGACGTAGTCGCCGTTGCCGAGGGTGCCGATGACCACGCCGCCCGTGATGTCCAGGCAGGTGGCGCCCGTGCCGAGGTAGGAGTAAGACCCGCCGATGACCGAGCCGCCCGCGACATGGGACGAGGTCGTGGTGACGTTGCCGGTGGTCGTTCCCGCCGTCCATGTGGACGACGAGCCGCTGTAGGTGCCATGCAGGGCGGGCGTTGTTGAGGCTGTGCTGGCGGTGCTGATGGCCGGGAGGTTGACGGCCCGGCTGATGGACGAGGCGGATGCGCCCATGGAATTGGGGCAGCCTGTGCCCGCGGCGGTGATGGAGGCCGCGCCGGAGACATACGCCGCCGTGATGGTGAAGGAGAGGCCCTTGGCCGCGTTCACCGTGTATGCGCCGTGGTTGTTCATTTCATCAATGACGGTGTTGACCGCGGTGGCTGTGGTGCAGGCGCGCAGGCGCGATGTGGCATAGCGGATGCCCGTCTCGCTCATGTACCGGGCCTGGGTGGCGCAGTTCGGCGTCATGGTGCTGATGGCGCTGGAGCTGAAAATCGTCGTGCCTGCAAGGGCAAGCATGCCGAAGGCCACCAGGGCGATGACCAGATAAAGCACGATGCTGCCGTGCTGGCGGGCGGTGATGGCGGCGTCGCCCTGGGGGGGCGTGGGACGCGGCATTGTTTTCTCCTGGCCGGCGCTCGGCATGTGCGAGGCGTTGATGGAAATCGTGGCGCTCCCGATGCTTTGCAATTATCGGGCACACTGCGGTGCTTGGGCAACGCGGCAGGCATGCTGCTGCGGTTTGCCGGTCATACCGTCCAGACGAAAAGGACGACGGCCGGTTACATGACCGTGCGGCGCTGGAATGCGCGCGTCCACGCAAAGAAAAGATCGCGCAGCACTGTTGAATGAAAACGAGCACGCCGCTGCCGGCACGCCCAAATCCGATGCGCCAAAACTTCGCCAGGGATGTGAACATCCGTCGACGGCAAAATGTCGGCGAAGCGTTTTGGTCATGGCGCGTGGGCGGCACGGGAACAACGATGTTTTACTCCGGCCGGTTCGGACATGGCAAGGGCAAGATTGAACCGCCGCCGCATGCCGGTCCCGTTCTGCTGACTGTGGGCGCGGCAGATGAAAGCCGCAGCGTGCGGCGATGCGTTCTGGGTATTTCTTGTGCTCTCGGCGAAAGAACGCGGCTCTGCGAGGCGTCCGCTTGGCGTCCGCCAGTCCAGCAGGGTGGAGACGTGCGGCGCGCCGAACGCGGCGGCGGGCTAGTCGAAGAATCCCTCGTACAGCGTCAGCGTGCGTTGCAGAAAGTCGCGCCCGGAAAGCTGCGACAGGGTCAGGTCGCCCGCCCGCACAAGCTCCTTGCGGTATTCGGCGTCGTCTATGGCGCGGGCCAGCATCCTGGTCATGGCGTCCACGTCGCCGGGGGCGAAGAGCGCCTCCGGCGGCAGCAGGTCCGGCATGACGCCCACGTTGGACGAGAGCAGCGGACGCCCGGCGGCCAGAATCTCCAGGGCCGCGCGGGCGATGGTTTCAGACCAGAGCGAGGCGACGATGCCCACGTCGGCCGCGGAGATGCACGCGCCCAGGTCCTCGCGCCGGCCGGTGATGACCACGAAGCGCTCCAGCTTGAGCTCCTTTATCCAGGCGCGGACCTCCCCCTCGCCCGTGGCGCTGCCGAAGCCGAGCAGCATGAGCCGCGCGTGGCGGTAGCCCTGCTTGTGTATGAGCCTTGCCAAGGCTTGCAGGGTTTCGCGCTGGCCCTTGACCAGATCGAAGCGGCCCAAAAGGGCGATGACCGTCTCGCGCGGGCCGTAGCTGAACTCCGCTCGCACGCGCTCGCGCCCGGCGGGATCGAAACGGAAGCGCTCCTTGTCCACGCCGCCGTGGATGAGCCAGACCTTGTCCTCGGGCGTGCGCATGGTGGAGAGAAAGTGCCTGGCCATGCGCGAGTTGGTCACCACCACAGCATCGGCCACATGGGTGTGCAGAAAGCGGTTCACCGCATCCGCGCGGGGCGGGCGCTGGTCGCCGCGCGTGCGCACCAGCCGGAACCCGAAGCCCAGAGCCTTCAGAATGCCCCAGAGGAAGAAGCCCTCGCCCCGGTGGCAGTTGACGATTTGCGGTTTGAGCGTGCGCAAAAGTCCCATGAGCTTGGCCATGGTGACGGCCAGCCGCAGGGGATTGGACGTGTTGAGATCGGCCGGGCGGGCGTCGAGGCCCCATTCCAGGGCCTTTTTGTGGCTTTCCGTTCCGGCCAGGGTGAGCACGACGACCGTGTGCCCGGCCTCTTGCAGCAGCCGGGAGAGATAGAGCGCATACCACGCGGTGGCGTTGAACCAGCGGACGTTGACGACTTGCAGGATGACCATGCCGGACCTTATGCGATGCGCTCGCGCTGCCGATGAGAGAAAAGGGGAGAGCGCGGGCTATGCAAAGACTTCCCGCTTGGTCATGGCTTCGCTCTTGATGCGGTCGAGCAGATCGGACAGGACGGCCTTGACGTTCTCGCGGATGTCGCCCGCGACGACGATGAACAGCGCGTCGTCTCCCGGCTTGAGCAGCCCGCCCTTGGCCTCGGCAAAGGCGCGGAAGATGCCCGGGCGCTTCTGGTGCTCTTCGCAGAGGGACTTGATCTTGGCGTGGTCCGGGGTGATTTCGACAGCGATGACGTTCGAGTGGTCCTTTCGCGACCAGCCGCGCACCACGCCATTGTGCACCAGGATCATGCCGACATGGTCGGCGAAGCCCGGCTCCTTCTTGAGTTCTGCGATTGCCTGGCTTATGTCCATACGAGACCTCCGGTAGGGGTTGACCTGGAGAGAAAATGTACACGCTTTCGACCCTGTTGGAAAGACTTCCAAGCGTCTCTCAGGCGCGGCTCATCAGCTCCGGCTACGGTTTGTGGCTGGTGTGGTCCGGCTCGTTCAACAACGCCGTGGGGCACACCCTGCGCGACCACGGTCTGGTCCAGCTGGTGGACGATCCCTGCCAGAGCTTCTGGGTGTCCTTCAATCCGGAGGTTTTCCGGGCGCTGGCCAAGCTGCAGATCTGGTCCAAGCTGGACCCGCTGCCGTTGTTTTGCCAGGTGTTCCCGCTCACCGCCCTGGTGGGCTACGACATGAGCCTTTCGGTCTCCGTCCCGCGCGAGTTTCTGCGCCAGCAGGCGGGCGTGGCCGAGGATCTCGAGGTCCTGGTGCACCCCAAGCTGCAGGAGGCGGTCAAGGGCATCCACGGCCTGAGCATGGGGCAGCCCGTGTCCATGCAGGGCCTGGCCAACGCCAACTGGATGACCCTCGTCTCGGACCAGGGCATCGACTACACCTCGCCCGCCAACTGGTACGGTGTCATCCGGCCCCTGGGGCGTCTGGGCGAGCGCGAGGCCATCGCCGGCTGGCGCGCGTGCTTTTCTGAGATCCAGGGCGTGTTCCAGCGTCTGGGCATCAAATATCTTTCCGACGACGCCGAGGGCTTCGTCATCTTTCCGCTGGAGAACTACCGCCAAATGCGGCTCTACTGCACGGAGCTCTCCATGCTACTGGCCGAACTCAAGAGCACCCAGCGCGCTTACTGGCCCTGCGTCTTCGCCATGTCCGAGCAGCGGGGCATGTCCTTCTCCATGGATCTGCCGCACCGCTTCGGCCTGGACTGGAACAGGCTGACTCCCGACTTTCTGCACATGCGCTACCGCGACGGCTATGCCTTGTACGACACCTTCAAGGTCAACGAGCTGAGCTACGGCGGCGATCAGGAGTCCCTCGACTCCTGGTGCAACATCAACATCCGCCAGGGCGAGGGGCAGACGGGCCAGGGCACCATTGAAATGCCCTTGCCCAGGCGCTGGCTCGCCGGCAGCGGCAAACCCTGCTTCTACTGCGGGCTGGTGAACCATGCCGCGGCCAATTGCCCCAGCAAGGTTTTGCCGCCGTTCCGCTCGGACATATGGACGGAGCTGGGGCGCAAGAACCTCTCGGACATGGCCCAGAGCTTCCACAACATGGATGAGTCCGCCGAGCCCGCGAAGTTTTTGTCCCAGGCGGCAGCGCTGCTGAAAAACGGCGAGGGCGTGGACGCGACCCTTGTGCGGGCCATGTTCGCCATCGGCGCGCCCTACCAGCTGGGCATTCTGCCCGTGCTGCCGCGCATCAAGAACCGCGAGTGGCCGGTGGAGGCGGAACAGCTGAATCTGGAGGAGCCTTGGCCCCTCATGGAAGCGTTCGGCCTGTTGCTCAACGGCGACCTGGAAAAGGCCAAGGAGGCCCTGCGCGCCGTCAGCGCCAAGAGCGGGCGCACCTTTGAGGGCGCCTGCATGGAGGGCTTCGTCTCCCTGGAGGGAGAAGATCACCACATGGCCCAGTTCTACTGGCAGGAGGCCGGACGCCTGGGCCAGACCAACGTGCAGCAGTGCTACGTGCAGTTTCTGCAGGCGCGCCTGCGCGAAATAGCCGGAGACTACCGCGAGGCCCTGAACCTGTACCGCCAGGTGCTCATGGGCTCGTCCAAGTGGCTGGAGCCCACGTACCGCGAGGGCGTGTGCATGGTCAAAATGGGCTTCACCGGGCAGTCGCTCGATATCTTTGCCGACCTTGTGAACCGTGAGCCCTCGCTCTTCAACCGCATTCTCGTGGATTCTGAGATCGACCGCGGCCGGGTGCATGTGCTTTCCGGCCTGTGGAACTCCTGGGTGGAGTCGCAGGCGCGGGCCAAGGCCGTGGGCCTCAAAGTGACGGAGCAGCTCAAGGAGCTGCCGCAGTGGTTCGAGGAGGACCACGCCTTCCGCAAGCCGGCCCAGGCGCATTTGGAGCGCATGGACGCCCTGGCCAACACGGACAACTACGTGGCCTTCCGCGAAGTGGGCAAGGGCATGGACGGTTTCACCGTGGAGATGCAGAAGCAGATCGAACAGGAGATCAAGCGCATAAAGGATAGGGCCACGACCTATGCCCAGCGCCTGCGCGACGTGCAGTACGAGGCCGGGTGGTTTCCCTTTCCGAAGCTCCTGCACGATTTCAACAACGACTTCAACATCTGCGTCAAGCGCATCAACTGGGTCATGACGCAGCCGCTGCGCAAGGCGGACAACTTCCGCACCGCGCGCCGCTATGTGCCGGAGATAGAAGAACACCTCAAGGCCCTGACCAAACGCCTGGTGTCCTTGCGCATCGTGCGCGACAGCACCCTCTTCGCCATGATACTCGGCAAGAACTTCATCTGGATCGAGGTGGTGGGGCTGGCGCTGGCGCTTTTGACCATTCCCGTGCTGCTGTTCTATTCCAGCAAGTTCGCCAGCAACTGGATTGTGGACGGCATCTTGGCCCAGAAGTGGGCCTTCCAGAAGGGGCTGCTGTTCCTGGTCACTATTTTCGCCCTGGGCTTTTCCTCGCTTTTGAGCGTAACGACCTTTGAGAAGAAGAAGCGCAAGCTTTTCGAGGCCGACGCCGACCGCCGGGCCGAGAACAAGAAGGCCGAGCAGCAAAAGGCGGAGCAGAAGAAGGCCGCCGCCCGCCCCGCCGGCAAGCCGGCGGAGACCAAGGCCACGGCAAAGCCTCCGGGCAAGCCCGGGGCGAAGCCCGCCGCGAAGCCGGCCGAAAAGGGCAAGAAGTAGCCGCCACATCAACCCCGCCGAAAATTCCGCGGCGGCAGGAGGTCTTGTGATGCATACCCTGGTGCTCATCCGCCACGGCCAGAGCGTGTGGAACCTGGAGAACCGCTTCACCGGCTGGACCGATGTGGACCTCTCGGACCAGGGCATCGCCGAGGCCGAGGAGGGCGCCCGGCTGCTCAAGGCGGAAGGCTTCACCTTCGACCGCTGCCACACCTCCTATCTGCGCCGGGCCATACGCACCCTGTGGACCGTGCTGGAGCGCATGGACCTCATGTGGCTGCCGGTGGAGACGACCTGGCGGCTCAATGAGCGCCACTACGGCGCGCTGCAGGGGCTGAACAAGGCCGAGACCGCCCGCCAGTACAGCGAGGAGCAGGTGTTCCAGTGGCGCCGCAGCTTCGACGTGCCGCCGCCCCCCCTTGAGCTTTCCGACCCGCGCTACCCCGGCCGCGACCCGCGCTACGCCGGGCTCGCCCCGGCCGACCTGCCGCGCGCGGAGAGCCTCAAAATCACCATCGACCGCGTGATGCCCTACTGGCACCAGGTGCTTGCGCCGCAGATCAAGAGCGGGCAGCGGCTCATCGTGGCGGCTCACGGCAACTCATTGCGCGGGCTGGTGAAATACCTCGACGGCATGAGCGACGACGACGTGGCCGGGCTGAACATCCCCACCGGCGTGCCCCTGGTGTATACGCTGGACGAGAATCTCAAGTCCCTTGGCCGCCGTTACCTCGGCGACCCGGAAGCCGTGGCCGCCGCCGCCCGCGCCGTGGCCAATCAGGCCAAAGGCTAGCGTGCCGCGCCGTTCCCCCCGGCTTGCGCCTGTCGCCGGAGCCGCCGCCGCAGTTTCCGCTTCGCCCGTTTCTTCGGTGACCGCAGCGGCCGCCGCCTTGTCCTCCTGCGGCATCGCCGCGGCGGAGCATCTCGACATCCTGGCCTTCCGGCAGGAGCTGCTGGACTGGTTTGCGCGCAGCGCGCGCGACCTGCCCTGGCGGCGCACCCTCGACCCCTATCACGTCTGGCTCTCGGAGATCATGCTCCAGCAAACGCAGATGGAGCGGGGCGTGGCCTACTTCGAGCGTTTCATCGCGCGCTTTCCGGATGTGGCGGCCCTGGACGCTGCCGGCGAGGACGAGGTGCTCAAGCTCTGGGAGGGGCTGGGCTACTATTCCCGCGCCCGCAACCTGCGCCGCGCCGCGCGCCGGATCATGGAGGTTCACGGCGGGGCGTTCCCCAGCGACCCCGAGGCCATCCGCGCCTTGCCTGGCGTGGGGCCGTACACTGCCGGAGCCATCGCCAGCGTGGCCTTCAACGCGGCCTTGCCCGCCGTGGACGCCAACGTGCTGCGCGTGTTCGCCCGCGTGCTGAACATCGGCGAGCCCGTGAGCGTTCCGGCGGTGAGGCGGCGCATCGAGGCCGTGGCCGTGCAATTGCTCGACCCGCTGCACGCCCGCGAGTTCAATCAGGCGCTGATGGAGCTTGGCGCCCTGGTGTGCAAGCCGCGCAAGCCGGATTGTCCGTCGTGCCCTGTGGCGGCGCAGTGCCAAGCCCTGGCCTGCGGCACGGCGGAAGCCCGCCCGGTGCTGAAGCCGGGACCGGAGATCATCCGCGTGGACATGGCCTGCGGCGTGCTGGCCAGCCGTGGCCGCATCTTCATCCAAAAGCGCAGGCAGGGCGACGTGTGGCCCGGCTTGTGGGAGTTCCCCGGCGGGGTGATGGAGGAGGGCGAGACGCCGGAAGAGACCCTGGTGCGCGAGTACCAGGAGGAGACCGAGCTGGGCGTTCTGGCCGGCGGCAAGATCGGCGTGCTGCGCACCAGCTACACGCGCTACCGCATCACCCTGCACGGATTCTTCTGCCAGGCCGCGCCCGGCGTGGACCCGGAGACGCGCTTTTGCCTGAACGAGGCCGACGAGGCGCGCTTTGTGGCCCCGGGCGAGCTGAAGGACTACGCCTTCCCCTCGGGGCACTCGCGCCTGGTGGCCAAACTTCTGACAGACCTGCGCCTGAACGCCTTCCTCGCCGCTTCCCGATCGCTCTAACCAATCAATATTGCATCGTGATTTCTGGTAGGCACGGTCCATGCTTACCCGCTTCCGTGAACGTGTCGCGATCAATCTCCTGACAGGGCCTTTGCCCCACAGGAACCGGCACCGGAGGGAAGCAGATGTCCGGCAACAACAATATTTCCGATACGATCCGCATCCTGCAGGAGGCGGAGTCCGGCGGCGGGCTGAACGGCCTCGGCGCGGCAGGCGCTATTCCGCGCGCCGCGGGGGGCAAGGTCGATCCCAAAACCGTCGCCTTCCAGGCGCAGATGCGCATGGCCCAGCAGGCCATCAACATGAGCCTCGCCACCGACGAGCAGCCCGCCAACGCCATCGGCAGCATGGACACCGCCATGCTGAACGACAGCATGATGATGGACGCGTTGTCGACCATTGCCCGTTTGACCGGGCAGGGCCCGGGCGCGCTGCAAAAGCCGAACGCCGCGCAGAGCCCGGAGAAGGCCCTTACCCGCAACGCCTCGGCGCAGGGCCTCGGCTCCATCGCCGCCATGTTCGAATCGGGTGAGAAAGGCATCGCGGCGGTGGGGTTCGACCGCACCGGCGGCACAAGCTACGGCAAGTTCCAGATTTCCTCCCGCGCCGGAACCATGAACCGTTTCATCAGCTTTTTGGCCGAGCGCGACCCCGCCATGGCCGAGCGTCTGCGTCGTTCCGGTCCGGCCAACACCGGCTCGACCCAGGGCCGCATGCCCGCCGAATGGGCGCGCATCGCTGCGGAAACCCCGGAAAAGTTCGAGGCCCTGCAAACGGAGTTCATCAAAAAGGACCACTACCAGCCCGCGCGGGAAAAGATTCTGATGCAGACCGGCGTGGACATCGAAACCGCAAAGCCCGCCCTGCGCGAGGCGCTGTTCAGCACCGCCGTGCAGCACGGAGCCAGCGGCGCGGCCCGCATCTTCAACCAGGCCATCGACAAGTTTTTGGGCAAGGGCGGTGGACATGCGCCCGCCGTGGCCGAGGCGGTCAGCGGGGCCAAGGGCTTTGAGCAGGCCCTGGTGAGCGAGGTGTACAACAAGCGGCAGAACCAGTTCGGCGGCTCCACCGACGCCGTGCGCGCCAGCGTGCGCGGCAGGCTGCGGCAGGAGAAGGACATGGTCCTCGCCATGCTGGAGAAGCAAGGCATGAGCCGCATCGTGTAATCCCTGCGCACGTCCAAAATCCCACGACAGCATCAAGCGCGCTCCGGCGCGCTTTTTTGCGTTGGCCGCCGCCAATTCCCGGCGCGCCTTTTCCAGGTTAGCGGCCCTGGCGCTGGCGCATTCACCGGCAAGACGCCGGCGGACAGTATCCCTTGCCTCAGGTGTGCGCCTTCGGCGCGGATTCCGTTGGAGAGGATTGCTGCGGCGCGGGTTCGCTCAAGGCGGAGTCGGACAGGGGCGGGGCCTGCATGGCCTCGCGCGGGGTGACGCCGAATTCCCGCCGGAAGGCCGCTATGAAGGCCGAGGTCGAGGTGTAGCCGGAGTCCAGCGACACTTTCGTGACGCTGTCGCCCGCCTCCAGGCCGTCCAGAGACTTGAGCAGCCGAAGCCGCCTGCGCCACGAGCGGAAGGAAAGCCCGGTATCGTGCAGGAACAGCCGCGTCAGAGTTCGGCCGGAGAGCCCCGCGCTTTTGGCCAGCTCCGTCAACGTGCGCTGGTCGTCGGGCTGGGCCTCCAACTGCGCGCTCACCCGCAAGAGCCGCTCGTCCACGGGCAACGGCAGGGAAAAGAGCACCTCCTTGAGTTCGGAGAGCTGGTCGAGCAGCACGGCCACAAGCCGTCCGGCAGGTCCGGTTTCGTCGTAGTATTCCGGCAGGCGCGTGGCCACGCGGATGAGCTCGCGCACCAGGGGCGTGACGCTGAGCACGCGGCACTGGGCCCAGCCCCAGGGCGCGGCAGCGGGGTCGATGTACAGGCTGCGCATCTGCGTGCGCTCCGTGCTGACCACGCTGTGCTCAAGCCCGGGAGGAATCCATATGGCGCGCTGGGGCGGGGCCAGGTAGCTGCCCAGGCGCGTGCGCACGCCCAGCACGCCCCGCGTGGCGTAAGAAAGCTGGATCCAGTCGTGCGCGTGCACCCGCACCCAGGAGGGCTGCGTCAAGGCTTCGACACGGGGAAAGATGGGCCGGGGCAGGGCGGATAGTTTAGGTAAAACGCGTTCCATAAGCGCTTGTCCGTTTGGCGATATGTTTTGTCGTTTCAGCGATAGACGACCATAACCGGGAAAGGGTAGCTAAGCCAACAGGAAAAGCGCTTCCCCCCCAGCGCAGGCATCCTCCTGATTGTTCCCAAAGCTTGAGAGGTGTTTCGCAATGCTCGCAAATCGCTTGAAGAAACTGGCAAAAGATTGGTTCCTGTTCGGCATGATCTCCGCCGTGATTCTGGCCACGCTGCTGCCCGACCTGGGGCGCACCGGAGGCACCCTGCACGCGGATGTCCTGTCCAACGTCGGCATCTTTCTGGTGTTCCTGTTCCACGGCATCGGGCTCTCCACCGAGAGCATGAAGAAGGGCTTCTCCAACTGGCGCCTGCACCTCATGGTCCAGAGCATGACCTACATCATGTTCCCGCTGCTGTGGCTGGCCATGAACGCGCTTGTGGGCCGGTTCATACCGGAATACCTCATGCTGGGCTTCTTGTATCTGTGCGCCTTGCCCTCCACCATTTCGTCCAGCGTGGCCATGACGGCCATCGGCAAGGGCAACGTGCCCGGAGCCATCTTCAACGCCACGCTTTCGAGCCTGCTGGGCATCTTCCTCACGCCGCTCATCATCAGCCTTGCGCTCAAGACCAGCGGCGGCGAGGGGCTCTCCCTGGTGGACGCCATGATCAACATCGCCGTGCTGCTGTTCCTGCCCTTCGTCCTTGGCCAGCTGTTGCGCCCGGTCGTCGGCAAGTGGTTCAGCCGCTATAAGAAGTACATCAACAACTTCGACAAGGGCGTCATCCTCATGCTCGTGTACGCCTCGTTCTGCGATTCCGTGAAGGGCGGCCTGTGGACCAACTACGGCGTGGGCACCATCGCCCTGACCATGGTCGTCGCCGCGGCGATCCTGTTCGTGGTGCTCGGCATCAGCACCTTCACGGCGCGTCGGTTGGGCTTCAGCAAGGAGGACGAGGTGGCGGCCGTGTTCTGCGGGTCCAAGAAGACCCTGGCCTCGGGCGTGCCCATGGCCAAGCTGCTCTTTGGCGCGCATCCCGGCCTGGGCGTCATCGTGCTGCCCATTATGTTCTATCACCAGATCCAACTTTTCACCTGCTCCATTCTGGCCGAGCGCTACGCCCGGCGGCTGCATCCCGAGACTGCGGCAGCCGCTGACGTGACGGGCGCGCCAGCGCAGGAGCCTGTGAACGCCTAGGCGCACAACGGTTTCCCCCCAACACAGGGGCGCGGCGTGGTATGCTCGCGCCGCGCCCCTGCCTGCTTTGAAGCCTCAAGCGCACAGTACATTGCTGCGTCTCATCCCGCATCGCTTCCCCCCCATTCCCACTCGCAAATCCAAACAAAAGGGCTGCGCCGAATCACCTTCAGCGCAGCCCTTTGGCTGTAATTTTGGGGGGAGGCATGGGGGCACTTCTTGATGTGAGAAGTGTAAAACAACTGAAATCAAGCAGGTTGACGAATATCCCCACGCTGTCCAGGCGGGCGGAGCCTACTCGCTTTTCGTCCCGCCCATGAGGCTTGGCGACGGGCCTTCCTGGCTGAACTCCTCCACCTGGAAGCCGATGACCTTGTCCTTCTCATACCAGACCACGACGGTCTGGAGACGCGTGCGGTGGGTCGCTCGCATCTCTTCCCAGCCCAGCTTGCGATTAAGCGCCGGGGTGAGCGGCTCCCACTTCTTGCTCTCGATGCCATCACGCCAGGAGTCTGCGGCCATGGGCTTGCCCAGGATGGCCCGCACCTGCGCGCGGCTCATGCCCAGCCTTATCCCGCTCAAGGTGGCCAGCCCGGCATGCACGCGCGGGGTGCGGGCGCACAGGCTCGGCTGGCGGATGAACGCCACGTCCGAGACCACGGCGATGGCGTCCACGAATCCGTACACGCCATAGAGCAGAAGCACTGCGGTGCGGTCGCTGGGCGTGGCGGCGGTGTAGCACCAGCCCTCGACCCCGTGCATGTCCTCCAGGCTGGGTTCCGACGCCGGAATTTTGCCGAAGAGGTTAGGAATGCGTTCTTCCTTTATAGTTTCCGGTCGGATGTAGAGTCCGCCTGCACCGCGTCCGTCCGTGGGGCCGAAGGGCCCCACCGTCAGATGCCGGGGGGCGATGTCCTTGGGCGGCGTGCCGTCCTTGCCCAGGGGTGGGATGTTGCGGTCCGGGTCCTGCACCTTCAGGAAGGGCTCGGCAGTGACGGCTAACCCCTTGTTCTCCGCCAGGGCCTCCCCGGCCAGCAGGCCGAGGAGGAGACAGGCGAAGAGAAGCGGCAGGGCTAGCCTAAAGCGTGACGCGCAAAATCGACCCCACGGGAATCTGCCTGCGCGTTGTTTCCTTCGTGAGGATGCAGCCTTGCGAAGCCTTTGGCGACTCTCCATTATGCATCCAGAATCCGTCACGGTTCATCTCCTTGAGGCGCTGCCGGGTTTCCGCATCCGCAGGTTCCAGGCGAAGAATGTGCTGCCCCATGCGCTTCCGGCGTTCATCCGCCGTCGTATCCTCGATCACTTCCGTGACCTTGTAGTTCCCGCGCGGGATGGGGCCTCGATTCTTCTCGTCTTCGAACTCCGGCTTGTCGCGATAGTCGCCATAGCCGGCGTGTCCCTTGTCCATGAGGCGTCCATCGGCAGCGCGCAGCTCCCCGGATTTCTGGCTGTACGTCAAGTGGGGCTGCCTCGGCGCTGGCGGCGGGGGCGGATACTTCGGCTTTTGCGGCGTCGAAACCTTGCCGCGCACTTTGCCGCCGCCCGAGAGGCCCCCTGAGCCTGTGCTCCCGATATATCGTCCATGCCCGTCGTAAGGCTGTTCCTCGCCGCCGCCGCCTGGCTTGGTGCCCATCGGCCCCAGGCCCATTCCGGCTGCGGCGTGTTTGCCGTCGTCGCTCACCCAGGTCCGCATCCGTCTGTCCGAGCTGCTTCTTTCCATAGCCAACCGGCTTTGGCCTTTCAATGGAATTATAGCCAGGACTTTATGTGGTGAACAGAACACACCCGTTCTTGGCCGGTAAAAGAACAAAAATACCCTGTTGACAGGGTATGCGGAGTGGGGAGCCACTGGTCGTGGCGTGGAAAGAGACGTCAGGGCGGAACGCCCTGGCTCTTTAAGGCGTTGCGCTTTCGGCATATCTGGAAGGGATACTTATTTGCCCCGGCGAGGGTGCGGGGGCTGCGCCCCTGGCTTCTTTCCCGTTGCTTGCCCGGTTCCCTTCCCCGCTGGCATCCCGGTTTCCGCCCCGGTCTCGGCAACACGCAGCCGTTCCTCCAGGCCCGGATCAAGCGTCACCAGCAGCATGCGCTCCACCTCGTCCACGGCCACGGATCCGATGGCCGCGCCCTTGACCTTGCGCACGTCCTTGACGCGGGCCAGCAGCACCTCGGCCTTGGCGTCGTCCTTTCGATAGCTCTTCAGGGCGCACAGGGTCGCGGCCTCCACAAGGCTCTGCTCGGGCACGGGCTGTTCCGGGTAGTCGCGCCGCAGGATGACGTGGGCGCTGGGCCCGCCCGCAACGTGCAGCCAGTAATCGTGGGGCGCCGCCGCGCGGGAGAGCATGTCGTGGTTGGCCTGACTGCTTTTGCCGCGCAGCACGAGAAAACCGTTCGAGGTGCGGAACATGGCCACGGCAAGGCCCTGGTAGCGTTTGGGCAGGGCCATGGCCGCGGGCTGTGCGGATTTCTGCTGCGCCTCGCCCGGTATCCCTTTGCCGCGCGCGGGCAGCATCTCCGGGCCAACGCCCGCCAGCAGCTGGTCGCGTCTGCGGGCCACATGCTCCAACCCCCGGCGGCCCTTGGCTGCCTGGCGGAACAGATGCGCCATGTTCTCCACGGGATTCAGGCGCGGGTCCAGCGGCACGCGCTGCGGGCCGTGTTCAGGGTGGTCCAGAACGATGCTCTCGGCCTTGGGCGTGGCATGCAGGCCGGATAGGGCGATTTGCAGCGCCTCGGCCGGGATGGACAGCTCGGCCAGGGCGCGGTGCCGCGCCTCGTCCTTGTCCAGCAGGGCCAACTGCCGGGAAAGGCGTTTGCGGGCGCTTGCGGCCTGGTCCAACTCCTCACGCGCTTCCTGCTTGCCCAGGTGCGCGAAGAGCGCCCGCTCGCCATAGGCGCGCGCCGCCTCCAGCGCGGTGTCGAAACGTCGGCAGGGCATGGCTGCGTCAGCCGGGCGCCAGGCCAGGGGCGGGCCTGCCTGGGGAAGGAAGAAGCCTTCCGGCCGGCCCGCGCCGAGTTGCGACAGCAGGCGCGCGGCCTGGGCCGGAGCGTTTTGCGCCAGGGCGGCAAGCTGCTTGCGCAGGGGCGGGGTGGCTTGGGGAAACTCGCGCCAGACTTCGGCGTCGTCCAGGAGGCGCGGCAGGTCCGGCCAGGAGGGCTCTGGCGGGGCGGCAAAGTTTTCGGCCAGGGCGAGGTCCTCGCGCAGGTCGAACACCAGCCACTGCCCGGCGGAGGGCACATCGCGGGGGCTCAGGGCAAAGGCCAGGCGCAGATTGGGCCAGTCCAGGCGCGCTTCGAGCAGACGCCGCCCGGTGAGCCGCTTGCGCAGCCACATGACCCGCGCGGAAGCGGCCAGCGGGTTCTGCGGGCGCTGGTCCGAGACAAAGAGAAGGCCCGCCTGCTTGGCGGGCCTGAAGATCAGGTTGGTCTTTCGCCCTTGGCCGAAAAGCGCGAGGATCAATACCCCATCCGCCGGGCCGTGGACCTTTTCAATGCGCTGGCCGGCAAGGGCCGTCGACAGTTCTCCTGCCAGAGAGCGGAAGAAGTGGGCTTCCATCCGTGGACCTCCTGGCTGGATACCTCCGTAAACGTGTATCGCGGGCGTTATGAAGCGGGCGGTCTAGTCGCCGCGCACCATCTCGTCTTCTTCCTGTTTGCTCTTGCAGTTGATGCACAGGGTCGTCATGGGACGCGCCTTGAGACGGGCGATGCCTATCTCGTCGCCGCATTCCACGCAGATGCCGAATTCGCCTTCCTCGATGCGGGTCTGAGCCTGCTGGATCTTCTTGATGAGCTTGCGTTCGCGGTCACGCAGGCGCAGCGTAAAGGCCCGGTCGGACTCAGCCGTGGCGCGGTCGGCGGGATCGGCGTACACCTCGACGGTTTCGGTCATGTCGTCGATGGTTGCCTGCCCCTTCTGGAGGATGTCCCCCAGCATGGAGTTGAGCATGTCCCGGAAGAACTGAATGTCCTTAGCTTCCATGGGCAATCTCCTGGATGGGAGGGACGGCCTTGCCTTCAAAACGCGGCTGGCCCCTCCGAGTACAAACGAATGCGCCTGATAAACCAAAACAGGAGCAGTTGTAAAGGCCCTTGAGAATGACGAACCATAAGGCTTGTCAGACGGGGCAACCTTGTGTAGAGGTGCACGCGGATGACCCAAGGTCGATGTCGTTCCCACCGCGCATTCGTGGTTTCGAGAAAATCTGGAAATCTTGCGGATGCATGCTTGACAGGTGGGGGGGGCAAAGGTAAAAGGGGCTCCCTTTTGAGCGGGAATAACTCAGCGGTAGAGTGCAACCTTGCCAAGGTTGAAGTCGCGAGTTCAAATCTCGTTTCCCGCTCCAAAAGAAACGGCGGCATAGCCAAGTGGTAAGGCAGAGGTCTGCAAAACCTCCATCCTCCGGTTCAAATCCGGATGCCGCCTCCAACGAGCGGGAATAACTCAGCGGTAGAGTGCAACCTTGCCAAGGTTGAAGTCGCGAGTTCAAATCTCGTTTCCCGCTCCAGGTCCTTGATGGGGGGCCGACTCCGGTCGGTCCCCTTTGCCCCCTCCCTCCGCAGGCGGGGCACGCTTGAACAACGAGCGGGAATAACTCAGCGGTAGAGTGCAACCTTGCCAAGGTTGAAGTCGCGAGTTCAAATCTCGTTTCCCGCTCCAAAGCAAAAGTAAAGGCCGATCCGCAAGGACCGGCCTTTTTCATTGGCGCATCAGCGTGAACAAAAAGGATCAGGCTCAGCGCAGCTCGCCGCGGCTGGAGCGCACCTGAAGCTCCTGCAGAATGAGCCGCTCGTATTCGGGGTGCATGCGTTCGTCGTCCGGCATCTCGTTGGCGAGAAGCGGGTCCGCGCCCATGATGCGCGAAATGTGCTGGGTCTCTTCCCAGAAATCCAGAAGCTCATCATCCCCCAGGGACTTGATCTGCTCCTCAAGGGTGAAGGAGTCTTCGGAAACAGCGAATTGGCCCATGCGATGGTCATCCTTGCAAGTGTAAAGTTGCGGCCGGTTTCGGCCGATGTGTGCGGTATCTGTTACCCGTTTCGCTCCTGGCCGTCAAACCTTGACCAACCTTGGGCAGCCGTGGCCAGTTATTGAGAAAAACGTTGACAACGAAGCGTAATGTTGCAAAAAACTCATAGATGCGGTGCCGTGCCTTGGCCACGGCCATCGTGCAAGGTGCAACCAAGGAGCCGAAAATGGAAGAGAATGTTAGGCGCCAGGACGACGCTCTAATTCAGCTCGTCACGTTCAGCATCGGCGAGGAAGAGTTCGGCGTGGACATCCTCAAGGTGCAGGAGATCATCCGCACCATGGAGATCACCCGCGTTCCGCGCGCTCCGGAATTCGTGGAAGGCGTCATCAATCTGCGCGGCAAGGTCATCCCCATCATCGACCTGCGCCGCCGTTTCAAGCTCGCCGACCGCGCCCACGACAAACATACGCGCATCATCGTCATTGAGATAAACAGCATGGTCGTCGGCTTCGTGGTCGACTCCGTGTCCGAGGTGCTGCGAATTCCCGCCAACACGGTGGAACCGCCCCCGCCGGTTGTGTCCGGGCTCGATTCCGAGTACATCAGCGGCGTCGGCAAGCTCGAGGACCGTCTGCTCATCCTGCTGGATCTGAACAAGCTTCTGAGCAGCGAGGAGCACGCAGCGCTCGGCGTTGTCTAAGCCGACCGCGCGACATTAAGCCTTGAAGGCCGCCCCTTCGCGCATCATGCGAAGCGGCGGCCTTTTTCATCGACCGACGACGCGCTGCCGCCACATGCGGCATTGCGCGATGGAGCTTTGCTGGTGCATTTTCCTGCCGGATTGGAAGAGTTCTTCAAGGGACAGGGCGGCGCCCTGCGCGTGTTCAAAAGCGGACCTGGCACCCAGGCCCTGCTGGCCCACAGCCTGCGGGCCAGGGGGCAAGAGGTCGTGCTCGTGGCCGCTGGCGCGCGCGAATTCCGCGAACTCCACGCCTTGCTCACGCTCTTCGCCGGCGAGCCTGACGAACTGACCCCGGCCTTCGAGCGGCCCGTCATCGCCCTGCCGCAGCACCTGCCGCGCAAGCCCACGGCCGAGGACTGGGGCCCGCGCTGGGCCGCGCTGCACGCCCTCACCTTTGGCCGCAAGCCGCGCATCATCCTCATCACCGTCGACAACCTGCTGCCCCGCTGGCCCACGGTGGAGGTGGTGGAGAAGAGCTGCCTTTCGCTCACCAAGGGCGACGACCTTTCGCCGGAGATGCTGCTGGAGCAGGCCGTGGCCTGGGGCTATGTGCGCAGGCCAGTCGTCACGGGCCTGGGCGAAATCGCCGTGCGCGGCGACATCGTGGACATCTCCGCCTCCGGCTACCCGCTGCCGCTGCGGCTGGAGTTCTTCGGCGACGTTCTGGACGAGATACGCCTGTTCGACCCCGCCACCCAGCGCTCCCGCGCGGACTTGAAGGAAGTGACGCTGCTGCCCGTGGCGCCTGCCGTGTTCTCGCGGCAGACCATGGAGCAGGGGCTGGATTTGTGGCGCAAGCTGCGCATCAGCGGCGAAATGGCCGTGGGCGAGGAGCAGGAGCTCTCGGAGCGCATGGAGCGCTCGGACACCAACATCTGGCCGGGCCTGTTCTACCCCGAGGCCGTGGCCCTGGAATCTTTCCTGCCCCAGGACGCGGTCTATATTCTGGCGTCGTCCCAGGAGCTGCGCAGCAGGCTTGAGGACCAGCACGCGGGCTGGCGCTCGTTTTTGGAGCGCGAACAGGCCGAGAGCGGCTGGCGCTGGCCTCTTTCCTCCCTGTGCTGGCCCGAGGAGCGAGCGCGCAAGGCCTGGCTGGGCAAGCGTCAGGTGGTGTTCGAGGATCTGGTCATGGGCCAGGAGCGCCTGGGGCTCGACCTGCCGGAAAAATCCTACCAGAGCTTTGCGGACCTGTTCTGGCGGCCCGATCAGGCCCGCAGGCCGTGGTCGGCCCTCACCGCCGCGCTCAAGGACTGGAGCGCCTCGGGCTCGCAGGTCATTCTGAGCTTCCACACCGAACGCTCGCGCAAGAAATTCATGGGCCTGGCCCTGCAGGAGGGCCTGTCCGTCAACACGGCCTTCCAGGCGGGCGGCCGGGGCATCAGCGCGCTCATTTCGCCCCTCAAGGCGGGCATGGAGATTTCCTGCTGCGCCTTGTCCATCTTGCCGGAGGACATCCTCCAGCCCGAGGCTGCGCCCGCCACGCGCGCGGACAAGAAGCAGGCCTTCGAGGGCCTCTCAAGGCACGACGACCTCGCGGCCGACGACCTGCTGGTGCACCGCGACTACGGCTTGTCGCGCTTCGGCGGGCTGCATCACTTGAAGATCGGCGACGTGGCCAACGACTACCTGCTGCTGTACTTCGACGGCGACGACAAACTCTACCTGCCCGTGGACCGGCTGAACCTTGTGCAGCGCTACAAGGGCCCGGAAAGCGTCGACCCGCGCCTGGACAAGCTTGGCGGCAGCCTGTGGGCCAAAAGCACGGAGCGCGCCCGCAAGGCCATTGAGAAGATCGCCCAGGATCTGGTGGAGATGTACGCTTTCCGCCGCGTGGCCAAGGGTTACTCCTACGGCCCCCCGGGCGAGATGTACCGCGAGTTCGAGGCCACCTTCGGCTTCGAGGAGACGCCGGACCAGGCCAAGGCCATCGACGACGTTTTCGCGGACATGGCCGGCAGTGAGCCCATGGACCGGCTGGTCTGCGGCGACGTGGGCTTCGGCAAGACCGAAGTGGCCCTGCGCGCGGCCTTCCGCGCCGTGCACGATGGCAGGCAAGTGGCCCTTTTGTGTCCCACCACGGTTTTGGCCGAGCAGCACTACCAGACCTTCACCCGGCGCATGGAGGGCTTCCCCGTGCGCATCGGCATGCTTTCCCGCTTTGTGCCCACGGCGCACCAGAAGGTCACCATCAAGGCCGCGGCGCGCGGCGAGGTGGACATTTTGATCGGCACGCACCGCCTGCTTTCCGGCGATGTGGATCTGCCCAAGCTCGGCCTGCTCATTCTGGACGAGGAGCAGCGCTTCGGCGTCAAACATAAAGAAAAGCTCAAGCTCCTGCGCAAGAACATCGATGTGCTGACCCTCACCGCCACGCCCATTCCGCGCACCTTGCAGCTGTCCCTTTCCGGCATTCGCGGGCTGTCGGTCATCGAGACCCCGCCCGAGGACCGCAAGCCCGTGGAGACGGCGCTGGTGGAGCGCGACGACACGCTGCTGGGTAATGTGCTCAAGCGCGAACTGGAGCGCGGCGGGCAGATCTTCTGGGTGTACAACCGCGTGCAAGGGTTGGAGGACGTTGCGGAGTACGTGCGCAAGCTGGCGCCGAACGCCCGTGTCGGCATGGCCCACGGCCAGATGACCGAGCGCGCCCTGGAAGACGCCATGCACGGCTTTTGGCACAAGGAGCTGGACGTGCTCGTGTGCACGGCCATCGTGGAGTCCGGACTCGACTTCCCCAACGCCAACACGCTCATCGTGGACCAGGCGCAGATGTTCGGCCTGGGCCAGCTGTACCAGCTGCGGGGCCGCGTGGGCCGCAGCGACCGCCAGGCCTACGCCTATTTCGTGGTGCCCAGCCTGGACCGCCTGCCGGAGATATCCAAGCGCCGCCTGCGCATCATTCTGGAGCTGGACTACCTGGGCGCGGGCTTCCAGGTGGCCATGGAGGACCTGCGCCTGCGCGGCGCGGGCAACATTCTGGGCGAGGTGCAGAGCGGACAGATCGCCCGCGTGGGTCTCGACCTCTTCCTCGAAATGCTGGAGGAGGAAGTGCGCCGCGTGCGTGGCGGGCCGCTCAAGCAGGAGACCGACCCGGAACTGTCCTTCGTGTTTGAGGCGCATCTGCCCTCGGATTACGTGCCGGACCCCAAGGAACGCCTGCGCTACTACAAGGCGCTTTCCAGCGCGCGCACCCAGGCCGTGCTGGCCGACCTTGCGGCGGAGCTGCGCGACCGCTTCGGCCCCTTGCCCCAGGCGGCCAAGCAGTTCATGGCCGTGCTCGGCGTCAAAACCTTGCTGGGACAGTTGCAGGTGCTCAAGGCCGAGCTTTCCCCGGCGCGGGCCGTCATCGCCTGGGGTTCGGAAACCAGCGTGGTCTCGCCGGAGTCGCTGGTGGCCTGGATGGCCGGCGGCCGCCGCAAGGCCAAGCTTTTGCCCCCGGCCAAGCTGGAGCTGCGTTATCCTGAAGGTCTGGACGTTGGCGCCGGCTTGGAGTACCTGCGGACGGAGTTGGAATCGCTTCTGGACAGCGGCGCAAAGCCGCCCCAAAAGGTTGCCTGATGCCCGCACGCCGCCTCGCGATCATCGCCCTGGCCCTCATTCTTGGGCTCATGGGCTGCACCCGCCGCTCTGAAAACGAGGTGGGCGTGGTGGCGCGCGTGAACAACAAGCCCATCAACCTCGAAATGCTGGAGTTCCAGTACGATCTGGAGCATTTCGAGGCCCTTTCCGGCGCGCTGCCCTCGGTCTCCGCCCTGCGCGAGGCCTATGGCGGCATTCTTGGTCAGCTCATCGCCCAGGAGCTGGTGGCCCAGGAGCTTGCCAAGCGCGGCCAGGAGGTCAGCGACGAGGAGCTCGCCAAGGCCGAGGCCGAGGTGCGCGCGGACTATCCGGACGACACTTTTGAGCAGATGCTGGCCGACGAGTACATCGACCTGAAGATGTGGCGCAAGCATCTGCGCTACGTTTGCGGCGTGGAAAAGTTCCAGCGCCTGGTGCTGCGCCCAACCATTCATCTGGACTACCGCGAAGTGGAGGCATACTACCAGGCCCACTTGGCGGCCTTCCGCCTGCCGGAGCGGGTGCGCGTGCTTGTGGTGCGCGCGCCGGAGCGCGCCCTGGTGGAAAAGGCCCTTTCCGGCTTCCGCCAGGCCAAGAATGTTTCTGAACTGGCCAAGGACTTTCCCGGCGTGCAGGTGCGCGAGGTGACCATCGCCCGCGAGCTGCTCACCCCGGCCTGGACCGACGCCCTGCACGGGGCCGACGCGGGCGGGCACGGGGTCATCCTCGCCAGCCGCGTGGGGTTTGAGGGCTTGCTGCTTTTGGAGAGGCTGCCCGCGCAGATGCTGGACATCACCCAGGCCTACCCGCAGGTGGAGGCTGCCCTGCTGGAGGAACGCCTGCAGCAGAGCTTCGATGCCTGGCTGGGCAAGGCCGTGGACGCTTCGGTCATCCTGGTGAGCGAACGTTTGCTGCACAAGAAGGATGACGAGGATCTGCCGCCCGAGCCTCAGCCCGAGGACAAGGAGCAGCAGAGCGTTGCAAGCGGCAACGAGACGGGGTAGGGTCCCCGTGGACGTGGGGCCGGCCTTGGCGGTCCCGAACAGCAAGGTTGAAGGAGCGTCATGCGCGTATCTGGATTGAACCGGGCCGGACGGTTGCCGCTGGCCTTTGTTTTGCTTGCGGCTATGTTATGGTGCACGCCCGCCCTGGCCGATGATGACATCATCGTCGACGGCGTCATCGCCTTGGTCAACGGCAAGGCCATCACCAAATACGAGCACGACGAGCGCATGCGCCCCGTGTACGAGCAGACCCGCGGCCGCACGCTCACCACTGATGAAATCTCGCAGGTAGCCACCCTGCGCCGCCAGATTCTGGACCAGATGATCGACGACATCCTCATCCAGCAGGAGGCGGCGCGCTATAAGCTCAAGATCACCGACGTCGAAGTGGACACGCAGGTGAAGGACTTTTTGGCCAAGCGCCAAATGAGCGAGGACGAATTCAAGAAGCAGCTGACCCTGCAACGCATGAGCCGCGAGGATTTCATGCGCAACATGCGCCGCGACATGATCAAGCATCAGCTCATCGGCGGCGTTGTGACGAACAAGGTCGTCGTCACGGACAGCGAAGTGGAACAGCGCTACAACGAGCGCAAGGCCGAATTCTCCAAGGACAGCATGGTGCAGCTGGCCCTCATCCTCGTGCCCACAGCAGAGGCCGCGCAAGGTCTCAAGGCGCAGATAGAAGCCGGGCAGATCAGCTTCGCCGACGCGGCGAACAAGTATTCCCAGGGCCCCGGCGTGGGCAGCGGCGGCGACATCGGCTACGTCGCCTGGAAGGACCTTGCCCCCGAGTGGAACAGGGCCTTGGCCGGGCTCAAGCCGGGCCAGATCAGCGCGCCCGTGCAGGTGCAGGAATTCGCCGGCCTGCTTGAAGTGGTGAGCTTGAAAGAAGGTGAGGAACTTCCCCTCGACTCCGTGCGCGAACAGATCTTCCAGTCCCTGCACGAGGCCAAGTTCGAGAAGGTGTTCACGGAATACATGCAGAAGCTGCGGGACAAGGCCGTCATCGAATACAAGAACTTCTAGGTCATATAAGACCGATACGGGGCATATACATGAATCTGCTTGAGTTGGGCGGGCTTCTTAAAAGCGAACGGGAAAAGCATGGGCTTTCCGTGCGCGATGTCATGGAGGCCACGAAGATCAGTCGCCGCAACCTGAACGCCCTGGAAGGCGGCGAGATCAAGCTGCTGCCGCATCCCGTGTATTTGAAGGGGTATGTGCGCAACTACGCCCGCCTTGTGGGCCTGGACGCGGAGCCCCTTGTGGCCGTCGTGGAGCAGCAGTCGGATGGCGACTCCGGCTATGTGCCGCAGGCCGCGCCTGTTGCCCAGCCTGAAATCGTGGCGTCTCACGAAACGCTGAGTGAGCCCGAAGCCGCGCCTGCGGCAGAAAGCGCGCCGGCCCAGTCCGAGGCCGCTGCGGCGGACAATGGACTTGGCCTGTCCGCCGTCGACACCGCTCCTGCCTCGTCTGAACCTGCCGCGTCCGAACCTGCGGGCGCGGAACCCGCTCCGGCCGAAGCCGAGCCCGCCAGTGCCGAACCCGCGCCGCAAAGCGTTTCGGAGCCTGCGTCACAGGAGCAGCCCGGGGCCTTTGTCAGCCAGATCCGCTATCCCAAGACATCCGACCTGACGCCCAAGCCCCGCCGCCGCGTGTGGCCCTGGGTGCTTCTTCTTCTTTTCGCCGGCGTCATGGGCGCGCTGTACGTGCAGTATCAGCGCATTCAGGCGGAGGTGGACCAGACGCCGCCCGCCGCCGCGCCCGCACCTGTGGACAACGCCACCAACGCGACCAACGCCACTGACGACGTGAACGCCACGCTGCCAGAGGCCAACGCCTCGCTGTCGGAATCCGCGCCCGAGACCGCACCGGCGCAGCCCGCTCCAGGCCAGCAGTCTGTTTCGCCCGCTTCCGGCCAGGCCGCGCCCGCGGCCAAGCCCCTGCCGCCGCAGACCGCCACCCCGGCCGTGAGCGCCTCGCCTGTCGAGGTTTCGCGCAAGGGCCAGCCCGCCGCCCCGGCCGCAACGCCGGCGGCCCAGCCCGCCAGCGCGCCCAACACGGAGGTGCGCACCCCGGGCATGCAGCAGCTGGTCATCACCGCCAAGCCGAACGAGGCCTGCTGGGTCGAGGTGAGCGAAGGCTCGCAGCGCAAGAGCTTCATTGTGAAGAACGGGGACAGCCGCCGCTTCGAATTTTCGAGCAAGGCCAAGGTGCGCCTTGGCAACGCGGGCGGCGTGAGCTTCAAGCTCAACGGCGCGGCGTATCCCTTTGAGGGAGAGCGCGGCGCCACGGCCACCGTGGAGATCGGAGCCCGCTAGCGGGCGAGGGGGCGCATGGAGTTCACCGAAAAGGCCCTGGTGCTCCGGGTGGGCCGGTTTCGGGAAAACGACGTCTGGCTCAAACTTTTCTGCGCGGGCCGTGGTGTCATCACGGCCTTCGCCTTTGGAGGGAGCCGCAGCCGCAAACGCTTCAGCGGCTGCCTGGACCAGCTGGTGCTGGCCTCCTTCCGGGTGGGAACCAGCCGTCGCGGTTCCTACAACGTGCTTCAGGAGGGCGTGTTGCTGCACGCCTTCCCCGGTTTGCGCGCAAACCCGCGCAAGCTTGGGCTGGTGGCCCACTGCCTCAAGTTTGTGGAGGCGGTGCAACTGGACCCCAGCGGCGCGCGCCCGGTGTTTGACCTGCTGCTGGAAACCCTGGCCACGCTTGAATCCGGCGCGGTCGGCGCCGAGATGCTGCCGCTCTTGTTCAAGGCCAAGCTGACCTTTGAACAGGGGCTTTCGCCGGATTTGACCTTGTGCGTGCGCTGCGGTCGGCCTGTCAACGAGCACATGGGCTGGGACCATGTTTGCGCGGAGCAGAGCGCGGTGGCGGCGGACCACAGGCTGGCGTTTTCGGTGGAGCGGGGCGGGCTGGTCTGCTCGCTCTGCGGCGATGTTCAGGCCGAGCCCTTGTGCGCAGGCTCCGTGCGGGTGCTTGAGTGGATTGGCAAGAGCCGCCCGGCGGACTGGCCCAACCTGACCCTGGAGCCGAACATGCGCCGGGAGCTTGGCCGCGTGGTGGACCGCTTCGTGGCCTGGCATTTGGGCCTGCGTTGGGAAAATGGAACATACAGAAAAATCTAGGTCCCTGGAGACGATATGAACTTTCAAGACGTGATTCAAACCCTGCAGCGCTACTGGACCGACCGGGGCTGCGTCATGGTGCAGCCCATCGACATCGAGTGCGGCGCGGGCACCTTCAATCCGTCCACGTTTTTCCGCGTCATCGGACCGGAGCCCTGGAGCGTGTGCTACGTCGAGCCTTCGCGCCGTCCCACCGACGGCCGCTACGGCGAGAATCCCAACCGCCTGCAGCACTACTACCAGTTCCAGGTCATTCTGAAGCCCAGCCCGGACAACGTGCAGGACCTGTATCTCGACAGCCTGCGCGCCCTTGGCATCGACCCCGCCGCCCACGACATCCGCTTTGTGGAGGACGACTGGGAGTCGCCCACCCTGGGCGCCTGGGGCCTTGGCTGGGAGGTGTGGCTGAACGGCATGGAAGTGACGCAGTTCACCTATTTTCAGCAGGTGGGGGGCCTCGACCTGTACCCCACCAGCGTGGAGATCACCTACGGTCTGGAGCGCATCTCCATGTACCTGCAGGAGAAAGAGTCCGTCTACGACCTGCAGTGGAACGACAAGGTGACCTACGGCAACGTGTATCACCAGAACGAGGTGGAGCAGTCCAAGTACAACTTCGAGTTGTCCGACGCCGCCATGCTGCTCGACATGTTCAATAAGTTCGAGGCCGAGTGCAAGAAGCTCATCGAGGCCGAGGTGCCCTGGCCCGCCTATGACTACTGCCTCAAGTGCTCGCACACCTTCAATCTTTTGGACGCGCGCGGAGCCATCTCCATCACCGAGCGCACGGCCTACATCGGCCGGGTGCGCGTCCTGGCCTCGGCCATCGCCGCCCTGTACGCCGCCCAGCGCGAGCAGATGGGCTACCCCATGCTTCAAACCGCTAAATAGCTGAGAGCCGACATATGTCTGAATTCATTCTGGAGATTGGCACCGAGGAAATGCCCGCGCGCTTTGTGCCCGGGCTTGGGACGGAGCTTGAGAATCTGTTCGGGCGCCTGCTGACCGAGGCGCGCATCGACCACTCCGGGGTCAAGGCCTACGCCACCCCACGCCGTCTCGTGGCCCACGTGTCCGGGCTGGGGCTCACCCAGCGCCTGGAGGAGGAGATCGTCTCCGGTCCGCCGGTGCGCATCGCCTATGCCGACGGCAAGCTGACCAAGGCCGGCGAAGGCTTCGCCAAGACCCAGGGCGTCACCGAGGCGGATCTTTTTGTGCAGCAGACGCCCAAGGGCGAGTACCTGGCCGCGCGCAAGACTGTTGGCGGCGGGCGCACCCTCGACCTTCTGCCCGAGCTGTGCCTGGGCGCCTTCAAGTCCCTCAGCTTCCCCAAGCGCATGAAGTGGGGCAGCCTGGAGTTTCTTTTCGGCCGGCCGCTGCGCTGGGTGCTGGCCCTGCTCGACGCCGACGTCGTGCCCATCGAGATCGCGGGCCTGACCTCCGGCCGCATCACCTATGGCCACCGCGTACTCGGCCCCGGCCCCTGGACCGTGGACACGGCGGGCGATTATTTCGACACCATCCGCGACAAGGCCAATGTGGTTCTGGACGCCCGCGAACGGCTGGAGCTCGTGCGCGCCGAGGGCGACCGCCTGGCCGCCAAGCTTGGCGGCAGCGTGGTCTGGGACGACGGCCTGCTGCTGGAAGTGGCCAACCTTGTGGAATACCCCCGGCCCATTCTGGGCGAGTTTGCCCGCCAGTATTTGCAGCTGCCCGCCCAGGTGCTGCTCACCAGCATGCAGAGCCACCAGAAGAGCTTCGGCATCAAGGGCGCGGACGGCGGACTGCTGCCGTTTTTCCTCACCACCTTGAACATCGAGCCCACGGACATGGCCGTGGTCAAGAAGGGCTGGGAGCGCGTGCTCAAGGCCCGCCTGGAGGACGCACGCTTCTTCTGGGAGGCCGACCTCAAGGCGGACTCCGCCGCGTGGCTGGCCAAGCTCGACAACGTCGTCTTCCTCGGCCCCCTGGGCAGCATGGGCGACAAGTCCCGCCGCCTGGAGGCCCTGTGCGCCAAGCTGGCCGAGGCCTGCGACCTGTCCGAGTCGGACATGGCCCGTGCCGGACGCTTGGCCAAGGCCGACCTCATGAGCGAAATGGTCTATGAGTTCGACAGCCTGCAGGGTGTCATGGGCGGGATTTACGCCCGCCAGAAGGGCGAAAGTGAATTGGTGGCCCAGGCCATTGCCGAGCAGTACCTGCCCGCCGGGCCGGATTCGCCCGTTCCCGCCACCCTTTCCGGCGCGCTGCTGGCCATTGCGGACAAGGCCGACACCATGGCCGGCTGCTTCGGCCTGGGCATGATTCCCACCGGCGCGGCCGACCCGTACGCGCTGCGCCGCGCCGCTCTTGGCATCAGCCGCATCATCATGGAGCACGGGCTGCGGCTCAAGCTCGACGAACTGCTGACCTGGGCGCAGGAAGGCTACGTGCGCACCGATGGCAGCCCGGCCGTGAAATGGAAGCTTGCGCCCAGCGAGTCGCTCGCCAAGATGCTGGACTTCTTCGGCCAGCGCCTGCGTGCGCTCTTCGCCAGCGGCGGCAACGTCGACAGCCGCGTGGCCGACGCCGCCCTTGGCGCGGGCTTCAACGACATCCGCACCCTGAAGGAGCGCTTTGACGCGCTGACCACCTTCAGCCACGAGCCGGACTTCGAACAGGCCGTGCTGACCTTCAAGCGCGCGGCCAACATCATCCGCAAGCAGGGTGGCGAGACCGGCGAGGCGCTGAGCGTGACCATCAACGACGCCTTGCTTGAGACAGACGAGGAGCGCGTGCTGGCCGCCGCCCTGCGCGAGAGCGCCGGCCGCTTCGAGGAGCTTTGGGCCGCGGACGACTTCGCCGGGCTCTTCGCCATGCTGGGCGAGCTCCGGCCTTCCGTGGACGCGTTCTTCGACGGCGTCATGGTCATGGCCGAGGACCCGGCCCTGCGCCAGAACCGTTTGAATATGTTGTTCGCCCTGGTGGAGCGTTTGGGCCGTTTGGCCGATTTCAGCGCTCTCCAGGTTTAACTGTGATGGAAAACCGCTTGACAACCGGGCGGCCCTGTGATTAAGCACCCTGTCTCGACTCAACGTCGGGACTGAACACCAAAAAGAATCAGGAGAAAGAGCCTTGGCCAACCATACTTCCGCACTTAAGAGATACCGTCAGAGCCTGAAGCGCCAGGCCCGTAACAAGGCCGTCAAGACCCGCATCAAAAACGCGGTCAAAGCCGTGCGTCAGGCCCTGGCCGAGAAGAGCGCGGAAAAGGCCACTGCGGCCCTCACCGTCGCCAGCTCCGTGCTGGACCGGGCCGCCTCCAACAAGGTCATCCACTGGAAGAAGGCCGGCCGCTGCATCGCGCGCCTGCAGACCGCCATCAACAAGATGGCTGCCTAAAACTTCTTCGTCCCGTTTGACGACAAAGCCCGCTGCGGAGTTCCGTAGCGGGCTTTTTGCGTTGGGGGCAGAATTTGCGATGGAAGAATGCTTCGCTAATCAACCCTGTAGTGGCAGCCCAGGCTCTGCTTGTTGCGCATGGCCGCCTGGGTGACCACATAGGCCGTCTGGCAGCCGTGGAACAGGTCGATGATGGGTTTGCTGATGGGCGTCTGCTTGTAGAAGTCGTGCATGTTTTTGGAAAGGGTGCGCAGGTCCTCGAACGCGCGGCGCAGCCGGGCCGTGGAGCGGATGATGCCCACGTAGTTCCACATGGTGTTGCGGATGGTGGCCCAGTCCTGCGCGATGAGCGCCGGGTCCTCGTTGTTGATGTCGCCGGGATTCTGCCAGGCCGGAATGGATTCGCCGAGCTTCTTGGTGAGCCGCCACTTGGAGCCCAGGCGCTTGGCGATGTCCTGCCCGGTGCTGTAGCCCCAGAGCATGCCCTCAAGCAGCGACGTGCTGGCCAGACGGTTGGCGCCATGCACGCCGGTGCAGGTGCATTCCCCGGCCGCGTACAGGCGTTCCAGGGTGGTGCGGCCGCGCGTGTCGACCAATATCCCGCCGCAAAAGAAGTGCGCCGCGGGCACCACGGGAATGGGCGTGGTGCGCATGTCGATGCCGTGCTCCATGCATTTGCTGTAGATGGTGGGAAAGCGCTCGGCCACCTCGTCGTGCATGCCCGTGGTGGTGTCCAGGTACACGCAGTCCTCGCCGGTGCGCAGCATCTCGGCCATGATGGCCCGGGTGACGATGTCGCGGGGGGCCAGGTCGGCGCGCTGGTCGTAACGCGCCATGAAAGGCTCGCCCTTGCTGTTCACCAGCCGCGCGCCCTCGCCGCGCACGGCCTCGGAGATGAGGAATCGCCGCTCAAAGCGCCGCGCGCCCTGGTAGAAGGCCGTGGGGTGGAACTGCACGTATTCCAGGTTGTGCAGCTTGGCCCCGGCGCGGTTGGCCATGGAGAGCCCGGAGCCGATAGCCTCGTTGGCGTTGGTGCTGTTGAGGTAGATGCGCCCGGCGCCGCCCGTGGCCAGCACGGTGAAGTCCGCCAGCACGATCTCCACCTGGCCCAGGGCCTCGTTGAACACATAGGCGCCCACGCACTGGTTGGAGAGGTTGTACTTGAAGTCCAGGTGCGTGGCGTGGTGGTGCGTGGTCAAAAGGTCGATGGCCGTGCGCTTGGTCAGCACGCGGATGTTCGGGCATTCGGCCACGGCCTTGGTGAGCTGCTCCATGATGGTCAGCCCTGTGTGGTCCTTGGCGTACAGGATGCGCGCCACGCTGTGCCCGCCCTCCCGCGTGAAGTACCAGGCAGAGGAGTCGCGGTGGGCAAAGGGCACGTGGTACGAGTCGATGAGGGTTTTTTGCAGTACCTTCGGGCCCTTGTGGCACAGGTAGCGCACGGCGCGCAGGTAGTTCTGCTTCCAGCCCGCGGTGAGAATGTCTTTTTCCAGAATGCCGGGGTTGTCGTCCTCGGAATGGAAGACGATGCCGCCCTGGGCATACTGCGTGTTGCCGGCGAAAAGGTCCTCTCCGGCGGAAAGCAGGGTCACGTCCGCGCCCGCTTCGGCCAGGGTGAGGGCGGTGACGGAACCGGCGATGCCGGAGCCAATGACAAGGACGTCGGTCTTCAGGCGGAAATCATTCATGACGATCCTTTGGCTGGCGGCGTTGGTCAGCCCGTGTGCGCGCTTACGAGCAGATTTGCAGCATGCGGGTGAGCGCCACCCGCGCGTGCTCGGCCACGTCGTCGGCAAGGGCGAGGGGCTGTGCTGTTTCCAGATTGTCCAGCAGATCGGCCAGGCGCACTTCCGTGGTCTTGGCCATGTTGGTGCAGCGCATGGTCTTGATGGGCACGATGGTCTTGCCCTCCGGGGCGAAGCGTGCGGCCAGGCGCAGCACAAGGTTCACCTCGGTGCCCACGGCGATCTTCGCGCCGGGCTTGGCCTCCGCGCAGTAGCGGATGATGTGCGAGGTGGAGCCCGCGCTGTCCGCCGCGCGGACCACGGCCGGAGAGCACTCCGGGTGCACGACCACGCGCACGCCGGGCATGGCCTTGCGGATGGCCTCGATGTCCTGTTTCTTCAGCATGTGGTGGATGACGCAGGAGCCGGGCCACAGCAGGAGTCTGGCGTAGGCGGCCTTCTTGGGATCCACGGCCGGGCCGCCCTGGCGCAGCGAGACTTGCAGCCGCTCACCCGCGGGCAGGTTCAGCTGATTGGCGGTGTTGGCGCCCAGGTGCTTGTCGGGCAGAAAGAGCACGGCGTCGCCCTGGCCCAGCGCCCATTCGAGCATGACCTTGGCGTTGGCCGAGGTGCACACGCTGCCGCCGTATAGCCCGCAGATGGCCTTCACCTCCGCGCTGGAGTTCACGTAGGCCAGGGGAATGACGAGCCGCCCCTGGCTGCGCAGTTCGTTCAGCACATCCTCCACGCGCTGGGCCGGGGCCATGTCGGCCATGGGGCAGGTGGCGTCGGCGTGGGGAATGTGGATCTTCTGCCCGGGCCGTGCCAGCGCCGCGGCGGATTCGGCCATGAAATACACGCCGCAGAACACCACATGCTCGGCGGAGAGGCCTTCGATCTTGCGCGCCAGCTCCAGGCTGTCGCCCTGGAAATCCACGTGGCGGATGATTGCGTCGGACTGGTAGTGGTGGCCCAAGATGGCCAACCGGTCGCCGTACTTGGCGCGCGCGGCCTCGATGCGCTCATTCGGGGTCGTCATGATGCTGTCCTTGTTCCTCTGCGTTTGGCCGTTCCAATAGACCTTGGGGCTATTCCAACGTGCTGATGCGCATGCTCAAATCCGCCACCGGGGCGGAGTGGGTGATGCGGCCCACGGAGACGAAGTCCGGTCCGACGGCGCCTATGGCCGCAATGTTCTCCAGGGTCACGCAGCCGCTCACTTCGGTTTCGATGCCGGCGGGCACATGGGCAAGGGCCGCGCGCATCTGCTCCAGGTCCATGTTGTCGAGCATGATGCGGTTGACCTTGCAGGCCGCGGCCTCGTCCACCTCGGCAAGGGTGCGGCACTCCACCTCTATGGGCGGGCACTCGGCCCCGTAGGCCGCGCGCAGCTTGGTCACGGCGGGCGTTATGCCCCCGGCGCGGTCGGTGTGGTTGTCCTTGATCATGAGCATCTGGCTCAGGTTGAGGCGGTGGTTTTGGGCGCCGCCCACAAGCACGGCGTATTTCTCGGGGTAGCGCAGGCCGGGCAGGGTCTTGCGCGTGTCGAGCAGCGTGGTGCGCGTGCCCTTGAGGGCCTCCACGTATTTGGCGGTCAGGGTGGCGATGCCGGAAAGATGGCACAGGTAGTTCAGGATGATGCGCTCTGTGCGCAGCAGGTGCGTGGCCGGTCCCTGGATGGCCGCGATCATGGTGCCGGGCGAGACCTTGTCGCCCTCGTCCACGTTCAGCATGTGCTGGAACTCGCAGCCCGCGAACTCCAGAATCAGCGGGATGAGCGGCAGACCGGCGATGACCGCGTGGTCCTTGGCCACGATATGCGCGTTGGCGAGGTCTTGATCCGTGAAAATGCCCTGGCTGGTCAGGTCCTTGCCGTCCTCTGAAAGGGCGATGCGGATGCCCGCCAGAAGGAACAGCCGGGCCTCGGCCTGGAAGAACGTATCGAAGAGCGACGTGGACTTGGAAGCGTTGGCGGACATTTTCTCATCCTTGCAGAGGTGCTGCGGCTTGGGCTTGCCCAAACCAAATTGTGGCAGGGAAAGTACAAGACCCGGCAACGCCCGTCAACTCACGCACGAGAGTGAAAACGCCTCCTTCCGTCCTGGCGGCGGGGATCCCCGGGCCGCGTGGTGCCCGGCAGGTCGCTACAGGTACAGGAAGGCCAGCGCGGCGAGACACGTGGGGGCGAGGGCCGCGGCGAAAAGCCACAGCGGATTGACGGCGGAGTCCTCGAAGTGCCCGCGCAAGATGGATATGCCCGCCGGGTTGGGGGCGTTGGCGATGATGGTCAGCCCGCCGCCCGTGACCGCCCCGGATACCAGCGCGTACTTGAAGGCGTCGGAAAGCCCGTCCACCTGGGAGCCGAGATAGGTCAGCGCCGCGTTGTCGGTGAAGGCCGTGAGCAGGGCGGAACCGTAGAAGACGGACTCCGGCCGCAGGCTGAGCAGCAGCGGCTTGAGCCACCATTGCTGCAAGCCGCCCAGAACCACAAGCCCGGCCAGGAAGAAGGCGACGAGAAGCCCCTCGCGCAGGATCAAGCGGTCCTGGTGGTGCTTGTAGGCTCCGGCCACGCCGAGAAAGAACAGGAACAGGCCCATGAAGACGGTCGTGTGGTGCGCAAAGACCACGACGCCGGCCAGAAAGGCGATGTGCGCCAGCACCAGGCCGAGCGGCACCGGGGGCCTGGCGCTCCCGGCCGCGATGGGCAGCGCCGCGAGCTCCTTGCGAAACAGCAGCGTGGCGCCCAAGGCGTTGAGGCCGACCGCCGCCGCGGCCTTCCAGCCAAAGGTGGCGAGCATGAACGCTCCGTCCCAGCCCCATTGCCCGGCGACCATGAGCACCGGGGGCGCGGCAAAGGGCGTCATGGTGCCGCCGATGGAGACGTTGACGAAGAGCGCGCCGAGGGTGGCGTATTTGAGGCGCGTGGAAACCGGACGCGAGAAGATGCGCTCGGAAAGCATCATGGCCGCAAGGGTCATGGCCGCGGGTTCGGTGATGAACGAGCCCAGCAGCGGCGCAAAGGCGAGCACGGCGAAGTAGAAGCCCGTGCTGCCCGGCAAGGGCAAGGCGCGGGCGGCAAGCAGCACCGCTCTGGTGGCTGTCTGGCGTATGGGCCGCGTTCCGGCCACGACCATGACGGCGAAGACGAACATCGGTTCCGTCATGTTGCGGCCGTCGACGTACGCAATGGTCTTTTCGCTGCCATCCAGCACAAACATGCAGAGTATGAGCAGCATGGCCCAAAAGCCGAACACGACCTCGATCTCGCCGAGCAGATGCCAAAGGCCCGCATGGGCGGGCCGCCTGGCGGCCATGCGCTCAAAGGACTTGGTGGCGAAGGTGTGGACGATGGCCAGGGCGAACAACGCGGCGCCCACGATCTGGATGGCGGTCGGTGACACGGAGGCTCCTTGCTGCTTGCGCAGGATGTCGCCGTGGTGGTCCCGGCTGCGGCGGCAAGGCGGGCACCGGCCCGGCCAGCGTCCGACGGGGATGGGCTGCATGGCCGCCGCGGCGTGGAAACCACGGCGGCCATGCCAACACGGCATTGTTCTATTCGAGGATCTTGAATTCGTCGCGGCGGTTCTTGGACCAGGCGGCTTCGTCGTGGCCCTGCACAAAGGGGCGCTCCTTGCCAAAGCTGACGATGTTCATGCGGGTGTCGGGGATGCCGAGCTGGTTCAGGAATTCCTGGGCCACCTTGGCGCGGCGCTCGCCCAGGGCGAGGTTGTATTCGCTCGTGCCGCGCTCGTCGCAGTGGCCTTCGATGTTGATGGTGAACTGCGGGTATTTCTTCAAGGACTCGGCCTTGGCCGTCAGCACGTCCTTGCCCGCCTGGTCCAGCTCATAGGAATCGAACGGGAAGAAGACCATGTTGCCAACCTCGCGTTGGGCCTGCTCGCGCTGCTGTGCGCGCAACTGGTCCTCGCTCAGGCTGCCGGAGCGGGAATCCTGCGCGCCGGCGCCGTCCTGCCAGCCCGTGTCCTTGTCGGACCGGTCGGACTTGGTGGCGCCCTCGGGCATGACATCAATGGTTTTTTTGGCGCAGCCGGCGCCAAGAATGGCGACAAGCCCAAGCATGAGTGCGAAGCCGAAGATGCGTTTAGCGTTCATGAAATCCTCCGTTCGTTGCGGTATGGGCTGCTCCGTCGTCCTTCGGCTTGTCTTCCGGTCCGGGCAAGGCGGGTGCCGCGCGCTTCCACGCTGCCCGCCACGCGCAGACAGGGCCGGAGAGGAAAAACGCCGATCGGACGAACGGCTTGCGCAATCTCCATATAGCATACCGGGAAATCAGAAAAGGCCCAAGACGAAGGAGCGGCCGCGCTTGCGCAAGCGGGGGGCCCTGCTCGGGCGTATTGCTGTTGCCCAGCCGTGCGCGGGACAGGACCATGCCTGGTTGCTGCCCGCCAGATGCCGGCGGTGTTCAGCGCGGGCAGAGCGGCGGCGCGCTCACGTCCGTCCGCGCCGCACAGGCCGCGCACGGGTGCCGTCCCTCGGCCGGGTCGCACATGACAAACAGCACAAAGCCCAGCAGCAGCAGTAAAAGCTTGAGGCGCAGCATCGCCCCATGCGCCTTCATCACGCCGCCCCGGTTTGCTGGCGTTTCGGCAGCACGATGTTCACAGTCGTCTCCCCGGGCACGGAGCAATCCAGGGTGATTTCGCCGTGGTGGAATTGCGCGATGCGCTTTGCCGAGTACGTGCCCAGGCCCGTGCCGTTCCGCTTGGCCGCTGTGACGTACTTTTCAAAGAACCTGTGCCGAATGGCCGGCGGCACTCCGCCCACGTTCCGCACGGCGATGCGCACCGTGTCGCCAAGGTCCGCAAAGTCCATGGTCACAGTGTCGCCCTCGGGAGATGCCTCCAGCGCGTTCTTCAACAGATTGGCGAACATGGTGGCGCAAAGGGTGCGCTCGCAGGCGATGACGAGGCTCGCCCCGGCCTCGGCGGGCTTGCCTCCCAGGGTTATCCGCATCTGCATGTTCTTGAACTGGGGCAAGCGTTCCAGGTCGTCGCGCACGTCTGCGGCCAGGAGCAGCAGGTCGGTTTCTGTCGACTCCAGCGCCAAGTGCCCGCGCTCCAGGCGCGAGAGCTTGAGATAGGCGTCGAGGATGCGCAGCATGCCGTTGGCCAGGCTGTGCAGCCGGGCGACCCAGCCGCGCTGCTCTTCGGTGAGGTTCGGCTGGTGCAGCAGCAGTTGCGGCAGGCTGATGAACCCGATCAGCGGGCTGCGCAGGTCGTGGCGCATCATGTGCTCTATGCTCTCGCGGGCCTGCTCGCGCTGGGTGTCCTCGGTTATGTCCTCCATGACCACGATGACCGCGCGCAGGCCGCCGGAGCCGTCGCGGATGGGAATGGCGCTGCAGTCGATCACCAGCCGTCCCGCCTCCGTGGGAGACTCTATCTCGAGAACCTGATTCGCGACATCAGGCTCGCCCGCAATGCTTTGCGCCAGCACGAAGTCGCGCGGGTGCAGCGGTTCGCCGGAGTCGTGCCGCCAGGCCTTGAGGGCCGAGGGATCCGGGGGCGAGCCGTCCGCCGGTCCCAGCAGGTCGCGGCTGGCTTGGTTCGCGTACAGAACGCGCCCCGCAGGGTCGGACATCCACACGCCGACGGGCAGGGCCTTCAGGATCATGCGCAGCAGGGCTTCGCTTTTGCGCAGCTCGTCCTCTATGGCCTCTCGGGCCATGATGTCCTCGGAGAGCGCCTCGGCCATGTCGTCCATGGTCTTGGCCAGCAGCGAAAGCTCGCCGAACTCGTCGTGCGAGCCGCTGCGGGCGTTCAGGTCGCCTTCTCCCAGGCGCTGGGCGACAGTCGTCAGCCGCGCCATGGGACGGCTGATGACGAAGCCGCCCACGACCCAGGCCACGAGCAGGGCCAGCGCGGCGGATCCGCCCAGAAGCAGCAGGTCGCGGTACAGGCTGTCGACGGCCTCGGCCAAGGCCTCCTTTTCCGGAATGCTGACAAATAGATAGAGATACGGCGCCGCGTCCGGCTTGAGCCGCAGCTGGGTAAAGGCCACGATGCGCCGCGTCCCGTCGGCCTGTGTCACCGTCGTGGTGCCGAGAGGCTTGTCGCCGCTGATGACATCCCACAGCTCCACCACGAGCTTGTGTCCCGTGGGGCTTGTGGCGTCGGACGCAGGGTAGCGGTAAATGCGCGTGCCTTTCTTGTCGGCCAGGGTCAGCACGGAGCCTTCCGGCAAGGACGCGACGTTGAAGAGCTGCTCGTAGCGGCTGGGCCGCAACGCCGTCGTCAGCACGCCGACAGTCTGCCCTTTGGCCCCCGGAATGGGATAGGCGTAGTGGATCAGCGAATCCTGGGCCCTGCCCTTGCGTCCAAGTTCGTACTCGCCCACGGTGAACTCGTTTTGCCCCATGGCGTTGTCGACGTGGATTCCGCTCTTGAGCATGGGCGCGCGTTCCAGGGGCAGGGCGGAGGCGAAGATCCGGCCCTTGGCGTCGGCGGCGATGATGTTGTCGAACATGGCGCTGCGGGTGCGCAGGCGGTGCAGGATGGTGGCGGTGGCGCGGCCGTCCATGCCTTGCACCTGCGGCATCTGGGCCAAAAGCGAAAGCAGCAGCTCTGCGCGCATGGTGACGAGCTGCTGCTCGTGGCCGAGGAACTGCACCACGCGCAGGGCTTCATCCTGGGCGTCCTTGATGGCCACGTCGCGCTTTTGCAGACTGGAATAGAGAATGACGGCAAGAGCGGGCAGCACGGCAAGAAGCACCAGCGTGATGAGGCTGTTGCGCAGGGAACTGAAAAAAAGATTCCGCATGCTCGCTCCTCTGCCGAAATCCGGTCGAGTCCGCCCTTCATAACGTTTGAGCCTCCGGCGGGCAATGGGCCCGCCGGAGGCTTTCAGGGGGGAGGTCGGCGGAGTCATGGGCCGCCGCCTCGTGTAGAATTCCCAGACACAGCAAGGATGGGCCTTTGTGGAGGCGAGGAGCCACCAACTCCTCAGCGGTTCCAGGGTCCGGGAATTATAGTGCCGTGATGCTTCGCCACAGTGAGGGGAGACGAGGCTCCCCAGTCTTCATCTTCCTGCGCCGCTAGAAATCCTGCTCTTTTCGCGTCCCGTGGCCGCGGCCGGCGGATTTTCCTCCAAGGGAGCGGCCGTATTTGTTCAGCAGCCCGTAAAGACGCGAAGGGCTCAGGCCGGATATGGCCAGGGCCCGCTTCAGCTCGCCGCCGCTCGCCCGGATCAGGTCGTCCAGGTAGGCCAGCTCCACGCGCTCCTGCTCCTGCTTCTTGTATTCGTTCCAACTTCCCAGGGGCCCGGCTGGGGCGGACTGCGTCTGCCGGCCGGAAGCCTCCGCGTCGTTGGTGCGGCCCACGCGGGCGCGCAGCATCTGGATGCGCAGCTCTTGCGGCAGCAGGGCGGGCACCAGCATTTCCTGGTCCGGCGCGCTTGCGACCATTGCCTCCAGAACGTGGATGAGCTCGCGGACGTTGCCGGGCCAGCCGTATTCGAGAAAAAACGCCTTGAGCTCGCGCGACAGGGTCTTTTGTCCCAGGCCGCTGTCGCGGCAGATGCGCTCCAGGTGGTGCGCCGCGATGAGCAGCACGTCGTCGCCCAGTTCGCGCAGGGGCGGCAGTTGCAGCACCGCGGCGCGGATGCGGTAGTACAGGTCCTCGCGGAAGGTGCCCGCGGCCACCATGTCGGCCAGGCTCTTGTTGCTGGCGCAAATCAGGCGGAAGTCGAGCCGCACTTCCCGCGTATCGCCCAAGGGGCGGAAGGTTCTGGTCTCCAGCAGGCGCAGGAAGCTTTTCTGCAGCTCAAGGGAAAGTTCGCTGATCTCGTCCAGAAAGAGCGTGCCGCCGTCCGCGCGCTGGAGCACGCCGGCCTTGTCCGAAACGGCCCCGGTGAAGGCCCCCTTGCGGTGGCCGAACAGGTCGCTGCCCACAAGGGCCTCCTGCAGGGAGGCGCAGTCCACCACGACGTAGTTCTTGTTGCGGCGGGGGCTGTTGGCGTGCACGGCCCGGGCGAGGCCTTCCTTGCCGGTGCCGGTTTCGCCCAGAATGAGCACGTTGGCCGAGCTGCGGGCGGCCGTGGCCATTTGGCGAATGACCTCCACAAGGCGCGGGCTTTGACCGACGATGCCGCGCCGCTCCACCGGCTGGGCGGATTCCTTGTTGCGGCGAAACTCAAGCGCGCGCTTGAAGGAGAGTTGCAGCCCTTCCGGGGTGCCGGTCTTCTGAATGTAGTCCCAGGCGCCGCTGCGGATGGCCAGCTCCGCACCGTCCGGGTCGCCCAGGCCGGTCATGATGATGAGCTCCGGGGCAGATGCAAGCTCCTTGATTTTGGGAGCGAGGTCGAGGCCGTTGCCGTCCGGCAGGCGCACGTCCAGAAACACCACGTCGAAATCAGAGTCGGCGAGAAGGCTTTCGGCCTGGGCCATGTCGCCCGCTATGGCCGTCTCCACCTCCGGGCCGGAGAGCAGCGACGCCAAGAGGCGCGCAAAGAATTCGTCATCGTCAATGATGCAAACTTTTGTCACGAGTTGCCCCGTTTGTTGCTTGGGTGGCGCTTTGGCTGCGCAAGGACGGTGGCCTTTGCGACAGCATAGTCCAGGTCCCCGGTTGCAGGCAAATTGTCAGGACACATGGGCTGCCTTCCCGTTGGTGCGCAGCTTGGCGAGCACCCAGCCCATGACGGCGTCCAGGCGCTCGTGGGCCCCCCTTGCCGCGGCGAGGTCGTTTCTCTCTCCGGCGGCGTATATTTCACGCGCGTAGACTTCCAGCTCCCGGATGGGCAGCAGCCCGGTGAGGCTGGCCAGGGAATGGGCAGCGTCCATGACAGCGAGTGCGTCCCCTTCCGTCATGGCCTTGTCCAGGTCGCCCAGGCGCTGTTCTCCGGCTTCGAGGAACAACTCGCCCAGGTGCCCCGGCAGACGGTCCACCGCATGGTCGAAGTCCACCCCGCGGCATTCCTCGGGCATTGATTCTTTGACGTTCACATCCATTCCTTCCGCTCCGCTGAGGCGCTCATGCGCCATGGTGTCCTTCAATGTCCCGGCAGCAGTCCTGAAGCCCAGGCACCCGGCCGCATGAACGGCGTGGCGTTCGTGCGGCGCTGTTTGCCGCAAGCTCCCGCAGACTTTGGCGCAAGGGGGCAAGCTCTGCGTCGGGCTCGTACATGTGGCGGGCATTACAAGAAGTCTGCCAATGTTGCGGTTAGTATAACATGCTGATTTTAATGAAGGCAATATTGGGGAGAGTCATAATGCTGCGTGTATTCCTAAAAAATAGGACTTATTGCGCAGGAGGCGATCATGGTTTCCGGAATGGCGGACGGTGGAAACGGCGCGGCTGCACAGGGGGGGGAGCTTGGGGCCGTGGTGGTGTCGGCCGTTGTGTCGCGGTGAAAAACGCGGTCGTATGGACGCATTGCCGGCAGACGGCGGGCAAGGCCGAACGTCTCATCCGCACGGCGCTTCGTGGGTGTGTCTCCGCGGCCAGCCATGCCGCTTCAGACGAAGGACCCAGCAGGCTGCGCCTTTGGCGCCTCGGCTCAAACTTCTTCAGAATTTGCTGCGTGTTGCAAATGAGATCACAGCAGCCGCCTTGGGTCGGCAGTGAACAACGCCTTGCCGTTGCACACCTAGCTGCCGCCCACCGGCAGGGTGAGGACCGGGGCGTTTTTCGGCGGATCGGCCGACTGGAGCGAAAAGATGTTCATGAGCAGCTGGAACACTTCTTTGGAGCGGTTGTCGTCGGCCTGGATGGAGTACCAACGGCCCTCATGGCGCACGGCGACATAGGCGTCCTTGGGCTCCTCGGCCGAGACGCGCACCTCGCACAAGCCGTAGAAGTGCTTGCGCAGGTCGTAGGCGCGGCGGCTGGCCACAAGCTCCTTGGGCACCTGCACGCCCTGGGCGATGTAGTCGATGGCGCGCAGGCAGTTGCGCAGCCGCAGCGGCACAACGGGCAAGCCGTCGGGATCGCGGGGCATGTGGCGCAGCATGTTCGTCGGCACCAGCTTGAAGGTGGTGTGGTAATGCCCGGCAGCGTTCATGCGTATGCCCAGATCGGAACCGATGAGCTGCTGCACCGTGGCCGCCTCCGTGGCGTCGCGGAAGTCCATGCTCATGACCGTGGCCGTGGCGTTGTCGCTCAGGGTGACCTTGAGGATGTCGAGGTCGCCGCGGTCGTCCATGCGGGCGACGATGTCCGTGAGCTTCATGAAGCGGTCGTGCTGCTCGGGCATGAAGCCGGTGCGCGAGTCGTAGATGTGGTCGATGGCGCCGAACCGGGCGAAAAGGATCGGCATGAGGTATTCGATGTCCCAGCCGGCCTTGTACAGGGTCACGAAGCGGTCGAAGTCCATGTCGGCCAGGAACTGCTGGGCGTAGGTCTGGCCCTGGTAGGCGGTGTAGGTGACGGTTGGGGAGTCGCTGTACTGGCCGGAGATGTTCGGCGTGTAGATGTTGTACGCGCCGTTGCTCACGCTGTGGTGCTCGGGAAGCGTGGCGCCCACGCCGCCGGAAAGATTGTAGCTGAAGCTTGAGGCCACGGAGCCCACCTGCAGGAACAACGGCTGCTCGAAGTACTTCATGCGCACGAGGTTGAGCAGCATCTCCTCGTTGTTCGATTTCTGGATGGCCTCGTTGTAGTCCATGCGCGTGGGAGAAAGCCTGTTGGGGCCGAGGCCGAAGCCGCCGGCGCAGGCCGAGAGCAGGAGGGACAAAAGCACAAAGCACAGGAGCCGCAAGGGGAGTTTGGGGTGGAGGTGGCGCAAGGCGGGGCTCCTTGGTTGTCGTGCAGGCTGTGTGGCCTTTTATACAACCAACGGGGTTCCGGCAACTGGCGCGCGGCCGGAACGACGGCGGCGCCAGGGCCGGGCTAGCGGACCAGGTCGCGGCCCACGTAATTCTGCGGCTGGCCTGTGGGGTTGGCGATCTTGTGCGGATTGCCATAGAGGCTGGTGCGCACGCTTGGCGTCATGCCCCCGCCCTGGCGCAGCTGGGGCAGCATGGCGCGGGTGCTGCGGTTCACGGGCAGGGTCCAGCTGTGCGCGGCCATGACCTGGCCGTCGTCCAGGGTGGCGATCTTGGCGCTGATGTAAATGACCTTGCCGGCGATGAGATAGGTGCCCGAGAGCAGACACGCCCGCGGCGGATAATCCATGTCCTTCTCGGCCTTTTCCAGGGCCAGAATCTCCTGCGGGGTGCGGGGCTTCTCCTCGCGCGTCAGGGCCGGGTCCGGGCCTTGCTGCGGGGTGATCTTCTTGGGCATGCCCTCGGTGATTCTGAAGTTGCGCATGGCCAAACGCGCGGCCACCTGCTCGGCCACCAGACTGCCGAAGGGGGCCTGGTCGCCCATGTTCACGCGGTTGGTGAAGTTCTCGACGTAAATGGGCGAGTTCTTGTTCAGCGCGGGTGAAAACAGGCCCATCATGGTGTCGGCCGCATCATAGTTGAGATCGGTGATGGGGGTAGGGTCCTCGGTGAAGAACTCGCCCGTGGTGGGCTTGGTGCCAAGCACGTCGTCCTTGGCGTCGACGACAGTGCGCTTGATGCTGGAATAATACGAAGTGGGGCCGCTGGCGCAGCCGGAAAGCAGAACGCCGGCCAGCAAGGCCAGTGCCGTCATGATGGTGGTGCGAAGTCGTGTGTTCATAGCTGCTTTTGTTGCGGCGGCGCGGTTGTGAAACTTGCTGGCGCTTCCGGGTCTGTAATGCGTATCGTACGTTCCACAAAAAAACTTTATGTCCTGTTGGCCGCGCTGTCCAGCCCGCCGGCCGCTTTCGATTCGTCCGCATCCGGCCGGGATGCTGTTTCCAGCAGCAGCCGCGCCATGTCGTGCGCCGTTCTGCCGGCCATTTCAAGAACATCCTCATGGGTTATTTTGTCCATGCAGTCCGGGGTGTTCTTGTTCGTCAGGCAGCTTACGCCAAGCAGGCGCAGACCCATGTGCCGCGCGGCTATGGCCTCCATGACGGTGGACATCCCTATGGCGTCTGCGCCAAGCTGCCGATAAGCTCTTGTTTCCGCGGGGGTCTCCAGGCTGGGGCCGGGGATTTGGATGTAGACGCCGCGCTCCACATGCAGGCCGATGCGCTGCGCCGCGCGCCGCGTTTGGGCCAGCAGCTCCGGGCACCAGGCTTGGCTCATGTCCGGAAAGCGCGGGCCCAAGGCGTCGATGTTCGCGCCGGTGAGCGGATTCTGCCCGGTCATGTTGATGTGGTCGGCCACGAGCATGAGGCTGCCTGCCTCGAACTGCGGGTTGAGGGCGCCCGCCGCGTTGGTGAGCACCAGCGTGCCGATGCCCAGGCTGCCCAGCACGCGCACCGGCAGGCTCACCTCCTGGGGGCTTTTGCCCTCGTAAAGGTGCGCGCGGCCGCACAGGGCCAACACGGGGCGTCCGCCCAGAAACCCGGCGCGCAGAAAGCCGCCGTGCCCGGCCACCCCGGCAAGGGGCATGCCGGGGATGTCCGCGTAGGGGATGTCCACAGGCTTGGTGATGGCGTCGGCCACGGGGGTGAGGCCGGACCCGAGCACGAGGCCCCAGGTTCCTGCTTGAATATTGCCCAGTTTATCGCGTATGAGTCGGGCAGCGTGGCCGATGGTCTCTTGATGGTTCACGTGGGTTCCAGTGGTTTGGGTGTGTGGTGCTTGTCGATGCATACCGCACCCGGCCTTCACATTACAAGCCAGGGAAGGCGTGCGTATGGATTTCCCCTCGCTATTGGGCATGTTGGCAGGACTTTGTATGGTCTTCGGGTCCATCTACGCCCATTCCTCCGGGAACATGGGCATGTACTGGGACCCCTTCGCCCTGCTGATCGTTCTTGGCGGCACTGTGGCGTCAATCTTCGTGGCCTTTCCTTTCGAGGAAGTGCTGCAGGCCATCCGCGCCGCGTTCAAGGTCTTTGCCTCGCGCAAGGTCCAGGTGCGCGAGGTGGTCAACATCATGGTCAAAATCGCGGAGATCAGCCGCCGCGAAGGGCTCGTGGCCCTGGAGCACGTGAAGACCGAAAACATGGTGCTCAAAAAGGCTTGCCAGCTCATTGCCGACAACGCCGACCCGCAACTCATCCGCAGCACCCTCGCGATCGAAATCAACGCGCTGAAGCGACGGCATAAGATCGCCCATGATTTGTTCAAGCGCCTGGGCGGGCTCACGCCAGCCTACGGCATGATGGGCACGCTGATCGGCCTGGTGCAGATGCTCTCCCAGCTCAGCTCTCCGGACAGCATCGGCCCGGCCATGGCCATGGCGTTGTTGACGACGTTGTACGGCTCCGTGTTCTCCACGATGATATTTTTGCCCATGGGCGCCAAGCTTCAGGCGCGGACCCTCCAGGAACAGCTCCAGCTGGAGATTATCTTTGAGGGCGCCAAGTCCATCCTGGTGAACAACAACCCGATGCTCGTCTACGAGAAGCTTTCGTCCTTCCTCGCGCCCAAGGAAAGGAAGTAGCGCCATGAGCACACAAGATTCCGACGACCTGATTCATGAGGATCCCGAAGAAGAAGTGAACATGGACTGGTTGTTCACCTTTGCGGATATGATCATGCTCATGTTCGCGACTTTTGTGCTGCTGTACGCCATGTCCTCGCCGGATTCCAAAAAGGTCGACTCTGCGCTCCAGTCCGTTGCCGCGGCCCTGGGCGGCAAGGAGAGCAAGCTCGCCACCAGCACCATCAGCCGCGAGGAAGCCGGGGTCATTCTGGACCAGGTGATGATGCAGAAGCAGATTCTGATCGCCCAGCAGAAGGTCTTTTCCGATGTGAAATACCTGCAGACGAAGAAAGGCCTGGAAGGTCTGGTGGGCGCCAACTTCGAGGACGGCGTCATCACCATCCGCGCCCCGGGCGACGTGCTTTTTGCCCGCGGCGAGGTGACCCTGACCGAAAAAGGCAAGGCGATCATCATGGAGATGAAGGACTTTTTCACGCAGCACCCGGACCAGACCATCAACATCCGCGGCTTTACGGACGACCAGCTGCCCGGGGCGGGGTCGCGCTTCCGCGACAACTGGGAGGTCTCCTCGCTGCGGGCCGTCAACGTGCTGCGGTTGTTGATGCAGATGGGCATTGAACCAAAGAGGCTGACGTCAACCGGCCTGGCCGATTTGAACCCGCTGTACCCGAACACGACGGACGAGTACCGCGCCCAGAACCGCCGGGTCGAATTCGTGCTGGAAAAACGCGTTTCGGGGAAGTAGACTTTGCGCGTCCGCCGCAGCCGCGGACGATCATTGGACCTGCAAGCGTGCGAGGATGATCATGGACTTTGAAATTCAGATGGATGGCGACGACAAGCAGCGGCAAGCCTACCGCACCCGCGTGCCAGGGCTCGACGTGCGCGTCATCACCCAGACCGGCCCCCAGGATTTTCCCGTCAGCGACATCAGCGCCACGGGCTTCGCCTTTTCCGCCAATCCCCGGAACTACAGTTCCGGCATGACCTTTTCCTTTGACCTGCTGCTGAACAAGCGCCTGTTCCTGGGCGACCTCAAGGGCAAGGTCATGCGCGTGCTGACGGAAAAGGGCATCATCGGCTGCAACTTCGAAGCCATGGAGCGCCGCCAGGAGATCAAGCTCGACAAGCTCGTGCTTGAGGTGCAGAAGCGGCTTATAGAGCTGCGCAAAGCCAAGCGTGAAGTCGAATAACCCTCGGGGGCCCGTGGCGCGTCATAAAATACTCATCGCCAACCGCGGCGAAATCGCCATGCGCATCCTCAGGGCTTGCGTCGGCCTGGGGCACGCGTTCGTGTGCGTGTACACGGAGTCCGACGCCGCCTCCGGGCATGTGCGCCTTGCGCGTGAGCTGGGCGGAGACGCGAGCATCAGGCGCATCCGCTCCTACCAGGACCCCAGCGAGATCTTCGCCGTGGCCGACGCCTGCGGCGCCACCGCCGTGCATCCCGGCTACGGCTTCTTCGCGGAGGACTTCCGCTTCGCCCGCAGGGCCGAAACCCGCGCCCGGCCGCTCACCTTCATCGGCCCCTCGTGGAGCGTCATCCGCGACCTGGGCGACAAGATCAACACCAAGCGCATCGCCCGGTCCCTTTCCGTGCCCACCATACCGGGCTCGGACAGGCCCATCTTCGACGAGATGGAGGCCGTGGAGCTGGCGCAGACCATTTTCGCCTTCCAGGCCGAGCAGGGCATAGCCGAGGGCTGCGTGCTGGTGAAGGCCAGCGCGGGCGGCGGTGGCATGGGCATTGAGGAAGTCTACGACCTCGACACCTTCCGCTCCGTGTACCGGCGCATCCGCAACTACGCCAAGCGCAATTTGAGCGACGAGGGCGTGCTCATCGAGCAGCGCATCTTCGACTTCAACCACCTGGAGGTGCAGGTGGCGGCGGAGCGCGGCGGGCAAAACGCCGTGCACTTCGGCACGCGCAACTGCTCCGTGCAGAGCCTGGGCCGCCAGAAGCGCATCGAGGTGGCCCCGGGCTTCGATCCGGCGAGCATCGGCTACGCCTTTGACGCGGCGAGCGTGCTGAACGCCATCACCAGCCATTCGGTGAACATGGCCCGGGCCGTGCGCTACGACAACGTGGGCACCTGGGAGTGGATAGTCACCCCCAAGGGCGACCCGTTCTTGATGGAAGTGAACACGCGCATCCAGGTGGAGAACGGCGTGTCCGGCGTCATTTCGCGCTTGCACGGCCGGGCGCAGACGGACCACGGCGTGAACATCATCGCCGAGCAGATCCGCCTGGGCCTGGGCGAGCCCCTGGGCTACACGCAGGACGACGTGCGCCTGGACGGCGTGGGCATCGAGTACCGCATCATCGCCGAGGACCCGTCGGACCGCTTCACGCCCTGCCTCGGGCGCATCGAGAACTTCCGCTGGAAGCCCGAACCCTGGCTCGGCGTATCGACCCAGGTGCCGACGGCGCTTTCGGGCGAGGCGTACGACATCCCCATGGACTTCGACCCCAACCTGGCCCTGGCCATCGTCTGGGGCGCTGATTTGAACCAGGCCAGAGAGCGCGGCGAAGCCTTTCTGGACGCGCTTGTCCTCACCGGGACCGATACCGCGGGCGCGCCCCTGCGCACCAACGTGGCCTTTTTGCGCGCGCGCACCCAGACCCTTCTGCACTTCTAGGCCGAGGCGGGCCGCAACACATGGACATCGACAAACGCACCCAGCAGCTCGCGGCCAGGCTTTCCTACATCCGCGACATCTTCGGCCCGCGCGAGAACGCCTCGGTGGCGCTTTTGAAGCACCGCCTGGAGGAGTTCCTCGCCAGCGCGCCGGACTACGGCATGCGCGAACTGCAGCAGCAGGTGGCGCGTCTGGAGGAGCTGTTCTCGCTGCTTGAGGGCAAGCTGGAGGGCGAGCTGACGCCCATGGACCGCGTGCGCATCGTGCGCCACCCGCAGCGCGTCAGCCTCAAGGATATTTTGGAGAACGTGTACGACAACTACACGGAGATCGGCGGCCAGGACGAGTGGAGCATCGACCCGGGCATGATCATCGCGCGGGCCACCATAGCCCGGCGCATGGGCAAAAAGACCGTGCACCAGCCGGTCATGGTCATCGGCCAGGAAAAAGGCCACGGCCAGGAGTTCCGCAACGGCGGGTCCATTAAGCCATGGGGCAACGCCAATGCGCTGTACTACATGCGCGTGGCCGAGACCGAGAACATCCCCATCCACACCTACGTGTTCACTCCTGGCGCGTTCCCCGTGGAGGACTACCCCGGCGCGGCGCAGCAGATCGCCAAGAATCTGTACGTCATGGCTGGGCTCAAGGTGCCCGTGGTGGCGGTGTTCAGCGAGGGCGGCTCCGGCGGGGCCGAGGCCATCGCCCTTTCCGACAAGCGGCTCATGCTCTCCCACGGCTATTACTCGGTCATCTCGCCCGAGGGCGCGGCGGCCATCGAGGGCGGGCTCAAGGGCAAGGCCACCCCGGAGCTCATCGAACGTTGCGCCCAGCAGCTGTGCATTACGGCGGAAGACAATCTGCGCCTGGGTCTCATCGACCGCATCATCCAGGAGCCGCCCCTTGGCGCGCGGCCGGACAACTACGAATTTTTCCGCCAGCTCCGGCGCGAGGTCATCCGCGCCACGGACGAGGTGGTCCATGCGGCCCAGGGGCTTGGCCCGCTGCGGGCCCTGGCCATGCGCCGCGAAGGCAAGGACGTGGACCCCCAGGACATCTTCGTGCGCTGGTCCCTGGGGCCCTCCGCCCGCAACGCACTGGTGGAACTGCGCTTCAACAAGTTCCGCGCCATGAGCAAGGGGGCCCTGCGCGACAACCGCACCCTGGGCACGCGTCTGGGCACGGGGCTGGTGCGCGCCTTGTGGCAGGTGCACAGCCTGCTGCGGCACGATTTTTTGGCCAAGTATCAGCGCCGCCTCTCCGGTCTGCTGGAGCAGTGGGAGGCCGAGCTGCGCGCCCTGGGCCACGGCCTGGGCGGCCCCTTTGGCTGGCTCTCCCGCGTGGGGGGCAGCCGCCTGGGCGTTCCGCCGGAGGCCCTGGAGCGTCTGACCAGCCTCTCCTGCCCGGAGGAGGGCGCCTGCCGCACCGACGACGTGTGGGTCTACGTGAGCCCCAAGAGCAAGGACGACCGCACCCTCACCTGCCCGAACACCGCCAGCCACGGCTGCCAGGACCTTTGGGCGCCGGATCTTTTCGGCGAATTCGCCGGCGTCTGCTCCCACTGCGGGCACCACTTCCCCATGGAGTTCCAGTGGTACCTTTACAATGTCTTCGGCTTCGCCCAGGCCTATGAGTTCAACTCAGAGCTTGAGTCCGGCAACCCTTTGCACTATGAGGGCTTCGACCTGAAGCTGGCCGAGGCCAAGCGCGCCACGGGGCTGGACAGCTCCTGCATCACCTTCGAGACGCGCATTGAGGACCTCTCCACCGTGGTGGCGGCCCTGGTGAGCCCGTTCCGCGGCGGCACGGTGGGCGCGGCCGAGGGCGAAAAGCTCATCCGCGCCATTGAGCGCGCGCGCATCAAGCGCATGCCCTTTCTCATGTATTCCCACGGCACGGCGGGCATACGCATCCAGGAGGGCACCTGCGGCGTCATCCAGATGCCCCGCGTGACCATGGCCGTGCGCCGCTACATCGAAGCGGGAGGCCTGTACCTGGTGCTGTACGACACCAATTCTTACGCCGGGCCCGTGGCGAGCTTTCTGGGCTGCTCGCCGTATCAGTTCGCGGTGCGCTCCTCGAACATCGGCTTCGCCGGACCGGGCGTCATCCGCGAAACCACGGGCGTCGACGTGCCGCCAAATTATCACAGGGCCTTCTCGGCCTTGTCGCGCGGGCACATTCAGGGTATCTGGGACAGGCGCGACCTGAAGAAGAATCTGCACCAGGCCCTGCTGACCATGGGCGGCAGCAATCTTTATTACCGCTGATAAGAACGTGAGGGACCGACTTTGCTGAACGTTAAGGAAATGCTTGAAGAGCTGAAGGCCTCTCCCTACGAGGAGATCGAGATCAACACGCCGCACACCGGCGTCATCGAATTTGTGGGCCTGAACACGGGCGACCGCGTTGTCGGCCCCAGCGGCAAGTGGAACGAAAAGCCCGGTACGCTTCTGGCCAACCTGACCCGCGAGAAGAACAAGAAGCCCATCTGCGCCACGCAGAAGGGCGTGGTGACGAACATCGCCTCCGAGCACGAGGGCAAGTTCGTCGAAGCCGGCGTGCGCCTGCTCACTATCCGCCACTTTCTTTCCAAGGAAGAAGTCATTGCCCGCATTCTGAAGAAGGCGCTGTACCTGTTCTGCGCCCCGGAACGCGCCAAGTACTACTTCGTCCCGGAGATCGACGCCAAGATCAAGGCCGGCGGCGAGCAGTCGGTCAAGCCGCGCGACGGCATGGAGATGTTCATCGTCTCGCGCATGAAGCGCGAAACCCCGCTGGCCTACGCCGGACCGGAAGGCATCATCTACGCCGTGTATTTTCAGCAGGGCGACAACGTCGACGGCGGCCAGCCGCTCATCGGCGTGTGCCAGGAATCCCAGCTTTCCCTCATCCAGGACGTGGTCAACCGCGTTCAGGGCGAGTGGGAAGAGCAGGACTAGCCGTGGGCCGCACCCTGCAAATCCGCGTCTCCGCCTGGACCTTTGATCCGGCCGAGGTGGAGAAGCGCTGGCCGAGCCTTTCGGCTCTGGCCTTCAGCCCGCCCACGCTTCTGCAACAGGAGCGCGGCGTGCTGGAGCTCACGGACAATCTCGTCGACCGCCACGGCATGGGCGTGTTGCCGGAGCCGGCGGGCAAGGCCCTGGCCGAGCCCGTCCGCCGCGCCGGCGAGGCCCGCGAGCGCCTCACCGCCGCCCTGGCCGAGTGGAACGCGCGCGCCGCCAACACCGCCACGGACGAGATAGAGGAAGCCCTGGACGAAGCCGAGCAGGAGGCGCGCAAGCTCAAGCACGTGCCTGGACTCGACTAGCGTTTTAGCGTATCGAATTGCCGCAAGACGACGAATTCCGCAAAGGAGCGACACCATGGCTGGCAGCCTCAATAAAGTGATTCTTGTTGGACATCTTGGGCAAGACCCGAAAATTTCGTACACCCAGTCCGGACAGCCCGTGGCCAACCTGCGCATGGCCACCAGCGAGCGCTTCAAAGACAAGTCCGGCCAGTGGACCGACCGCACCGAATGGCACACCGTGGTGGCCTGGGGCAAGGACGCCGAGTTCTGCAGCAACTACCTGGCCAAGGGCGCGCTGGTCATGATCGAAGGCCGTTTGCAGACCCGCAAGTGGCAGGACAAGGAAGGCCAGGACCGCTATTCCACCGAGGTCGTCGCCAACCGCGTGCAGTCCCTTGGCGGACGCCCGCAGGGTGAAGGCGCCGGCGCCAGCGGCATGCGTCCCCAGGGCGGCATGCAGCCCCAGAACGGCCGTCCGGCCCAGCAGCCCCAGCGAGGCGGCGGCAATCAGCCCTTCCAGGACGACGAGGATCTCGGCCCGGCATTCCCGTCCGAGGCCAGCGGCATGGACGACGTGCCGTTTTAGAGAATATCTTTTTCAAGGGGGAATGATTCCCCCTTGGACCCCTCAGGGCAATGAAAAAGGCTTGGCCGGGCATTCGCCCGGCCAAGCCTTTTTCATTGCTGGAGGAGAAGGAATTTTTGTGGGCATGACTTCTCCCACCCAATGCCCGTCTGTTCTCCAGCCATCTCCATCGAAAACGCCGGACCGAGTTCAGCTCGGTCCGGCGTTTTCGATGGCATGAGGGGGGTCGGGGGGCATCATGCCCCCCGGCCGCCGGAGGCTATTCTTCTTCCGCCGCCCCTTCCTGGGCCAGCTTCAAATTCTTCGCATACGTGGCGGCGCTGATGCCCGCCACGCAGCCCTCGCCCACGGCCTTGGCCATTTGCAGCGGCCCGCCGCAGATGTCGCCCGCGGCGAACACGCCGGGCACGTTGGTGGCTTGCCGCTTGTCGGTGGCCAGGTACTTCATGGTTTCGTCGAGATCGAGCCCGAGTGAGGCCGCCAGTTCGAGAACGCCCTTGGCGCCGAGTTCGATGAACACCCCAGCCACGGGCAGGACGGTTCCGTCCGCGAGCTCCAGCCCGGTCACCTGCGTCGTGCCCTGAATGGCCTTGACCTTGGTCCCCTGGTGCAGCACGGCTCCGCTTTCCGCGAGCTTGGCCTGAAGCGCCGGGCTAACGTCGAGGGACTCGGCCACGAGGTGCACGCTCTTCGCCAGGGCGAGCAGCGTCAGCGCGCCGCCGGCCGCGGCGCTTTGTCCGCCTATGACGGCCACGTCCTCGCCCTTGAAGAAGCCGCCGTCGCAGTCCACGCAGTAGGAGACGCCTCGTCCCAGCAGCTCCTTTTCGCCCGGCACGCCGAGCTTGTTGCGCGTGGTGCCGGTGGCGATGACCAGACTGCGGGCGCAAATGGTGGTTCCGCTTTCGGTTTCGATCTGGAAGCACATGCCCGTGGGCGTGATGTGCAGGGCGTCCTCCTCCAGTATCTCGGTGCCGAAGCTCTTGGCCTGGGTCAGGCCTGTGGTGAGCATCTCCTCGCCGCTGGTCTTGAACATGCCGAGAAAATTCTCCACATGCGCCCAGAACAGGCTGCTCTTGTTCATGCGCCCCAAAAGGAGCACGCGGGTCTTCTTGCGCGAGGCGTGGATGGCGGCCTGAATGCCGGCGGGACCGCTGCCGAGAATGACGACGTCGAAGATGGACTTTTCCATGGCGGCTCCTTTGCGCAGAGTGCGCTAGGAGCGAGAGTTAAGCACCGGACAGGCGTTCGGCAAGGTCCGCCCGCACATGTTGGCGCACGGAATCAAGCAGCGGGTCGCTCGGCACCGTGGCGAACAGGGTGTCGAGGTAGCCCCGGTCGCTCAGCAGGCGGCACGAGGAGCGGAAGTTCAGGTCGTACAGCCAGCCGATGGCCATCATCTTTAAATCGTTGATGTAGATTATTTCGCGGTAGTCGCCGGGTTCGCGGTGCAGCAGCCCCTCGGCCACGCGCCGGGTGTAGGCCAGGGGCTCGTCCTTCACGTCCAGGGCCACTTCGGGGTGCTCGGGCGTTTCCTGGGAGAAGTGGGCTATCATGACCTGATAGATGTCGAGCTTGTCGCTGTCGCGCACCACGCGGGACACGGTGTCCAAGTCTTTGGATGCCAGCGGGGGCAGGGTGCGCTTGTTGTGCAGGTACACCGCGCCAAGGACCAGGCGGCGGATGGCCGTGGGCACTCCTTCGAGCAGCTTGTGCCGCAGGGCGTGGCGGACGCTCAGCCACGCGTGGTTGGCGGAGACCGCGTCGCGGAAGGTGCGATGGTCGCGGTACTGCGGAAAGCGGCCGACATCGTGCATGAGCGCGGCCAGGCGGCTTGCCAGCACTAGGTGCTCGGGCAGCTTTTCCGCGTCGACTATGTCCTCGGCGATGGTGAGCACGCGCAGGGTGTGGTCGACCTTGAGCCTGTAGGCGAAGCAGTCGCCAGGGGCGTTCAGGAACGGCGCCGCGAAATCCTCAAAGCGCCTGGAGACGGCGCGCACCAAGGCGTCGTTCATTGGTCGATGGCCCGCTTCTTGAGCTTGTACAGGGCTTCGTCGAGACGTCCGGCGCGGTAGTCCGCGTCAAGCGCCGCATGGGCCTTGCGTCGCGCCTCCGCGGCTTCGCGGTCCATTTCCTTGTCGCGCCAGATGCCGCGCGGTCCGTAAAGCAGGCGCAAAAACACGCAGATGACGCCCAGGATGAGGGCGGAGAAGGCGAGGGTGGCGAGGCTGGTCTGCCAGTCTCCGCCGTAGCCGGCGTTGAAGGGCCAACCCGTCCACTTGGTGGGAAGGCTGGCCGGCTGGGAATCCTGGCAGAGGAAGTCGAAGCGGCTGATGGTCTGGACCGCGAGGTTCAAGTCAAACATGAACGATGTGCCTCCGGGCGTGCTTGGACCGTGCGGAAGGCGCGGCCTCTGGCGGTGAGATACGTTGTGTCGCGCCGTGATGCAAGCATGGACGAAAGTGGCGCATGCGGGGCGATTGTCTCTTGCCGCAAGTTCGGGTATGGGATGCGGTGAAGGGAGACGCCATGCGCATACTCATTGCGGAAGACGACACCACGAGCGCCCGGTACATGTCGGGCCTGCTGGCACGGTTCGGCGAGTGCACGGTTGTCGAGGACGGCGAGCTGGCCCTGGCCGCTTACCACGCCGCCCGCGACGAAGGCCGGCCCTTTGAATTCATCTGCCTTGACATCATGATGCCGCGCAAGAACGGGCAGGAGGTGCTGGAAGAAATCCGGCGCGAGGAGACGGATGCCGGGATAGCGCCCGGCCAGGGCGTCAAGATCGTCATGACCACCGCCCTCGGCGATGTGCGCTCGGTCATGAGCGCGTACAAGGGCGGGGCCACGGCTTACATCACCAAACCCATTATGACCGAACGGCTGTACGAGACCATGTGCAGCCTCGGTTTTGAGGTCTAGCGAGGACCGAACGACAATGAAAAAGAAGTTTGTGAGCATTATGCTGGCCCTGGCCCTGGCCGGTGCGCTGACTGTCGACTGCGCCTTTGCCAAGCGCATGGGCGGTGGAACGTCCTTTGGCGGCAGAAGCACCTATAGCCGCAGCTACACCCCGGCGCCCAGCGCGCCCTATGCGCCTTCCTCCCCGGCGCAGCCCGGCCAGACCGCGCGCAGCGCCACGCAGACGCAAACGCCTCCCCTGGCGCAGCCGCAGTCTCCCGGCATGTTCGGACGCATGGGCTGGGGACTTGGCGGCTTCATGGCCGGCGGCCTCATCGGCTCCATGCTCTTCGGCCACGGCGGCGGCTGGGGCGCTGGCGGCGGCATCGGCCTCATGGACATCCTGCTCATCGGGCTCATCGTCTATTTGGGCTACAGGCTGTTGCGCGGCCGCTCCGGCGCGGCGAACGTCCCCGGCCCGCAGAGCGTGCGCCCGGAAGATCTGAAGCCTGATGCCCGCTACCGCGCGGAGCAGAGCTGGGACAACCTGCGCTCCCAGCCGCAGCAGCCCACGCCGCCTCCTGCCGGGGCCAATCCCACCGGCGGCTTCGGCGTGGCCCCCGCTTCCGAGGCGCCCGCCGAACCCGTGGTGCCCGAAGGCTTCAGCGTTCCCGACTTTCTGGAAGGCGCCAAGACCGTGTATGCGCGGCTGCAGCATTCCTGGGACCGCCGCGACCTGAACGACATCGCGCTCTTCACCACGCCCGAGGTCCTGGCCGAGATCAAGCGCCAGGCCGTGGCCGACCCCTCGCCGTCCAAGACGGAGCTGCTGCTGGTCAACGGCAAGCTGCTGGAGTTCCGCGAGGAAGCGCAGGACACCGTCGCCACGGTGCTCTTCGACGTGCTGCTGCGCGAGGACGCGAGCGAGGACCGGCCCAAGCAAATCCGCGAAGTCTGGCACTTCTCCCGTCCCACGGGCGACTTGAAGGCCAACTGGCGGCTCGAGGGCATCCAGCAGCTGGAAGACTAGCGAGAGCAAGGCCACGCGCGCGCGGCCCATCCCCTTTCATCATCACCAAGAAGCCCGGAAGCGATATTCCGGGCTTCTTGTCGCAAGGAGCCCACATGCTGCAGCTCAAAGACTGTTTCAAGGTCTACACCACCGATCAGGACAAGGCCGCGCCTCCGGCGGAGACCGTGGCCAAGGTCAAGGCCAAGCTGGACGAGAAGTGCAAGGGCGTGCTTGAGGAGACCAAGCGGGTGGACACCGGCCGTCTCGGCATCCCCGTGTTCTTGAGCATCTGCGGGCCCGAGGCGCGGTCCGTCATGCCCACGCGCAAGCAGATGGGCAAGGGCGCGAGCCCGGAGCAGGCCGAGGCCTCGGCGTTGATGGAGCTTGTGGAGCGCTTCAGCTACTTCAGCTTCTGGGCCGACGAGGAGAACTTCACCCTGGCCACCTGGGCCGAGGCGGAGAAGCTTTACGGCGCGCAGCTCATGGACATCAAGCAGGTCTGCCAATCCGTGGAGGACAAGCTGACCCCGGAGAACGCGCGGCGGCTCATGAACCTCGTGCGCTGGCGTTTTTGCCCGGCGCTCAATGTGGCCACGGGCGAAACCTGCGTGCTGCCCCTGGACTGGTTCAAGACCCTGAACGAATTCAACGGCTCAAGCGCCGGCAACACTCCTGAGGAATCCGTGCTCCAGGGCGGCTGCGAGCTGGTGGAGCGCCACGTCTCGGCCATCATCGACCGCACCTCGCCGGAAGTGCCCACCATCAGCCAGGACACCCTGGACGACCCGGTGCTTCAGGATTTGTGCGAACGCTTCCGCAAGAACGGCATCATGTTGCTGCTAAAGGATTTCTCCCTGGGCATGCCCGTGCCCACCGTGGCCGCTTTGGCGTTTGATCCCAAGACCTTCCCCGGCTTGAGCGAGATCGTGTACACGGCTGGAACCGCGGCCACGCCTGTGAAGGCGGCCGTGCGCGCGGTGACGGAGATCGCCCAGCTGGCGGGAGACTTCGAGACCGGCCGCGTGTACGAGGCCTCGGGCCTGCGCAAGTTCACGGACCCCGGCCAGTTCGCCTGGCTCACCAAGGGGCCTGTGGTGGACCTCGCCTCCCTGCCGAGCGTGGAGGACCGGAACATCCGCGTGGAGGTGGCCCGCCTGGCCGAGGGGCTGCTGGCCCAGGGCTACACGCTGTACACCGTGCCCACCACCCGCGCGGACCTGGACGTGCCCGCCAACTACAATCTGGTGCCGGGCTTCGACTTCCGCGAGCGCACGGCGCACCGCAGCCTGGGGCTTTTCGTGGGCCGCAAGCTGGCCGAGGAAGCGCCGGACGACGAGGCCCAGGCCGGACTGGCCGTCTTGGCCGAGGTTGCGCCGGACGCGTACTATCTGCCGTTCTTTCAGGCCTTGCTGGCCCTGCGCCTGGGAGACATTCCCGGCGCGGCGGCGTTGTTCGCCAAGGCGGAGGCCAGCCAGCCCGCCGCCGGAGAGCGCGCCCTGTGCGCCTTCTATCAGGCCTACGCCTTGTCGCAGGAAGGGGAGTGGAGCGCGGCCATGCCGCACCTGGACCGGGCCATCGGCCTCGACGCCGAGGTGAAGGAATACTTCAACCTGCGCGGAGTGGGGCGGTTCAAGGCCGGGCAATACGATCTCGCCAAGGATGACTTTCACGCCGTGCTCGGCCTCGACAGCGGCTCGGCCCCGGACTTGGCTAACCTCGGCCTGTGCCACAAGTTCCTGGGCGAGCGCGAGGCGGCGCTGGAGTGTTTGGGGGCGGCTCTGGAGCTGGACGCCAGCCTGGAATACGCCCAAAAGCATCTGGACGAGTTGCTGGAACACGCGGCGGAATAAAATTCCTCCGAAAAGGCGGATATACTCCCAGACCGTATTGACCGGGAGCTGAAAATCCATTACTCCCACTCAGACGCGAACAGCCTGTGCTTGATCGCGTCGAATTTCGGAATCAAGCGGTTAAGGCTTTTCCCATAAGATCCTATGAGGAGGACGACGAATGGCTTTTCTCGAGTACAAAGGCAAAAAGTTCGAAGTGGATGAGGACGGCTTTCTGTTGAAGTTTGAGGAATGGAACCCTGATTGGGTCGAGTACATCAAAGAGAGCGAAGGCATCGCCGTCATCTCTGAGAACCACCAGAAAGTCATCGACTTCCTGCAGGATTACTACAAGAAGAACGGCATTGCTCCCATGGTGCGCATCCTGTCCAAGGTGACCGGATACAAGCTGAAGGAGATCTACGAGCTGTTCCCCTCCGGCCCCGGCAAAGGCGCCTGCAAAATGGCCGGCCTGCCCAAGCCCACCGGCTGCGTGTAGTCCGACAGCCCCTCAGTTTGCAAAGAGGCGGGAGCATTTGCCCCCGCCTCTTTTTTTTCGCCCGCCGCAAGTGTGATCGCTCGCGGCGGGCGCATATGTTCGCTGTCGGCTACTTTTCCGGCTCGGCCATGCGGATGGCGCAGAACTTGCCGCACATGCCGCATTCCTTGCCATGCTCCGTGCCCTGGGAGCGCTGGCGCACCAGGCAGGGGTCCAGGGCAGCGTCGGCCATGCCCTTCCAGTCCAGCTTCAGGCGGGCCACGCCCATGGCGTTCTCTCGTTCAACGGCCCAGGGGCGGCCAAGGGCGGTTTCGCCCGCCTGTGCGGCGATGCGCGAGGCCAGCACGCCCTCGTGCACGTCCTTGGCGTCGGGCAGGCACAAATGCTCGGCCGGGGTGAGGTAGCACAGGAAGTCCGCGCCATACTGCGCGGCCAACGCGCCGCCAATGGCCCCGGCGATGTGGTCGCGTCCGGCAGCGGTGTCCGTCACCAGCGGGCCAAGCACATAGAGCGGCGCGCCGAAGGTGGCGCGCTTGATGCCCTGGATCTGCGCCTGCACCAGATGCAGGGGCACGTGGCCCGGACCTTCGATCATGACGCCGACCCCTGCGGCCCACGCCCGGCGCGCCAAAACGCCCAGGGTCAGCACCTCCTCCCACTGGGCAGGATCGCCCGCGTCAACGCCCGCGCCGGGGCGCAGACCGTCGCCCAGGCTGATGACCACGTTGTGCTTGCGGCAGATGTCGAGCAGCTCGTCGTAGTGGGTGAGCAGGGGGTTTTCCTGCCCGGTGCGGCGCATCCAGCGGGCCAGAATGGCGCCCCCGCGCGAGACGATGCCGAGTTGGCGCGAGCCGTCCATGGCCAGCTCCGCGCCGCGCTTGGTGAGGCCGCAGTGCAGGGTCATGAAGTCCACGCCCTGTTCGGCCTGCTTGGCCACCTCTGCCAGAATCTCGGCGGGCTCGAAGCCGGAGGGGTCGCGGCCGGACTCTGTGCACTGCTGCGCCACGGCGTAAATGGGCACGGTGCCCAGGGGCAGGGGCGAGGCGTCCAGCATGCGCTGGCGGATGCCGTCCAGGTCGCCTGCGGTAGAAAGGTCCATCACCGCGTCGGCGCCGGCGTTTTCCGCCACCTGCAGCTTGTCCGTCTCGCCGGAGAGGTCGCTGGTGACGGGCGAGGTGCCGATGTTGGCGTTGACCTTGACCCGCGCGGGCTGGCCGATGAGCGTGGCGCGCACGTTCTTGTGTTTCGGGTTGGCCAAAAGCGTCAGCGTGCCCCGGTCGATGCGGGCGCGGATGTCGGCCTCGGTCATGTGCTCGTAAGCGCAGAGCTTGGCCATGTTCTCGTCGAGCATGGCCGCAAGGGAGGGATTCTTTTTGAGCAGGGACATGCGCACTCCTTGTTTCGCCCGGGCGGGGCTGTTCAAAGGGGCATGCGTTGATGGGGGAGGCCGGAAATACATCAGGCTGGTCCATTTCCTCCAACGGCATGACCCGTATCAGGTTCCACGGTCGGCCCCGGTGGCAGGGGCCCTCTCAGCCCGGTTCCCCGGACTCCCGTATGGTTTCTGCTGGCAATGAGCGAGAATCTTTGCTAGCCGTACCGGGTGCGGAAGTCAACAACTGGTGCCGCTGCCGCATCGGAACCGGACTTTGGGAAAAAAACACGCCGCGCGCCCCTTGCAATCCGGAAACTTCGGGCGTATATGCCCCTTCTTCAAGTGAACACTGAGCACGGAGACTGACATGAAAAAAGATATTCATCCCAACGTCATCAACGCCAAAGTGCGCTGCAACTGCGGTTACGAAACCGAACTTCTTACCGTCAAGGGTAGCGAAGTGACCGTTGAAATCTGCTCCAACTGCCACCCGTTCTACACGGGCAAGCAGCGTTTTGTGGATACCGCCGGCCGCATCGACCGTTTCCGCAAGAAGTACGCGAACCTCGCCGACGCCAAAAAGTAGCGCACCCGCGCGCACACTGGAATGCCTCTGTTGGGTAAGCCAATGGAGGCATTCTTGTTTCCCCCCGCCCGGGCGTGGCGCGGTTGAATCGCTGATTCCGCCGCGTGTCTTTACTTTGTCCGGGCCGGGATTATCTGGAAGGGGCCTGCCGGATGTTCCGGCTGGCGGTCCATTTGGCCATTGCCCCTTGACCATCCAGAGGTTGCCCTCTTGAAACGCTCCCTTTTTCCTTTTTGTGCCGCGAACTCCACTGTGGGCGGCCAGGCTGTCATTGAGGGCGTGATGATGCGCTCCAAGAACCGTCTCGCCATTGCCGTGCGCAAGCCCGACGGCCAGATCGTCGTGGAGCTCCGCCCCTGGTTCACCCTCACCAATGCGTCCATCCTCAAAAAGCCTTTTCTGCGCGGGTTTCCCGTGCTGCTTGAGACCCTGGTCAACGGCATCAAGGCGCTCAACTTTTCCGCCATGCAGAGCGCGGAGGATGAAGAGGGCGAGAGCGAACTGACGCCGTGGCATCTGGTGGTCACCATGGTCGTGGCCTTGGGCGTGGCCCTGGGGCTGTTCGTCGTGGTGCCGCACGTGCTTTCCGCCGTCATGCAGTGGCTCGGCCTTTCCGGCGACGTGGAGTCCTTGAGCTTCAACGCCTGGGACGGCGTGTACAAGATGCTTGTCTTCGTCGGCTACATCGCCGCCATCTCCTTCGTGCCCGACATCCGCCGCGTGTTCCAGTACCACGGCGCGGAGCACAAGGTGATCTGGAATTTCGAGAGCGGGCAGCCGTTGTCCATTGCCGGCGCGCAGGCCCAAAGCCGCCTGCATCCGCGCTGCGGCACGTCGTTCCTGCTCTTCGTGCTTGCGGTCAGCATATTGCTGCACACTATTTTTGTGCCCGTGCTGCTTTCGCTCTACAAGCCGGACGTGTTCCTGCTCAAACACCTCTACATTGTCGGCGCCAAATTGCTGTTCATGATCCCCGTGGCCTGCGTGGCCTACGAGATCATCCGCTTCGCCGGCAAGTTCAACACCAACGTGCTCTGCCGCATGCTGTGCTGGCCCGGGCTGGCGCTTCAGATGCTCACCACCAAGGAGCCTGACGACAGCCAGGTCGAGGTGGCCATGGCCGCCCTCAAATGCGCCGTGAGCGAGGAGGGCTGCTCCTGATGTTCGCCAAACTTGAAGAAATTGAACGCAGCTTTGCGGACCTTGAAAAAGAGCTGGGCGCGCCCGAGGTGCTGGCCGACCAGGAGCGCTACCGCAAGGTCGCCAAGAGCCACGCCGACCTGGGCGCCATTGTGCGCGCTTTTCAGGAATACAAGCGCGTGAGCCAGGAACTGGCGGACAACCACGAACTGCTGCGCGACGCCGACCCGGAAATGCGCGAAATGGCCGAATCAGAGGCCGAGGGGCTCAAGGCCCGCCAGGAAGAGCTGGACGCCAGCCTGAAGTTGATGCTTCTGCCCAAGGACCCGCTGGACGACAAGAACAGCATCCTGGAAATCCGCGCCGGCACCGGCGGCGAGGAAGCCGCGCTTTTCTGCGCCGATCTTTTCCGCATGTACACCCGCTTTGCCGAACGCATCGGCTGGCGCGTGGAGATTCTTGACGCGAGCCCCACCGACACCGGCGGCTACAAGGAAGTCATCGCCTCCATTTCCGGCGAGCGCGTGTACAGCAAGCTCAAGTGGGAAGCGGGAGTGCACCGCGTGCAGCGTGTGCCCGCCACCGAGGCCCAGGGCCGCATCCACACCAGCGCTGTCACTGTGGCCATCATGCCCGAGGCCGAGGAAGTGGATGTGAACATCCGCACCGAGGACCTGCGCATCGACGTGTTCCGCGCCAGCGGCGCGGGCGGCCAGCACGTCAACCGGACGGAGTCCGCCGTGCGCATCACGCACATCCCCTCCGGCCTGGTCGTGCAGTGCCAGGACGAGAAGTCGCAGCACAAGAACAAGGCCTCGGCCATGAAGGTGCTGCGCTCGCGCTTGCTGGCCCAGGAGCAGGAGAAGGCCAAGGCCGTGGAGACGGACATCCGCCGCGCGCAGGTGGGCTCCGGCGACCGCTCCGAGCGCATCCGCACATACAATTTCCCCCAGGGCCGCGTGACCGACCACCGCATCAACCTCACGCTCTACAAGCTGGACGCGGTGATGGAAGGCGATTGCGGCGATCTTATCCAGGCCCTGACCAGCCACTACCAGACCGAGGCTCTGAAGCTGCAAGCCTCCGGCTCCTAAAACCGTGGAAGGCCCGCGCAAGCTGGGCGCCCTTGCCGCGCTCTTGGCCAAGCACGATCCACGGACGCGCCTTGGCGAGACGCCCGGCACCGTGCGCGAGGCCGTCGCCTGGGCCGAAAAGCAACTCTCCGCCGCCGGGATAGACGCTCCGCGTCTTTCCGCAGAGCTGTTGGCCGGCAAGGCCTTCGAGCTCTCCCGCCTCGGCCTCATTGTGCGCCACACGGACAAGCTTGACCCCGACCAGTTGGACGCCCTGCGCGCGCTGGTCGCGCGCCGCGCCGTAGGCGAACCCGTCGCCTACATCCTGGGCGAGCGCGAGTTCTTCGGTCTGGCCTTCCGCGTCACGCCCGACGTGCTCATCCCCCGGCCGGAGACGGAGTGCATCGTCGAGGAGGCGCAGCGCCTTTACCCCTCCAAAGCGCCGCTGGCCTTTGCCGACTTCGGCACCGGGTCCGGCGCGCTGGCCGTCACCCTCGCCCATGAATTTCCCGCAGCCCATGGCCTTGCGGTGGACCTCTCCGGCGCGGCGCTGGAAGTCGCCAGGCAGAACGCCCGCGCCCACGGCGTTGCCGAACGATTGGAGTTCCGCTGCGCAGACTTCACCAGCCTTGAACTGCCGCCCGCGTCTCTGGACCTCGTGGTGGCCAATCCGCCTTATGTCACCCAAGAGGAGTACGCCGGATTGTCGCCGGAGGTGCGGGACTTCGAACCGGAGCTGGCCCTGGTGAGCCCGGAGCAGGGGCTTGCGCATCTGCGCGGGCTGCTGCCCGTTGCCGCACGCGCCCTGCGGCCCGGCGGCGCGCTGCTTTGCGAGATCGGCAGCGGACAGGGGCAGGCCGCCCTGGAACTCGCCGCCTCGCCCGGCCTTGGACTGGGCGGTGCCGTCATCCTCAAGGATTATGCCGGGCTGGACCGCATCCTCAAGGCCGTGCGCTTTTGCGAAAACGCGCCAGTTTAAAACAAGAATGTCGCACCTATGCGACGTTGTGGTGGAAACAACACAGTCCGCCCATGTAGCGGCTTTACGGAAAATCAAATCAATCGGCATAGTTGAAACATTGTTTCACGTTGGCATCCCCTGTGCATAGTCCCGTGCGTTGGAGGAATTATGCATCAGACCACCATTCGCAACACGGTACGCTGCACGGGAATCGGCTTGCATAGCGGCAAGCAGGTTGAAATGGTGCTGCGTCCGGCCCCCGAGGACACGGGAATTCTGTTCGCTCTGCGCAGCGGGTCTGGCACTTCCTTTCTGAGCCCCAAACCGCGCCTCGTCGTCGATACCGGCCTGGCCACCAGCCTGGGCAACGGCCACGACCACATCGCCACCGTCGAACACCTGCTGGCCTCCGTGCGCGGCCTCGGCATCGACAATATCCGCATCGAAGTGCAGGGCCGCGAGCTGCCCATTATGGACGGCAGCGCCGCCTCCTTCGTCTACCTGCTGAATCAGGCCGGTCTGCGCCGCCAGAACAAGGCGCGCAAGGTCCTGGCCATCACCAAGCCCATCGTGTTCGAGCGTGACGGCAAGTTCATCAAGGCCACCCCGCACGACGGCTTCGCGGTCGACTACACCATCCAGTTCGCCCATCCGCTCATCGGCCGGCAGAACCTCTCCATGGAAGTCACCCCCGATCTTTTCAGCACCGATCTCGCCAAGGCGCGTACCTTCGGGTTCCTGCGCGAAGTGGAGTACCTGCACGCCAACGGCTTGGCCCTGGGCGGCAACCTGGATAACGCCGTGGTGCTCGACGAATTCGGCGTGCTGAACACAGACGGCCTGCGCTACCCCGATGAGTTCGTGCGGCACAAGCTCCTCGACTTCGTGGGCGACATGGCCGTCATGGGCCTGCCTCTGCAGGGCCGCTTCGAGGTCTTCGCTTCCGGCCATGCGCTGAACAACTCCTTCCTGCGCTACCTGGAAGACAACGCCGCGGAGTACCTGGAAGAGCGCACCCTTGAGCTTCCTGTCGCGGTTCCGGCGGCTGTGCCCGCCAAGGCGCCGGCGAAACAGCCTGTTCCCTCCGGCCTGCGCGGCCAGCCAGCCATGGCTTAGACGTTTGAAAGAAGACCTTCAGAAACGCCCTTCGGGGCGTTTTTTTTTTGGCGTTGAGAAAGGTGGCAGGAAGGCTGGCGGCGGGGAATCCGGGGGAGAACCTTTCAGGAAAAAGGTTTTCCCCCGGGCCCCTTTCCAAAGACTTTTTAAAGGGGAAACAGGGCGCTGGTGTTCGGTGCGGCAGTGAGCGGGCACTAAGCGTGAGGGAACAGGCGGGCACCTAAACGCGGGTGTTCAGCCCGCCCGAAGACCACATGGGCACATCGCCGAACAGCTCCCCGAGAATGCCGCCCAATGCGGAAGAACGAAGCTGGTTCGGCCCATGCATCTGGGGTTCCTGGCCAAGCATTTCGCGGGCCATGGCGCTGAGCTCAACAAGTGCGCCCCCAGCCTGGGACGGATGCTCGGCCAGCACCACAATCCTGGCGGAGGCGCCGGAGAAGATCCGCGCCTCAATGCCGCCGCAGGCCGCGTCCGTGGCGCTTAAACCCGTCTCGATGCAGCCGTCGGCCCTGGCGCGGCGCAGGGTCTCTTGGCGGCGCAGCCCCGGCAGGAGCCAAGGCTCGTAAAGCGCCTGGGCGTTTTGCGCAGCGGCAAGCCCGGCGTTGATCTGCGCGAGATAATCCAGCGCCTTGGCCAGGTTCTGGGCCGACTCAGTGTGCGCGTCGAGGGCTATGAAGAACGCTTCGCGCCGGAGCGCTGCCTGCGGAGGGATTGCGGCCACAAGCGCCAGGATCGCGGCGCCCTGGGTTTCGAACACCTCGCGCGCGGCGCGGAAGCGTTGCACAAGGCCCGTCAAATCACCCGTATCCACTCCGGCGGAAAGCGCCTGGAGCATGATCTCCGGGGTCAGCGCCCGCACGATGAACATGAGCTGGTCGCCTGGGCTGGCGTTGACCTCAAGCCTGGCCAGCAGGTCCTCGCCGCCGATTTGCACCCAGTAGAGTCCGCTGGCCTCGCGGCGCAAAATGCGCCCCTTGACCCGCTGGCCGATGCTGTGGCGCGCGCGGAAGGCGGCCGCGCGGTCGCGTTCGCCGCTGGGTTGGCCAAAGCCGCCGCCATAGCCGCCGATGCGCATGGGCACGCGCCGGGCTACAGGCCCGACTGGTCGATGATGAGTTCCACCTCGTCGGTGCCGATGCCGGTGGCCTTGGAGAGTTCCTTGACGCTTTTGCCCTGGCGGTGGCCGGTGATGATGATTTGGCGCAGGAATTGGGGCGAGCGGGCGTATTCGTCGGCCTGCTTGAGCAGCTTGTTCAGCATGATCACGCGCTCGGTCAGGTCGGTGTCGAGCCGGGCGAGTTCCTCTTGCCTGCGGCCGAAGCTGTCCACAAGCTCCTGCTCCAGCTGGGCGTTGGCGCGCAGTTTGACGAGAAATTCTTCCTGCTTGGTCTGCATGCGGGCGATGAGCGCCTCTGACTTGCGCAGGCGCAGGTAGAAGGCGATGACAACGAACAGCAAGGCCAGCTCGGTGATGGTGAGGGCCAAAAGCATGAGGGCGGATATCTGCATGTCGGCACCTGTTGTTTAGCTGTGGAACGCCCGGCAGGGGAGTTGCCGATGCCGGTCAGATGCCCGGTTTTGCCTTGAAATGCAATGAGCCGGGGCGTGTGGTGCAATAAAAAAGGCGCGGGCGGTTCCGTGGGGAGCCGCCGCGCGCCGTTTGATCTCGCAATGACTATTTCGGCGCGCCGAAGGATTGGGCGAACAGGGCGGCGATGGCCGCGCGGCCGTTGTCCTCCAGGAACCGTGTGCCGGTGCCGGTGAAGTGCGCCTTGGTGATGACCGGATTGGCCACTGGGTGCCAGGCGTTGTCGGTCCAGGTGAACCAGCCGTTCTTCACCTGATCGAAGACGAACAGGGGTTTGTTGCAGATCTTGGCGAACTCCGCGCCCCAGCCGGTGCCGCCGTTGACCGTGCCGTTGTCCAGAATGGCGCCGATGACGAACACCTCGAGCCCGGCATCCACCTGATACATGATGGTGCGCAGAACCATGCGGATGAGCGGGCCGTTGCTGAAGTTGCGGTCGAGCAGTTTGGAGACGTAGGTGAGGCTCACGTCCTTGCGCATGAGTTCTTCCTGGGTCAGCATCCGCAGGCCCCGGTTGCGCTCTATCTTATGGCCTTCAAAGGAATAATTGACCTCTTGAACGCCGAACAGTTCGGCCTGTTTGCCGAACTCCGCTTCCGCGCCCTGGGCGCCGCCGCTGAACAGGGTGAACTCGCTGGCTCCGGACATAAGGTCTCCTTGTCGTGGTGTTTTAACGGCTGCGTTCCGCATCTCGCCGTTAGTCCATTATGCACATTCCCGTGGCAGGAGGCAATGCCGCCAGGGCTGGAGATTATATCTCGCGTTTTAAAATATAAAGGCATACGCTTTTGATAATGACTGATCCCATGTGCCGTCAGGGGAGGATCAAACATGCCGAACTGGGTGTTCGCGCTTGTTGTGCTGGGAATAGGCTTGGGACTCGCCATCTATGTGGACCGCATGAAGGCGAGGCCCGGCAGCGGGGCTGGCGAGCTGCGTCCGCGAAGAGAGCGGTCGAAGTGGCTCTATTTCTGGTATCTTGGGCGTTTTCCGACAGAGAAGGAGCAGGCTGAGGACGAGAAGGTAGGCAAGGACGGGAAAGACGGCTAGCCTGGCTGGCTAAATCTTGACGTTGATGATGTTTCCGGACCAGGGCGAGGCATTTGAAGAGGACGTTGCCCCGATGGTCTGATCTGTTTCGGCCGCGTGCTTGGGCTTGGCTTGGCGCTGCGCTTGCTGCTGCGCCTGCTTGTTGTTGCCGCCTGTGTCGCGTCCCATGGCGGCAAGCCCTTCATCCTTCTCCACTTCCTGCACGTTGTGCTCTTCCTTGCGCTGGTTCTCGGCCACCATCTGGCCGAAGAGAACCTGCTGCGCCTCGTGCGGAATGTGCTGAGGCCCCAAAACCTGTTGCACGTTGGGCAGCTGCGAAATGAGGATGGGCAGGTCCAGCGGGCTGGAGGACATCTACTTCACCACGTACTCCTCGAACATCAGGTTGTCGAATTTGCCGTCTGCAACGTATTGGTTGATGACCAGCAGCAGTTCGCTCCGCAACTTCTCCGCATTATGCTCATCGGCCAGAAACTGAACGTCTTTATTCTTCAGGTAGTAGAAGATGGCGTTGCGGGCGGGCATGAGCTTCTGCTGGAAATCCCGCACGCTCGCCTGTTCCGTCGTGGTGAGCAGAATGCGCACGATGAGGAAACGGACTTCGTCGCCTTCGCCCTTTTGCTCCACCCAAAACGGATCAAGCCGGACTTGCAATTCCTGCGGCTCTGGTTTGGCTTCGGTGGCGTTGGCGGCCTCTTTCGGGGCCTCCGCCACTGGCGGGGGGGCGGCCTTGCCCTTGAAGAAAAACATCTTGATGGAGACTCCCGCAATGACCAAAAGCACCAGAGCGGCGATTCCGAGAATGATGAGCTTTTTCTTGCGGTCAAGCCCGTTGGGCTTCTTCTCTCCCGTATCCAGCGCAACCGGCTCGGCCGGCTTTGGCGGTTGCGGCTTGACCTCTTCTTCCTCTTCAAGGAAGGGCGCGTCCTCCAGATCGAGCTCGACCTTCTGCGTCCCGCGCGAGGCCTCGCTGGTGTCGATCATGGCATCGGACTGTTTGGTCCCGCTTGCGGGCGCTCCCCCGGTCTCCTCGGTCTGATCAGCCATGATGAACGCGATGCCCCCCGGTCAAGGGCCCGGGCTTTAGTTGCCGAAGATCTTGTCGATCTTCTGGCCCAGAGTCTCGGGCGTGAACGGTTTGACGATGTAGTTGGAAACCTTGGCCTGCACGGCTTCGATGATGTTCTCCTGCTGGGCCTCGGCCGTGACCATGAGGAACGGCGTGGCGGCGTACTCCTCGCTGGAGCGCACCTTGCGCAGCAGCTCGATGCCGGTCATCTGCGGCATGTTCCAGTCGGAGATGATGAAGTCGATGTTGTCGCGATTGAGCGTTTCCCAGGCAGTGGTTCCATCGTCAGACTCGACGACGTTGTTGAAGCCGAGCTGGCGGAGAATGTTCTTGATGATTTTGCGCATGGTCGAAAAGTCGTCAACAACGAGGATGCGCATATTCCTGTCTGCGGGCATGATTTCTTTCTCCTGTCAGCCTTCGTTTTCGTAACGCCTGCGGAAACTGTCACGCAGTTTGGCAAGGGCCTGGGAATGCAGTTGGGAGACCCGCCCTTCGGTGATGTCCATGACCTGGGCGGTTTCCTTCATGTTCAACTCTTCGCCGTAATACAGAGATATGACAAGCTTCTCTCTGGGCGTCAATTCTTCTATGAGCCCCGCAATCTTGTCAACCATTTCCTGAAAAGCCGTGGATTGATACGGCTCGTTTTCCGACAAGGATTCGCTGGTGCCGACGAAATTCTCCTGAAAGGCGTCGAGGCTGACGCAAAGCTGGTTCTGCAGAGCCTCCAGGCCGTTCTGCACCTCGCGCGGCGACATGCCGGTCTTGGTGGCCAGCTGCTCGTGCGTGGGCGTGGCGCCGGTCTCGTGCTCGATTTGGCGCATGGCCTCGTCGAGCATCTTCACCTTCTGGCGCATCCCGCGCGAGAACCAGTCCATGCGCCGCAGCTCGTCGAGCATGGCGCCCTTGATGCGGTTCTCGGAATACGTGTCGAACTTGATGCCGAGCTCCGGGCGGAACTTGCCCAGGGCGTCAAGAAGTCCGATGCTTCCGGCGCTGATGAGTTCGCCAAGCTCCACGCTCTGCGGAAGCTTGTTCTTCATCCGCAAAGCCAGGATGCGAATCTTCGGGGCGTAGTGGCGGACTATCTGTTCCTGGTCGCGGGGGGGGAAATGCGCCCAGGCCCGTTGTCCGCCTTCCAACTCACGCCACGGACTGCTCCTGGAAGAGGAGCTTTTTCCAAAAGAACTTGATGTTTCCATCTGCTTTTGCCGTGACCTTCCAGGTATTAATTCTCTCTGCCGCCTGTCTGATGGCCACGCTGGCCGGGCAATTCGGGCTCATATGCGCAAAGGGGGTCTGGTTGATGACCGCTTTGCGCACCGCTGGGTCGAGGGGGATGAAGCCCACCAGGTCAAGGGACACGCCGGAGAGAAAATGATCGCAGGCATTGTACAATTTAACGAAAATTTCTTTTGCCGTCTTCTCGTCCTTGGCCATGTTCACCAAAACGCGGAAGCGGTCCACGCCGTGGTTCAGCTTCAGCACCTTGATAAGTGCGTAGGCGTCGGTGAGCGAGGTCGGCTCAGTGGTCAAAACGACAAGCCGCTCCTGCGCGGCGATGTTGAAATAGAGCACGTTGTCGTTGATGCCCGCTCCCGTGTCCACGATCAAATGATCGATCCCGCCTTCTAAGTAGTCCATGGCTTCGAGAAGGTCCAGCTTTTGCCCGGTGCTTAAGTTCACCATGTCGCTGACGCCTGAAGCCGCGGGCAGAATGCGGAAGCCGTAGGGCGTATCGCACAGGATTTTTTCCAGCGTCATGCCTTCGTTGAACAGGTGGAAGAGGTTCAGCTTGGGCGCAAGGCCCAAAATGACGTCCACGTTCGCCAGACCGAGGTCGGCGTCGAGGATGACCACGCGCTTGCCCATCTTGGTCAGCGCGCAGGCGAGGTTCACCGAGATGTTCGTCTTGCCGACGCCGCCCTTGCCGGAGGTGACGGAAAAGACCAGTGGGAGTGCCGTCGCAGTCATTGTGCCTCGCCTTATGCCGCCTGCTCGGCGCTTTGGCCGGGCAGCGTGTGCTTGAAGATCAACCGCCACAACATGTCACTTTGGGCCGGGGCGATGCTGTTCTTGAGCCCAGAGCCGAAAGACAAGGCGGATACGGGCAGTTCCGTGAGCCGCGCCATATTGAGCAGCGCTCCGAAACTACAGGCTTCGTCCAGTTTCGTCCAGATGAGACTTTGCAACTGCGGGCACATGTAGCGCCGGGCTATTTCCGCATACTGGCTCGCCGCGAAGTAGGGCGCAAGGACCAGATGCGCGGCCATGTCCACGCCGTCGTCCAGGCCCAGATCGGCCAAATGCTCGCTCAGTGCGGCTTTTCCCGTCAGTCCGGGCATGTCCACAAAGATCATGTCGAACTTCGGCGCTTCCTTGATGAGTTCCTGCATCTCCTCGGCGCTGCCCGCCTCGCGGAAGGCCAGCCCGGAAAGGTCTGCGTAGTGGCGCAGCACCAGCCGCCCCTTGCCCTGGCCCTGGTCGGCCGCAACCACGCAGATGCGGGCCTTGGGCCGGGCCTGCTTTTCGCGCAGGGCCAGGCGGATGAGCGTCAGGGTTTTGCCCACGCCGTGTGGACCGGCGAAGACGTGGAACTTCTGACGCCACTTTTTTGACTCGAAGCCGTAACACGGCGCCACGGACTCCAGAACCGGCAGGATGGGCCGGTCCGGATCGGCCTTGAGCTCCAGGTAGACGCGCAAAAGCACCTGCATGTCGGCTTCCTCGCGCTCCAGGTACTTTATGGCCACGCGCTGGCGGGGCGTCAGCTCGTCCATGTTGAGCTGCGGCTTCACCAGGGCCATGAGCTGGTCCTTGATCTGCCGCCACTCGCAGGCCCAGTCCGCCGGGCTCGGGTCCATTTGCGGCATTATGCCGCTGGCGTCGCGCGCGGGCATCAGCGGCGTGTTCCGCGAAGGCGCCGCCGCGCTTCTGGGGTCGATGGCGGCCGTGATTTCACAGCCCTTGCCCGAAGCGCCCCGAACGGTCTTGGTGCCCAGGATGATCGCCTCATCGCCCAGCTCGGCCTTGACCCTCGCGAGGGCCGCCTGCATATCCGATCCCTTGAATGTTTTTACGTGCATGGCTGCTCTAGCTCAGTTTCACAGTGGCCAAGGATTGGATGCGAATATCTGCCGGTATTTCCGCCTGCGAAATCACAGGCAACGTTGGCAGGAAGCGAAGCAACAATTGGGCCAAGTGCGGCCGCACCTGCGGCGTGGTGAGCAGAACCGGCTGGCCGTCGGTGCCGATGGCGGCGTCCTGCGCGGTGGAGATGGCCTTGATGATCTGCTGGGCCTTGGCCGGCTCCAGAGCGAGGTAGCCTCCCTGGTCCGTGTTGCGCAGGCTGTTGATCAGCACGGTGTCGATGTCGTTGGCCAGGGTGAGGATGGGCAGCGAGTTGTCGCTGGACAGGAAGCCCTTGACGATGGTGCGGCCCATGCGCGAGCGGATGTACTCGGTGAGCACCGCGGGCTCCTGTACGGCCGGACCGTAGTCGGCCAGGGCTTCCACGATGGAGAGCATGTCGCGGATGGAGATGCCCTCGCGCACCAGGTTTTGCAGAACCTTCTGCACCGTTCCCAGTGGCAGCACGCCGGGCACCAGATTCTCCACGGCCTTTGGCGCGCGCTTGGACAGATTGTTCAACAGTTCCTGCACTTCCTGGCGGCCCAGGAACTCGTGCAGATTGCGGCGGAAGACTTCGGTCAGGTGCGTGGCCACGACAGTGGAGGGATCCACCACGGTGTAGCCGGCGAGCATGGCCGCCTCGCGTCGGGCTTCCGGAATCCACACGGCGGGCAGGTTGAAGGCCGGCTCCACTGTGGCCACGCCTTCGATGCGCTGCTTGGCGTCGCCCGGGTCCATGGCCAGGAAGTGGTCGATGAGAATCTCCGCCGAGGCGATGGGGTTGCCCTTCACCAGCACGCGGTATTCGCCGGGCTTGAGCTGCAAATTGTCGCGCAGGTGCAGCGAGGGGATGACCACGCCCATGTCCAGCGCGAACTGGCGGCGGATGCTGCGGATGCGCGAGAGCAGGTTGCCGTTCTGCTCCTCGTCCACCAGGGGAATGAGACCGTAGCCGACTTCCAGCTCCAGCTGGTCGAGGGGCAGCAGCGACTGCACTTCCTCGGGCGTGTCGAGCTTGGGTCCGGTGCCGTTGGCCTTGTCCTTTTCGGCCTGCTGCTGGGCGTCGTGGGCCGGGCGGGTGCGCTCGGACATGCGGGCCACCCAGAAGACAAGCGCGGCGAACATGAGGAAGGGGATGGTCGGCAGGCCGGGCACCAGGGCGAAAACGACCAGGATGCCGGACACGAGCTTGAGGGCCCGGTGGTGGAAGGTCAGCTGGCCCAGGAATTCCTCGCCCATCTTGGCCTCTGCCGCCGCGCGCGAGACGATGATGCCCGAACCCGTGGCGATGATGAGCGAGGGGATGGTGGAGACCAGGCCGTCGCCGATGGAGAGCAGGGTGTAGGTGCGGGCCGCTTCCTGCCAGGGCATGCCCTTTTGGAACACGCCGACGAAGAAGCCGCCGATGACGTTGATGAGCAGCAGGATCATGCCGGCCTTCACGTCACCTTGAACGAACTTGCCCGCACCGTCCATGGCGCCGTAGAAGTCCGATTCCTTGCGGATCCTGTTGCGGCGCTTGGTGGCTTCGGGCTCGTCGATGAGCCCGGCGTTCAGGTCGGCCTCAACGGCCATCTGCTTGCCGGGCATGGAATCCAGGGTGAAGCGGGCGGCGACTTCGGCGATGCGCGTCATACCGGAGACGATGACGGTCTTGTTGATGGTGAAGAGGATGAAGTAGACGACGATGCCGATGGCGTAGTTGCCGCCCACGACGAACTCGCCGAAGCTTTGGATGACCGAGCCCGCCGCGCTGGTGCCCTCGTCGCCGTGGAGCAGAACGAGGCGGGTGGCCGCAACGTTCAGCGAAAGGCGCATCAAGGTGGTGACGAGCAAAAGGGACGGGAAGATGGTGAACTCCATGGGCGATTCCATGAACATGCAGGTGATGAGCACCACCAGGCTTATGGAAATGCTCAAGGTGAGCATGAGGTCGAGCAGGATCGTGGGAACGGGCACGAGCATCATCATGAGGATGACGACAACGCCGATGGCGAGCATGATGTCGCCCTGTTTGGCGAACTTTGCGTAATCGATGTCGACGGCGGCGAATTTGGCGCTAGACATATTGTTGACGCTCCTCACGGTTTCAAACCGGCGGGACCGTCAACCGTTCGCAGGGGAGATCAGGCCTGGCGTCTCTTGAATTTCGAGAGCTTGGCCAATATGGCGGCCACGGCCTGATACATCTCCTCGGGGATTGTCTCACCGATTTCCACCTGCTTATACAAAGCCTGTGCCAGCGGTGGATTTTCGTGGATGGGGATGTCGTATTCCATGGCGATCTCTCTGATTTTCTTGGCAATGGCGTCCGCGCCTTTGGCGATGACCATGGGGGCCGGCGCCTCGGTGAGGTCGTAGCGAAGGGCGATGGCGAAGTGGGTGGGGTTGGTGATGACCACGTCGGCCTTGGGCACCGTGCTTTTGAGCCGGCGTCCTATGACCTCGTACATTTTGCGCAACTGCTTTTGCTTGATGACGGGATCGCCTTCCGCCTGGCGGCGCTCGTCCTTCACTTCTTCCTTGGTCATCATGAGGTTGTCGTCGTAGCGGTAGCGCGTGTACCACAGGTCGGCAATGGCGATGAGAACCATGGGCACCAGGGCGTAGCAGCACATCTTGTAGGCCACCAGCAGCATGTAGCTGGTTATGCCCATGACGTTCTGGTGGAACAGGGGCACCAGGTTCGGCAGCTCCTGCTTGATGACGATATAGGGGGCGATGGCGACCACGGCGGCCTGGCCTATGCTGCGCCCCAGGCGCACCAGGGTTTCCGGGCTGATGATGAGCTGCTGGAGCGCCTTGGGAATGTCGAAGTTGATGCGCGACCAGTCCCACTTGAAGCTCCACAGCTTGCCCACTTGCAGCCGCACCGCGGCGTAGGCCGTAATGGCGATGACCACCATGAGCGGAATGACCATGAGGGCGCACTTGCCAAGAGACCAGATGAAGAGATGGTAGACGGTCTGCTGGTCCAGGTTCTGGCGCAGCCCCTCGGTGAAGTACCACTGAAACACTTCGGTCAGATTCTTGTAGAAGTAGGGGATCATGTAGCGCATGGCGATGACGCCCACCAGCAGCACCACCGCCTTGCTCACTTCCGGAGACTTGGCGACGCTGCCTTCATCGCGCGCTTTCTTGATCCGCTTGCCGGTCGCTTTTTCTGTTCTACTTGGATCGTCTCTCGACATTTCGTGCTCAGTGGCGGTTTGCGCGTTACGTGTGGGGAACGCCGAGATGCATGAGATGCAGCATCACCTGGTCCATGGCCTGAATGAAGTTCGTCACATAGTCGCTCATCATCTCCATGACGTACGACATGAACAGGAAGCCCACGGCGATCTTGAGGGGAAAGCCCATGACCAGGATGTTCATTTGCGGCGCGGTGCGCGAAATAAGCGCCAGAGCCAGGTCGACCAGGAACAGGGCCATGATGACCGGCGCGGCGATGCGCACGCCCAGGATGAACATCTGCTTGGAGAAGAGCATGACCTCGGTCATGAGTTCCGGGGTGAGGAACAGCCCCCCCGGCGGTACGATGTCGAAGCTGCTGCCCAGGGCCTTTATCAGGTGCAGGTGCCCGTTCAGCGAAAGGAACGTGAGCATGGTGCACATGTAGATAAAGTGCGTGGTCATGGGCTCTTCCTGGCCGGTCAGGGGGTCGATGGAGTTGACCATGGAGAAGCCCATTTGGAAGTTGATGATGGCGCCGCCGATTTGCACCGCCGCGATGATCATGCGCACAATGCAGCCGAGGGTGAGGCCGAGGACGATCTCGCCCGCGAACATGATGGCGATGTTCATGGGATTGGCCGGAAAATAGCTGCCCGGAAAGGCCAGCTTGGGCCACACGGCCAGGGTGATGACGAGCAGCAGCGCGGCTTTGACGACGTTGGGCAGCGTATCGCCGAAAAAGGGCATGACGAAGAGCACCACGCTGATGCGGAACAGCGTGAGGTAGAAGCTCATGACCATGTTCGGGTCGAAATTGAAGATGTCCATTGCCCGTCCGTCCGGCTTTGCTTCACAGCGGTCTCGCGCACGTCGCGCGGACCGGTTCGGGCATAGCGAGCGCAGACTAGCCCACCTTGTGCGGGGCGTAAAGTGGCAAGGCCGCGCGGCAAACGTGCGCTGAAGCATAGAGCGCCCGGAAGGGCTGATCGCAGTGGTGCTGAATGCGCGTTTGGGGCTAGTTCAGAATGTAGCGCATGGGGTTCACGGGAACGCCGCCTATGCGCACCTCGTAGTGCAGGTGCGGGCCCGTGCTGCGGCCGGAATCGCCGATGAAGGCGATGACCTCGCCGCGCTGCACCACCTGGCCCTGCTTCACGTTGGCGCGTTGCAGGTGGGCGTAGCGCGTCACCAGCCCGGTGCCGTGGGTGATGTTGACCACAAGGCCGTAGGAGGCGTCGCGCTCGATGAAGGACACGACGCCGCGTGACGGCGCGTAGATGGGGGTGCCGGCCGGGGCGGAGATGTCGAGCCCCTTGTGGAATTCCTTCTTGGCCGTAAAGGGAGAGCTGCGCCAGCCGAAACCGGAGGTGACCCAGCCGCCTGCCGGCCACACCGAAGGCGTGGATTCCAGCACGTCCTTGTTGGCGCGCAGGCGTTGGATGACTTCCTGCTGGCGCACTTCCTCAAGCCTGGCCTCCACCGAGAGCTGGCGCAAGAACTCGTTCATCTTGCGGGCCAGCAGCTCCTGCCGGTATATGGGCAGGTAGCCCTTGGTGGAGTCCTGCCCAGGCCCCCCGCGCGAGGCCACGCTCATGGTGTTCTCCTGCTCCAGGTTGATCATCACGCGCAGCTTGGAGTCGAAGTCGCGGATGCGCGAGACGTCCTTCTGCAGGCTGATGAGCTTTTGGCTCAGGTTGAGCAGCTGCGACTTTTGCTCGTTGGCGGATTTCTCGGTGAGGTTCAGGCTGCGTTCCAGCGTGCCGCTGCTGGCCATGTTCTTGAGCAGCACCAGGTTGCCGTAGACCATGAGCGCCAGCACAAGGCCGATGCCCAGGAGCATCCAGCCCCGCATTTGGATCTTGCGGGTGGTGCCGCGCTTTTCGCGGAACATGACGATATGGAAGCGGCCGAACAACATGTTGTTTTTTGTCAGAACCTTGGCGTTTATGAAATACTGCCGGAAGTTTCTCACCTAGCCCATCAGGGCTGTGGGGTCAAGGGAAGCTCCTGGCGGTCCAGCTGGTAGCGGGTCAGGGCGTTGAAGACATTGTTGCGGATGCGCTTGTCGCGGCCCATCTCCAGCTGCAGCCAGTCGTGGATCTCCGTGCGGCGCGTGCTGCCGGAAGACGGGCAGTCGTTCTTCCAAATGGGCAGCTCCCATTGGCGTGCGGCCGTGCGCATGAAGGACTTTTCCAAAAACAGCGCGGGGCGGATGACCTTGAGGCGGCCGCCGAAGAAGTCCTCGGAGGCGGTGAGGCCGTCCACGCGGCCGTTCTGCACCACGTTCATGAAGAAGGTGACCACGAGGTCGTCCGCATTGTGGCCAAAGGCCAGGTGCGTCAGGTTGTACTGGCTGCACAGGTCGAAGATGCGCTTGCGGCGCAGCATGGCGCAAAAGAAGCACGGGGAGTTCTTGCGGTTTTCATCGGAATGGGCGCGGGGGCCGTGGTCCGAAAGCTCGATGTGCGCGGCCAGGCCTTCCTTGGCGCACCAGTCCACCAGCGGTTTGTGGCTCTCCGGGGTGAAGCCGGGATTCACGTGCAGCACCATGAGCTCGATGGGGAAGGGCATGATGGCCTTGCGGATGGTCAGGGTCTTGATGAGCGCGAAGCTGTCCACCCCGCCGGAAACCGCCACGCCGATGCGCGCGCCCGGGCCCACCATCGCCAGCTTCTGCATCAGCATGCCAACGGTGCTGACGCATTTCTTCTGTGCAAACGTCAACTTGCCAAAACCGGCCATGGGCGTCTCCTCTCTCGGCTTCCAAACAATCCGTGGGGGGCTTATGCTATTTGCGCTTGACATGCAACCGGCCCACGGTTAACTGGAACTCCTTTGTGTGACAGCTTCGTTTAAAGATCAACCGATTCGCCGCCGCGCACCCCTGCGCGGTCAGGATAGACTCCCCCAGGGCGCTGCCCTTAGCCATACTTGGAAGGCCAGCCTTGACCAATCCCGCCACACGTCTTGGACTGCTGCTTATGCTGGTGCTGCTGATGGCGCTCGGCATCGGCTATTTCCTGTATCAGCAGGAACAGCGCCTCGCCCTTGGCGTTTGGCCGGATTACTCCATTGACGCGCTGCAAAGCATCGAGATCGTTTCCGGAAAGGACCGCTACACCCTGCTGCGCGAGCCCTCCGGCTGGGTGGTGCGCCTTGACGGCGCCGACGCCGATGCCGTGCCCGTGCCCGCCGATGTGGCGCGCATCGAAGCCCTGCTCGCGGCCATCACCCACAATCGCCCCCGTCAGACCCTGGACCAGGCCGCCGGCGTGGACACCACGCAGCTCGGGTTCGATTCTCCCGCCGTGCAGATGCTGCTCAAGCCCTCAAGCTCCGACGACCGCCCGGTCCGCCTGACCCTGGGACACGAGACGCCCACCGGCGCGGCCATCTACGCCCACAGCTCCCTGGCGCCGGAGTCGGTGTTCCTGCTCGACGCGAGCGTGCTGCACCATTTCGACAAGCCATCGGAATACTACTTCGATGCCCGGCTGCTCGACGTGCGCGGCGAAGACGTGCAGCGCCTCACGCTTTTCGGCGGGCATGGCGTGCAGTGGGACATGGAGCGCAAGGACGACGTGTTCACCTTCACCGAACCGGCGAACATGAAGGGCACGACCCTTACCGCGTCCGAGGTTCGGCTCTACGTGCACAACCTCACCGCCATCACGGCGGATGTCATCATGACCAAGCCGGACCGGCAGGTGACGGGCAAGCCCGCCTGCGTCATAGAAATGCTGATGCCCAAAGCCACTGCGCCGTTGCGCCTGGAGCTCTTCGCCCCCCTCGACGCCGATCAGGTTTACGGGCGCTCCTCACGGCACCCCAGCGGATTTCTCATCGACAAGGACAAGGCTAAGAGCCTTATCCGCCAAGCGTACGACATGCAGTGGCGCGGCGTGGTGAACTTCGACTCCACCAAGGTGGAGGGCGCGCGCATCTTCTCCATATCGAACAACCAGACCCTGCAGGTGGACAAAAATCCCACCGGCTGGGAGGAACGCGATACCGGCCGCAAGATGTCGGGTATTGACATGACGCTGTGGCGACTTAAAGAGTTAAGGTTCGAAGCGGAACCGGTGCCCCGTCTGGGCTACCCAGCGGCGCAGCGCCTGGAGCTCGACCTTCTCGCGAAGGACGGCAAGGTGCTGTCTAATTTTACGTTCTTTACAGATCCCCGCCTCCCGGCGGACCAGTGCTGGCTCAAGGTCGGATCGGAGGAGATGTTCTACCCGGTCTCCAACCAGCTGCTCGAAGATGTGCAAGGATATCTGCCTGCGCGGCAGCCCAAGGCCCCTTAGGGCGCGCGGCGCGGCAGTCCCGGTTCAACATTCGATTTCAAGGAGTGCTTCATGGCGAGAATCACAGTTGAAGATTGTCTCGAGAAGGTCCCCAATCGTTTTCTCATCGTGCAGATGGCCATCAAGCGCGTGAAGCAGTATCGTGAAGGTTACGCCCCGCTCATCGATTCGCACAACAAAGAGGCCGTCACCGCGCTGCGCGAGATCGCCCAGGGCAAGGTGCTGCCCGGCGAATCGATCCCCGAGGCCGGCATCCAGGCCCCTGAAGCCTAAAGATCGCTCCAATGGCCAAGCGCGATTTCTATGAAGTTCTCGGAGTCGAGAAGAACGCCTCCGAGGATGAGCTGAAGAAGGCCTACCGCAAGCTGGCCTTTGAGTTTCACCCCGACCGCAACCAGGAAGACCCCGAGGCCGAGCAGAAGTTCAAGGAGGCCGCGGAGGCCTACGACGTGCTGCGCGACCCGGAGAAGCGCCGCCGCTACGACACCTTCGGTCCTGACGGACTGAACGGCGGCGGGCAGGGCTTCAGCTCGTCCGAGGACATCTTCGGCGCCTTCAGCGACATCTTCGGCGAAGTCTTCGGCTTCTCCGGCGGCGGCGGGCGTGGCGGCGGCAGGCGCCCCCAGGCGGGCATGGACCTGCGCTACAACCTGAACATCACCTTCCGGCAAGCGGCCAAGGGTGATGAGGTGCAGCTGCGCATTCCCATGAACGTGCCTTGCGAACAGTGCAAGGGCACCGGCGCGGAGCCCGGCACCGACATGACCGACTGCCGCCAGTGCCGCGGCACCGGCCACGTGCAGCAGGCGCAGGGCTTCTTCCGCATCTCCGTCACCTGCCCCACCTGCCACGGCCGGGGCAAGATCATCACCAAGTTCTGCGGCGCCTGTCACGGCGCGGGTGTCACCAGCCAGGTGCGCGAGCTCAAGGTGCGCATTCCGGCCGGCGTGGACGACGGCTCGCGCCTGCGTTTGCGCGGCGAGGGCGAACCCGGCGTGAACGGCGGCCCCCACGGCGACCTCTTTGTGGTCATCAGCGTGGAGGCCGACAAGACCTTCGAACGCCAGGGCCAGGACCTTGTGCTGCGCCGCACCATCAGCATGGTGCAGGCGGCCCTGGGCGACAAGATTGAAATTCCCACCCTGGACGAGCCCATCAAGGTGGATATTCCCAAGGGAACCCAGGGCGGCGAGATATTCCAGCTGCGCGGCATGGGCATGCCCCATCCCAGCGGCGGCCGCAAAGGCGACCTGCTCATCGAGGTGCGCGTGGAAACGCCCACCGGGCTCTCGGCCAAGCAGGAGGAGCTTCTGCGCGAATTCGCCAAGCTTGAAGAGGAGAAGCCTTTGAAGAAGGCCAAGAACTTCTTCAAGAAGGCCAAGGAAAAGGTCATGGGGGACTAGCATGAGCCAGGACTTCTCGCACTTGGACGCCGAGGGGCGCGCCCGCATGGTTGATGTCTCGGGCAAGGCCGAGAGCGTGCGCATCGCCCGCGTCCGAGCCGAGGTCCTGCTCAATGCCGAGACCATGCGCCTGCTGGTGCAAAAGGCCCTGCCCAAGGGCGAGGTGCTCGGCACGGCGCGCATTGCGGGCATTCTGGCCGCCAAGCGCACCTTCGAACTCATTCCCTTGTGCCATCCCTTGCCCCTAGACTTCGCCGACGTCTCCTTTGAAATCGACGAGGCCGCGGGCATTGTGCGCATCGAAGCCGAGGCCCGCACCAGCGCGCGCACCGGCGTGGAGATGGAGGCGCTTTTGGCCGCGCAGGTGGCCGCCGCCACCATCTACGACATGTGCAAGGCCGTGCAGAAGGACATCCGCATCACCAACTGCCGTCTGGTCTACAAGAGCGGCGGCAAGAGCGGGCTGTTCCAGGCCGAGTAGCCCTCCCTGCCAAGAAAAATGAAACGCCCGCCCCGGTATGCTGCCGGAGCGGGCGTTTTTGCGTCATCTGCGTTGCGGGCTAGGAGGCGTAGAGGTGCGCCGTCTCGTGCAGCACGTCGGTCAGGCCGTTTTGGGCGCGCTTCAAATCCTCCGGGCTGATGCAGGCGGGCGGCATGAGGTAGACCACGTTGCCCATGGGGCGGATGAGCAGGCCGCGCTCGAAGCACTTGGCCTTCACCGCCGCGCCGATCTCTGCGCAGTAGTTGCTCACGTCGTTGCCCAGGGTCACCGCGGCGATGGACCCCAAGGCGCGGGGGCGCGTCACGCCGGGCAGGTGCGCAATCTCGGCCAGCCAGGCCCGGTTGGACTCGGTGATGCGCGCGATGCGCTGCAAGGTCTGTTCTTCCTCAAAGAGTTCGAGCGAGGCGAGCCCGGCTGCGCAGCCCAGCGGGTTGGCGGTGAAGGAATGCCCGTGGGCGAAGGCCGTGTAGAAGCTGTCGCTGAGGAAGGCCTCGTAGATGCGCTCGCTGGCGACCGTGGCCGCCAGGGGCAAAAAGCCGCCGCTGATGCCCTTGGACAGGCAGACCAGGTCCGGCGTCACCTGGGCCTGCTCCATGGCGAACATGGTGCCTGTGCGGCCAAAGCCGGTCATGACTTCATCGAGAATGACCGGAATGGAGCGGGCCTGCATGCGCTCGCACACGGCGCGCAGGAACTCCGGCCGGCACATGTTCATGCCGGAAGCGCCCTGCACCAGCGGCTCGGCAAGAAAACCCGCGGCCTCGTGCCCGTGGCGGTCCAGCACGTCGTCGATGCGCGCCAAGGCCATGGCCTCGCGCTTTTCATAGCCGCTGTCGCCTATCCAGGTGGGGGCGAAGGGCAGATGCACCACCTCGCACAGCAGCTCGTCAAAGGGCCCGTAATAGCCGCTGGTGCGGCCAACGGCCATGGCGCCGAAGGTGTCGCCGTGGTAGCCGCCCTGCATGGCCAAGAATAGCCGCCGGTTGGTGACGCCTGTGTTGCGCCAGTACTGCCAGGCCATTTTGAGCGCCACTTCGATGGCGGTTGAGCCGTTGTCGGAGTAGAACACGCGGGAAAGGGGCCGGGGCATGGCCTTGACGATGGCCTCGGCCAGGCGCGCTGCGGGCTCATGCGTGAAGCCGGCGAAGATCACATGCTCAAGCGTCGCGGCCTGCCTGGCCAGCGCGGCGGCGATTTTGGGGTGGCTGTGGCCGTGCACGTTGACCCACCAGGAGCAGGCCATGTCCAGAATCTCGCGGCCGTCCTCAAGAAACAGCTTGGCGCCCAGCGCGCTCGTCACCGGCAGCGGCGGGGGCGCTGTCTGCTCTTGGGTGAAGGGGTGCCAAACGTACTTTCGGTCAATCTCGACAAGGCTTTCGCTCATGATTTCCACCTGATCCAGTCCAGGGCTCCGGGCTGGGGGGCCACGCGTTTGAGGGAATCCCTGGTCAGCGGGTCCAGGGGCGGAATCTCCGCCAGCACGGCAACGTTGCCGAACTGCTCTATGGCCGCGCGGTTGCCGGGGTTCAGCGGACCGGAAAGCACCACGCCGAGCACGGGCACATTGCGCGCCCGCAGGGCGGCCAGCGTCAGGCAGGTGTGGTTGATGGTGCCGAGCCCGCTCCTGGCGGCGACGATGACCGGCGCGCCCAGGCGCACCATGAGATCCAAGGTGGTGGCGCTCTCGTTCAGGGGCACCAGCACCCCGCCCGCGCCTTCAATGACCAGCGGCCGGGAGGTCTGCGGAACGGTGAAGTCGTCCAGCTCTATGCGTTTGCCTTCAAGTCTGGCGGCGTCGTGGCCGGAAAGGGGCGCGCGCAGCAGGTGCCGCTCCGGGTGGGCAAAGGCTCCGGAAAGCCGCGAGACGATGTCCGCGTCGCGGTCGGGCGGATGGCCGGTCTGGATGGGTTTCCAATAGTCCGCGCCCGCGTGCAGGCACAGCCAGGCGGAAACAACGGTCTTGCCCGCGTCCGTGTCTGTGCCGGTGACGAAAACCTTCATGTCTTCTCCTTCATGATGAGACCATAGAGAACGCGCGCCGTGGCGTCCATGCCCGCGGCGAAGCGCCGCAGCACGGGCCGTATGGGGGCCGGGCGGTAGCCGGGCCGGGGCTGGTCCGCGCCGATGCCACGGAAGCTGTCGGCAAAGGCGCGGGCGTTCGCATAATGGATGACATGGTGCGTGGTCTCGAAATGTGCGGTGCGGCCCGCGTCGGCCGCAAGGGACGACAAGGCGCGGATGAGCGCGTCCTCCTCGGGCATGGGCAGCAGGCCGGAGGAGCGGCCAAGATCGCGGAAGGCCTGCTCCCATTCCGGGAAGCTCCCGGCCAGTGGCACGGCGAAGGCGAGCAGGGGCGTTTGCCGCGCCATGTTCGCCAGCCCGGAGATGGGATCGCGGAACCACTGCGCCGCGAGGTTGCTGACGATGGCCGCGGGGGCCTCGGCAAAGCGGGCGCCCTCGCCGTCCTGCACGGCGAAGGATAGCTGCGGCAGGTGCCCCAGGCGCGCGCGGCAACGCTCCAGCATTTCCGGCGCGATGTCCGTGGCCAGATAGCGCTCGGCCTGCCCAGCCAAAAGCGAGGACAGCAGCCCAGTGCCGCAGCCTATCTCCGTCACCAGGCCCGTGCGCGGCAAGCCGCCGTGCGCGGCGATGAAAGACGCGAGCCTGCCCGCGCTTTCCCGCTGGAGCAGGGCATGGTCGTCGTACTGCGCGGCGCGTGCGCCGAAGCGCCGGGCCACCAGTTCGCCGTGCGTGGGCGGCGTCTTAGCGCAGGCCATGGATGAACTCCCGCACAAGGGGCAGGCAGTCTTCGGTGCGTGTGAAGGGCAGGGCGTGGCCTCCAGCCGGAAAGGTCTTGAGCCGTGCGCCGGGCAGGGCGCTTTGCGCCTCATGCGCCAGGCTTTCGGGCACGATGCGGTCGTCCGCCGCGTGCAGCAGCAGGACCGGAGGCGTCTGCTCCGGCCGGGCGCTCATGTCGAGCTCGCGCAGGCCGCGCAGGTCCTCGCGTAGGCGTGACAGTCCCTCGGCATCCGGCGGGGTGGCGGCTGTTGCCTCCTGGCCGCAGCGCTTGGTGAAGCGGCGCAGCACCTCGGCCGGGGCGACGTCCAGCCGCGCGAGCATGGCGTCCAGCAGTTCCGGCGGCGTGCCCGTGTCGCGCCCCGGCGTGGCGCAAAAACGCAAAAAGGCCCCGAAGCCGATGAGCCCGCGCCAAGGAATATCCATGCCGAGAAGCCGCGCAAAGCCGAAGGAATGGCCCACGCCGATCCAGTCGTCAGGGCTTTGCGGAAGGCTGCCCGGAATGTCCATGCGCTCTGGCCCGAAGTAGCCCGCGTCGAGCAGCACGACCGGACGGTCGGCAAAGGCCTCGGCCCAGGCGCGCCAGACGCAAGGGCCGTAGCCCCAGCCATGCAGGAAGACGAGGCCGGTCATAAGCTGCCGAGCGCCTCCAGCAGGCGGGCCATGTCGGCGTCGGTGTGCGCGGCGGAAAGCCCCAGGCGCAGGCGCGAACTGCCCTGCGGCACAGTGGGCGGGCGGACGGCGGACACGAGGATGCCCTTGGCCGCAAGGGCCTCTTTGGCCGCGACCGTGCGCTCCGGCGTGCCCAGAATCACGGGCACGATGTGCGTTGTGGAATTGCCGGGATCAAGGCCGAGCTTCCGCAAGCCCTGGCGCAGGTTCTCGGCGCGGGCGAGGAGCGCCTTGCGCTCGGCGTCCAGGCTGGGCAAAAGCTCCCAGGCCGCCAGCCCCGCGGCCACCACCAGCGGCGAGGGCGCGGTGGAGAAGATGAAGCCCCCGGCCTTGTTGATGAGATAGTCGCGCACGAGCCGCGTGCAGGCCACGTAGCCGCCGCTGCAGCCCAGGGCCTTGCTCATGGTGCCCATGACCACCGTGGCCGGGTCCAGGTCGATGGCCTCGCACAGGCCGTAGCCGCGCGGGCCGAAAACGCCTGTGGCGTGGGCCTCGTCGATGTACAGCAGCGCGCCGAAGCGCCGCGCCAAGGACTGAAGCGCGGCCACGTCCGCCTGGTCGCCGTCCATGCCGAAGACGCTCTCGGACAGGATGACCCGGGGCCGGGCTTCCTGGGCGTGTTTCTCCAGCAGCGCTTCAAGGTGCGTCAGGTCGAGATGCCGGTAGCGGATCTGCCTGGCTCCGGCCAGGGTGCAGCCCAGGTGCATGCTGGCGTGGTTGAGCTTGTCGGCGAAGACCAGCGGCTCCACGCCGAGGACATTCTTGTCCAGCAGGGCGGCGATGCACGCGGCGTTGGTCTGGTAGCCGGTGGAGAAGATGAGCCCGGCCTCTGTGCCTTTGCCGGCGGCGATGCGCGCCTCGAAGGCCTGATGCACCGGCGTGTTGCCGGACAACAGCCGCGAGCCCGTGGAGCCCGCGCCATGCTCGCGGCCCGCCTTGAGGGCGGCGTCCACCAGCTCCGGCCTTTTGGCCAGGCCCATATAGTCGTTGCCGGAGAAATCGAGCAGCGGAGCGGCGGGCGTCTCGGGCAGGCGGCGCAAAAGGCCCTGGCCGGCCAGGGAGTCCAGGGCGGCGGAATAGCGTTGCAGAATATCGTTCATGTCATGCGGCCTTTGGACCGCGAAAGGGCGGACCGGCGGCTACCAGACCATGCGCATGCGCACGCCCTGGGCCGAGATGTGTTCCTTGAGCTGGCGGATGGTGTACTCGCCATAGTGCACGATGGAGGCGATGAGCGCGGCCGAGGCCTTGCCCTTGGTGAAGGCGTCGGCCATGTGCTGCGGGTTGCCCGCCCCGCCGGAGGCAATCACGGGAATTCGCACGCTCTTGCTCACCAGCCGGGTCAGCTCCAGGTCATAGCCGTCCTTGGTGCCGTCCGCGTCGATGGAGTTGAGGCAGATTTCGCCAGCGCCCAGCGACTCGCCTGTTTTGGCCCATTCCAGGGCGTCCATGCCAGTGTATTTGCGGCCGCCGTGGATGACCACCTCGAAGCCGGACGGGATCTTGTCGCTCTTGTCCACGCGCTTCACGTCCATGCCGAGCACCACGCACTGCGCGCCAAAGGCTGCCGCGCCTTCGCTGATGATGTCCGGGTTCTTGACCGCGCCGGAGTTGACCGAGCACTTTTCGGCCCCGGCCAGCAGCACGGCGCGCATGTCGGCCACGCTGTTGATGCCGCCGCCGACGGAGAAGGGGATGAAGATCTGGCTGGCCACGCGCTCCACCACGTCGAGGAAGATGCCCCGGCCTTCGGAAGAGGCGGTGATGTCGTAGAACACGATTTCGTCCGCGCCCTGCTCGTAATACATGCGCGCGGTTTCGACCGGGTCGCCGATGTCCACGTTGCCCTTGAACTTGACGCCTTTGGTGAGCTTGCCGTCGCGCACGTCGAGGCAGGGGATGATGCGCCTGCTAAGCATTGCGGACCTCCAGGCAGTAGTCGTGGAAATTCTGCAGCAGCTTGAGGCCCGGCGTGCCGCTCTTTTCCGGGTGGAACTGCACGGCCCACAGCCCGGTGCGGCCGTGGATGGAGCAGAAGTTCTCGCCGTATTTGGTCTCGCCGATGACGAAGTCGGGCTTGGGGGCGGGGTAGTAGCTGTGCACGAAGTAGAACTCGGCTTCGGCCGGAATGTCCTTGAAGAGCGCGCACTCGGTCTTCAGCTTCACGCTGTTCCAGCCCATGTGCGGCACGCGGATGGGAGTGCCGTCCTCCTCGGTCCAGGCCGGGTTGAACAGGCGGCATTCGCCGGGGATGATGGCCAGGGTGCGGGTGTCGTTCTCTTCGCAGTAGTCCAGCAGAATTTGGCAGCCGACGCAGATGCCCAGCAGCGGCTTCTCCTGCCAAATGAGGCTCTTGAGCACCTCGTCCAGGCCACCGGAGGTCAGTTCGTCCATGGCCTGGCCAGCGGCGCCGACACCGGGAAAGATGATGCCGTCGGCGCTCGACAAGACATCGGGGTCTGCGGTGATCTGGTTCTCTATGCCCAGATGGTCGAGGGCGCGGCGGACACTGGTTTGGTTGCCGGCCTTGTAATCGAGGATGGCGAGCATTCCGGGCTCCTTGATGCTGGTGTGACGCAAAGGTTTCCTGTGCGGACTAGTCAATTTCCTTGCGGAACACAAGGGGGCGGAATGCGTGCTATTTGGCGAGGACCCGCAGGTACAGGTCGCCGGTGAAGGGGCCGAGCTTGCGCCCAAGGCCGCGCAGGCGCACGGGGCGGCCCACCACGAAGTCCTGCGGCAGGGTCACCTCCACGGTGCGGGGATCGCCGAAGCGCGCAGTGATGGTGAGGCGCAGCACCTTGCCGGGCCCCAGGGCATGGGCGGGGTAGCTCACGGTCTGCTCATCGTCCAACTGGCCGCGCAGCCAGGATTTGACGCCGCCGACCAGGCCTTTGCTCAGGTCCACGCCCAGGGTCTTGTTGCCCCAGGTGAGCTCCAGCCTGCGGCGCTTGGGCGCGGCAGGAGGCTTTTGCTGGTGGCGCGGGCCCAGGGGCGACTGGGGGGGCACCGGCTGGCCGGGGCCTGGCTTGCCGTGCTTGAGCTGGCTGTAGATGTCCTCAAAGACCTGCCGGGCGAAGGGATCGGAGAGCAGATCGCGCAGGACTTCTTCCTCGCGCAGGTGAAAATTTGCGCCAAAGCCCGTGCCCGATTGCTGCGCCGACTGCTGTGCGGAAGATTGCGCGGACTGTTGGCTATCCCGCTGGGCATCTTGCTGCCCAGGTTGCTGGCCGGGCTGCGATGCGGAAGGCCGCCCGTTTTTTTGCGCGGACTGCGCGGAGGTCTTGGCGTAGGCCTTGCCCGCCTGGGTCTTGCGGGCCTTGGCGTCGGGCGGTTCCTCGCGGTTGCGCCGCGCCTTGCCCATGCGTTCGGCCGGGTCGTCCTGGATGGCCCGCGAAAGCAGAATATACGCTTCGTTCAGTTCGCGGAATTTCTCCGCAGCATCGGGCGAGGGGTTGAGGTCCGGGTGCAGCGAAAAGGCCAGCTTGCGGAAGGCGGCCTTGACCTCGTCAAGCCCGGCGCTGGGCGGAACCTTGAGAATGCGCTGGCAGTCGCGGATGTTCATGAGCGGCGGCGATTTTTGAGCGCTTCCGTGAGCACCAGGGCGTGGGGCGTTTCGCTGCCGGGTTCGTGGACAAGGCCGTTTTGGTACAGGTAGTCCACGCCCTCCTGGATGAAGGCTTCGTGTCCCGCGCCGTTTTCCACGCCGGGGCAGTCGCTTTGGATCATCTCCCAGCTGGCTTCGTCCACGAGGTTGCCGCGGAAGTACGGCCAGGCGCGGCAGATGTCGGGCCTGCCGGGATGCACGCCGCAGCCTTGGCCCTCGCGGAAGAACACGCAGAAGCCGTCCGGCCCGGCGCGCAGGCGCAGTTTTTCTCCGGCGCGTTCGGCGAAGCGCTCGAGCATCTCCTCAACGCCGATCCCCAGATGCGCGGCAAGGCGTTCGCGGTCGCGCTCGGTGAGCACGATGCCGCCCTCGCCGTGGCAGCAGTGGCCGCAGCGCTTGCAGTCAAAAGCCGGGTCGGTCATGCTCCACCCCCTGTGACGAGTTGGGCGTGGTCCACCATGAGGCAGCGGTCCTGCACGACGAAGATGCCGCTGTTCTTCAAAATTTCCGCCGCGTCCGCGCTGACGATGCCCGACTGCATCCAGAAGGCGCGTGGCTTGTGCGCCAGGGCAAGGGCCTCGCGCGCATGCTCGGGGCAGGCATCGGCCGCGCGGAACAGGTCGATGAGGTCGATGGGGCAGGGCACGTCGGCCAGGGTGGGGTAGGCCGCCAGGCCCCAAACGCTTGGGCGCTTGGGATGCACGGGGATGACGGTGAAGCCCGCGTCGATGAGATAACGCCCCACGCCGTCGACCGGCTGGCCCGGCTTGTCCTTGGCCCCCACGATGGCGATGGTCTTGACCTGCCGCAGCAGGGCGGCTAGCTCTGTGTCGCTGTACAGCATTGTGTCCTTTATGGCGTGTGCGCAGTGAAGCCATAGGGCGTCCTGCCCGTGCACGGCAAGTGATCCTGTAACGCAATCGGCCCCGATTGCCTAGACCCGCAACCTGCCCGGCGCATGGGAGTATCGCATGTTTGAAGCATTGGCCACAATCCCCGCTGACGAATTGTCCCTGCGCCATGCGCGCTGCCGCAAACTGTTGGCCGAACTCGCGCCCGAGGCGGGCGGCCTGCTCGTGTTCGCGCGGCCGGCCATATATTACCTGAGCGGCACCATGGGCAATGGTTGCCTGTGGCTCCCGCGCACGGGCGAGCCGCTGCTCATGCTGCGCAAGGGCGAGGGCCGCGCCGCGCTCGAGGCGCCGGGCATCCGTGCGGCCACGTACCGCTCCTACAAGGATCTGCCGGGCCTGGCCGCCGAGTCCGGCGCGCCGTTCACCGATGTCCTCGCGGTGGACATGGGCGGGCTCACCTGGCAGCTGGGGCAAATGCTGGCCGACAGGCTCTGCGCCCACCGCTTTGTCTCCGGCGACCAAGTCCTGGCCATCGCCCAGTCCCTCAAGAGCGAATGGGAGCTTGGCATTTTGCGCTCCTGCGGCGAGCGGCACCACCTGGCCCTGCACGACGTCATGCCGCGGCTCATGCGGCCGGGGCAAAGCGAGCGCGAGATAGCGCACACGGCCTGGGCTGTGTTCTTCGAGCTTGGGCACCAGGGCATTCTGCGCATGAGCGCCTTTGGCGAGGAGTGCTTCCTGGGGCATGTGTCCGCGGGCGATTCCGGCAACTACCCCAGCAGCTTCAACGGTCCGCTCGGCGTGCGCGGCGAGCATCCGGCCGTGCCCCTCATGGGCTATGCGGGCAAGGTGTGGAAGAAAGGCGAACCCCTTGGGCTCGACATCGGATTCCAACTGGAGGGCTACCACACGGACAAGACCCAGCTGTACTGGGCCGGACCGGCCGCCGGCATTCCCGCCGAGGTCCAGGCGGCGCATGACTTCTGCGTGGATGTGCAGGCCTGGGCGGCGGAGGCCTTGAAGCCCGGCGCCCTGGTGAGCGAGATCTGGGCGCATTGCCTGGAGTGGTCGAAGAAGGCGGGGTATTACGACGGCTTCATGGGGCTTGGGGCCAACAAGGTGCCGTTCCTTGGACACGGCATCGGCCTGGCCATCGACGGTTATCCGGCCATCGCCAAGGGCTTTGACAGGCCGGTGGAGCGGGGCATGGTCTTCGCCCTGGAGCCCAAGCAGGGCATTCCCGGCCTGGGCATGGTGGGGGTGGAGAACACCTTCGAGGTCACCGACGCCGGCGCCAAATGCATCACCGGCGACGCCTACGAGCTGCTTTGCGTCGAGGAATAGCGGCTAACCCGCGGCGATCATCTGCAACTGGCCCGGCTGCAGCAGCCAGCGCAGGGTGGCGTTGCGCGCATTCATGTTCGGCACGCCCAGGGCCAGCAGCGCGCCGCCCTCCAGCGCCAGCGAAAGCCGCGGACCGGAGGAGAGCAGATGCGAGGCCAGGCTGCCGAGCAGGGGCAGCTCGCCGCACAAAAGCACGGACTGGAAGCGCTCGCACTGGCGCAGCTCTTCCAGGCAGGTTTTGATGTTCGTGTTGCCGCGCAGGGCTTCAAAGCTGGTGACGCTTGACTGGGCGTAGCCCAGCCCCTCGGCCAGGATGCCCGCGGTTTGCAGGGCCGGGTGAAAAGGGCTTGCGAGCAGGGCGTCGAACCACAGTCCCATGATCTTCATGGCCCTTGCGGCGCTCACGATCTGGTCGTGGCCCACGGGGGTGAGAGGCTGATTGGCTTTGACTTCCTGGGGCAGGCATGCGGCGTGCTGCATGAGGTACAGATTCATGGCTCCCTCCAGGCTGGTGAGCGTTATCAATCCAATCTAGCCCATACCCGGCCGGGCCGCAAGCTTTCGTATCACCGCCTGAGTGCTGGATTTCCGGGGCGCAAACGTTGTGCCCGGCGCCGATGTGGTGTAGGGTGGCTCCATGACCGTTTCAAATGGAGCACCGGCGGCTTGCCGCGTCGTGATTCGCAATGTGGAATATGGGGCTCGCGGCGTGTTGCGTCGGCTCGGTCTCGTGTGCGCCCTGATCCTGGCCGTGTGCGCCGTTTCTCCGCCTGCCCTGGCCGAATCCATTCATGTCAGCGCCAGCGCGGACGCCAAAAAATCGCCGACCCAGGCCCGGCAGCAGGCCCTGGAGCGCGCGCTCGTCGAGGCCGTGTGCCAGGAGGCGCAGCGCATGCTGCCCTCGCCCGCGCCGCAAGCGCGCCTCGACGCCTTGCGCGCGCACCTTTCGCCGCACGCTGTGGATTATGTCCTGAGCTATCAGGAATCCGGCTTGGCCGCTGCTTCCGGAGAGGAGGCGAAGGCGCAGGAGCCGGCTTCAGCGCCCGCCTCGCCGTTCACGCTCGAACTCGATGTGACCATCCAGCGGACCTATCTGCGCAGCACGCTTGTGGGCCTGGGCTTTTTCGCCGGGGACCGGCACCCGGGCACGTACCTGCTGCGTCTTGGCGCCGGTGTCAAAGAGAAGGACGTGCAGGCCCTGGCCACGGACGACGCGCTTCTGGGGCTCACCCGCGTGAAGCAGGCCGCCCCGGCCGAGGGCCGCGCCGAAGTGACCCTGGAGCGTTTGCCGCAGGGCTATTACAAGGCCACTCTGCGGCACAAGGATGTTGTTCTCGCCGCGGACGCCGCGGAACTGCCTGCCCTGTGGCTGCAAATCTGGTCCAAGTATTTTTCAGACAGCCGCATGCTGCCCGGACCGGGCAAGCAGGTGCTGACCATAAGCGGGTTTTCCGGCGTGGACGCTGTGCAGGGCTTTGTGCAGCTCATGGCCGCCTGGGACGACGCCGTGCAGGACCCAAGCCTTGCGGGCATGGATATCGGCATGGACGGCGTGAGCGGGCGCTTCTCCTGCCGTGTCCTCAACCAGGAGGCGCTGAACGCCCGCCTGCGCGAGGCCCTGCCCGGCCGCAAGCTCACCCTTTCCGGGCAAGCAGGGGTGGCGGCTCCATGACTCCACCGCTGCGCGAGAACAACTGGACCATTCCCAACCTGCTCACCGTGACGCGCATCATGCTCACGCCGGGTTTCGTCATGGCCTTTGTGGACCATCGCTTCGACCTGGCCTGGGTGCTGTTCGCCATCGCCGGCCTGACCGACGCCCTGGACGGCACCTTGGCGCGCATCCTCAAGCAGCGCTCCACCTTTGGGGCCATGCTCGACCCCCTGGCGGACAAGGTGCTGCTGGTGACGAGCTTCCTGTGCCTGGCCTTGCAGGATTGGATTCCGCGCTGGCTGGCCGTGCTGGTGGTCAGCCGCGATGTGTTCATCGTGGGGGGGCTGGCGCTCTTGAACTATTCCGGCGTGGACGTGAAGCGCGGCATCAAGCCGGTGTGGATCAGCAAATGCGCCACGCTGGCGCAAATTTCGCTCGTGCTGCTCATCATGGTGGAGCACAGCATGGACATGTTCCGCCCGGACATCCGCCTGTGGCTGGTGTGGACCGTGGCGCTGCTCACCTCGCTCAGCGGCTTCTATTATCTGCTCATCGGCCTGCGTATGTTCCCCCACAACGAGAATGGGCACATCCGCCTGTAGCTTCGCCTACTTGCCTTCATCCTTGTCTTGCGCGCGCTTCTGGCGCTCGGATTCCGGCGTCACGTCGACCTCGTCCGGTTCATTCAAGCTGCGCTTGAAGTTTTTGATGCTGCGGCCCAGGCCGGAGCCGAGCTGCGGCAGCTTGTTCACGCCGGTGATGATGAGCACCACGATGATGATAAGCAAAATTCCTGTGAGTCCGCCCATTTGTTGATCCTCCTGACAGCGACAGTGTATCCCTGGCCGGTTGGCTGGTCAATGGCGCGGCCGCGCTCCGCCTTTACAACTGCCGTCCCGGCAGCGTACAAAACGCCAGCGGAGGCGGCGTGATGAATGGTTTTGGAGCTGGAACGGCGCATGACTAAAGATGCGAAAGCGGGCGTTGTGCGCCTGCCCGCCTTTGGCTGCCGGTCCTATCATGTGGGCCGCTGCCTGTACGAGGAGCAGCTCAACCCCGGCCTGAACACGGCCTGGCATTGCGTTGTCCTGTCCAAGTGGGAGGGCGTGTACGACGACTTCCTGAACCGCGCCGAAAACTTCGGCCTGGACGAGAAGGAGCTGGCGCGGCTCTGGCGGCTCAGGTTCGAGCGCCTGGCCGAGGAAGCCATCGACTGCAAGGATTTTGTTCCGGCCCTGGCCGAGGCCATGCCGGAGTGCCGTCATCTTTTCGTGGACATCTGCCTCTTGCGCCTGCCGGAGTGCCACGGCCACTGCAAGAACTACCGCCTGCACACCAAAGCCTGAACTGGAGACCGCCGCATGATCTTCCACTTTCCGCAGATGCACCCCGAACTTTTACCCGCCGCCGCGCGCGCCGCGCTGCCCGCCGATGCGCGCTTTCTTGATCCCGGCGTGGGCAAGCCCGGCAGCCCGGACCATGTGCGGCCCGACCTTGCGCCCTTTGATGCGCGCACGGCCAAGGCCCTGCTGACCGACACGCTGCGTTTCGGCGAATCCGTCTCCAGCCCTCGCGATATTTTGGCCCAGGGCCTGGTGGAGCAGGCCAACGCCTTGAATCCTGAAAGCAGCCGCGCCGTGCAGGCCGAGGTGGAGCGCAGCATCCTCGGCGCCGTGGCGCCGGAGCAGGCCGCGCCCGACGCCCTGGAAAACGCGCGGAGGCAGGCGCAGATGGTCCTGCTGCTGGCCTGGAACCTGGAAGACCGCCTGCTGGACCTGCGCGGGGCCGAGGCCAAGATCCAGACCGCCTGGGAGCGCCTGGACAAGAGCGTTTCCGCTGGCGAGGGCGAGTCCGACGACGAGTCCGACCATGAGTCCATGCATCTGGGCCGGGAGCTTTCCGGCCTGACGCTGCCCATGGGCGCGAGCACGGCTCTGCCGTGGCGCAAGCTCTTGGAGAGCTTTGCGGTGCTTGTTCCTGAGGCGTTTTGGGCCACCACGGAGGAAGAGATAGGCGCCGCGCTGACGGATGCCGGCGTGCCGGAAGCCCCTCTGGCCGACATGCCCGGCGCTGCGTGCGTGTTCCGCGCCCAGGCCTGGAGGCTCATCGGGCTGGACCGCCTGCCCGAGGCCCGGCCCTGGCTCGACGCCATGGTCACCCTGGGCGTGTATGCGCCCGTGGCCGGGAACGAGTAGGGCCGCACCATGCCAGTGCTCGACCTGGACTTCGACGCCTCCGCGCTGCGCCGCTACCGCGGCTTCATCTTCGACTGCGACGGCGTGCTCATCGACTCCTTCGTGGCCAACACCGTGTACTACAACAAGTACCGCACGCATTTCGGCCTGCCGCCCATGAGCCCGGAGGACGAGGTCTACACGCACATTCAGAACGTGTACGACTCCTTGCGCCGCATTGTGCCGGCGGAGCTCTACGAAGAGGCCATGGCCTACCGCTCGCAGATCGACTACAAGGACATGCTGCCGTTTCTCACGCGCGAGCCCGGCATCCGCAGGCTGCTCGGCTGGCTCAAGGCCAAGGAGTTTCTCCTCGGCGTGGACACCAACCGCATGGACACCGTGCATTTGGTGTTCAAGGCCGTGGACCTGGAGAACTACTTCAGCCCGGTGATGACCGTTGCCAACACGGCCGCGCCCAAGCCCAACCCCGACGGCGTGCGCCAGATTCTGGAAGCCTGGGGCGTCGGCCGTGAGGATGTGGTGTTCGTGGGCGACTCCAGCGTGGACATGGACACGGCGCGGAATGCGGGCGTGGACTTCTGGGCCTTCAAGAACCCGGACCTGGAGGCCGAACTGCTGGTGCCCGATTTTTCCACCTTGCTCGATGCGCTCAAGCGGGCCTGGCCGGAACTTGCGGGGCAGCCATAGGGGCTTGATTCTTCGCTTTTGGTGTGCCACAAGAGAGGCACATGCAGGGGTGCCAGATTTACCCGGCGGCCCCATGATGTGGAGGTTTGATGTCGTATCTCATGATTATCGTTACAACCCTTGTGTCGGTCATCGGCTGGATGCTGTCGGCGTACATGTGGGTTGTGATCATCTCCGCACTTATTACCTGGGTTAATCCAGACCCTTATAATCCAATCGTCCGCTTCTTGCGCAACGCCACGGAGCCGGTTTTCTACCGCATCCGCCGGTGGCTGCCTTTTGTCGTGGTGGGAGGCTTCGACCTTTCGCCTATTTTGGTCATCGTGGGGATCCAGATCATCACGCGCATCCTCAATCAGCTTGTTTGGGATTTCGCCTCGGCGCGCATGATGGGCGCCCTGTCCTCCGTTCTGGTGGGGTAGCAGCATGACCATCTCCAAGATCGACCTTCTGAACCGCAAGTTCACCAAGCGTGTTTGGGGCTACGCGCCCGAGGAAGTCGACCAGCTGATGGCCGAAGTGGCCGAGATGCTTGGCGTCGTGGCCGAGGAACGCAAGAACCTCATCAAGAAGGTCAAACGCATGGAGTCCTCAGTCGAGGAGTTCCGCCAGCGCGACGAAACCCTGCGCGACACGCTCATGAGCACGCAGAAGATGGTCGACGACATCAAGGGCGGCGCCCAGCGCGAGGCCCAGCTGATTCTCGACGAGGCGCGCTCCAAGGCGGAGAACATGGTCCAGCAGGGGCACAATCGTTTGGCCCAGCTTTATGAAGACATCGAAAATCTGAAGCGCCAGCGCAGCCAGTTCGAAATCCAGCTGCGCGGCCTTTTGGAAACGCATTTACGTGTTTTGGAGAGCGAGGACCCTTCCGCGTCGCGGTTGGAATCCTTGGAGTCGAAGTTGAAGTATTTGCGGAAAGCGGAGTGAAATTGCGTGGGACAGGCGCCCCCTGTATTTGTCCGCCAAGCGGGCAGCGGGGAATGGCGGATTAAGGTGTGGGTGCAGCCGGGGGCCAAGCGCGACGAGCTGGCCGGGCTGCATCAGGAATGCCTCAAAATCCGGCTCAGCGCCCCCGCCGTGGACAACAAGGCCAACCAGGCCCTTGTGCTGTATGTCGCCGGCTTGCTCGGCCTCAAACGCAGCCAGGTCAGCCTCGCGGCCGGGCACACGTCCCGCAAGAAGACACTCCGAGTCCTGGCCGAGAAAGAGCCGATCTGGCCTCAGGTCCAAATGGACTAGGCTGGCGGGCAACCTCCAACTGAAGGAGCCACACATGGAAGCATTGGATCGCGCCCTCATCGAACAGTATGCAGTTGAGGATTCTGAACTACGCTCTTTGTGGCAGCAGCACCAGGATTACGAAAAGATGATCGTCAAGCTAGAAGGCAAGCCTTTCCTAAGCCCCGCCGTCGAACAAGAGGTCAAGGAGCTGAAGAAGAAGAAGCTTGCCGGTAAGACGAAGCTGCAAGCCTTACTTGATAAGTATCGTCAACAGGAGGCTTAGTGTTATGGAGCTCAGCGGAGCTCAAATTCTGCTTGAGTGTCTGAAACGCGAAGGAGTGGAGGTTGTTTTCGGGTTCCCAGGGGGAGCCGTCATCGACATCTACAACGAGCTGCCGAACGCATCGTTCAAGCACGTGCTGGTGCGTCACGAGCAGGGGGCCATTCATGCGGCGGACGGGTATGCCCGTGCCTCCGGCAAAGTGGGCTGCTGTCTCGTGACCTCCGGCCCGGGCGCCACCAATACGGTCACCGGAATCGCCACGGCCTACATGGATTCCATCCCCGTGGTGATTCTGACCGGACAGGTGCCCACGCCGCTCATCGGCAACGACGCTTTCCAGGAAGTGGACATCGTCGGCATCACCCGCCCTTGCACCAAACACAACTATCTTGTGAAGGATGTGAACGACCTGGCGCACGTCATCCGCCAGGCGTTCTTCATTGCGCGCTCCGGCCGGCCCGGCCCCGTCCTGGTCGACCTGCCCAAGGACATCATGCAGGCCAAGACGAACTTCGTCTGGCCTGAAGACGTCCACATGCGCAGCTACAACCCCAACTACAAGCCGCACGCCGGGCAGATCCGCAAGGTCGCCCAGCTTCTGCGCGACGCCGAGCGCCCGCTCATCTATGCCGGCGGCGGCGTCATCTCCAGCCACGGGCACGAGGCCCTCACCTGGCTGGCCAAGAACCTGCACATACCGGTAACGGCCACGCTCATGGGCCTGGGCTGCTTTCCCGGCAACGACAAGCTCTGGCTCGGCATGCTGGGCATGCACGGCACCTATGCCGCGAACATGGCCATCAACAACGCCGACTTCGTGCTTGCCGTGGGCGCGCGCTTCGACGACCGCGTCACCGGTAAGGTGAGCACCTTTGCGCCCAAGGCGACCTTGGTTCATGTGGACATCGACCCCACGAGCATTCAAAAGAACGTGAGCGTTCACGTGCCCATCGTGGCCGACTGCCGCCTGGCCCTTGAGGCCTTGAAGGAAGAACTTGAGCCGAGCCTGGCCGAGTACGACTTCGAGGCCGGGCACATGCCCTGGGTGTCCAAGGTGGCGGCGTGGGCCAAAGAGCATCCGCTGACCTACAAGCCAAGCGACACCACCATCAAGCCGCAATACGTGGTGGAAAAGCTGCACGAGCTGACCCGCGGCGACGCCATCATCTGCACCGAGGTGGGCCAGAACCAGATGTGGGCGGCCCAGTTCTACAAGTTCAACAAACCGAACGCGTTCCTGTCCTCCGGCGGGCTCGGCACCATGGGCTACGGTTTTCCCGCGGCCATTGGCGCGCAGTTCGCCTGCCCGGACAAGATGGTCATCGACGTGGCCGGCGACGGCTCCATCCAGATGAACATTCAGGAGCTCGCCACCAGCGTGGCCAACAACCTGGGCGTCAAGATCGTCATTCTGAACAACGGCTTCCTGGGTATGGTTCGCCAGTGGCAAGAGCTCTTCTACAAGCGCAACTACTGCGAAACCTGCATGGACGCCCAGCCGGACTTTGTGAAGCTGGCTGAGGCATATGGCGCCAAAGGCTTCCGCATCAGCAAGGTGGAGGATGTGGAGCGCGTTCTGAAAGAAGCTCTCGAAACGCCGGGCACGGTCATTGTGGACGTGTTGGTGGAGAAGGAGGAGAACGTGTATCCCATGGTTCCGGCCGGTGCGTCACTCACCGACATGCTGCTGGTGTAGGAGGATGGCGATCATGCGACATACCTTATCCGTCACGGTCGAGAACGAACCCGGCGTGCTTTCGCGCGTGGCCGGGCTCTTCAGCGGCCGCGGCTTCAACATCGAGTCCTTGAACGTCGGCCCGACCCTTGATCCTGGCGCCTCCGTCATGACCATCACCACCGAGGGCGACGAGCAGATCATCGAACAGATCGTGAAGCAGCTCAGAAAGCTCATCACCGTCATCAAGGTCGTGGATCTGACGGAGATGCGCAGCGTGCTGCGCGAGATGGTGCTTCTGAAGGTCAACGCCTGCGACGCCAACCGCGCGGAGATTCTGCGCACCGTCGACATCTTCCGCTGCAAGGTGGTCGATGTGAGCATTGACGAGATCACCATCGAGGCCACGGGCAATCACGAGAAGATAAGCGCCATTGTCGGGCTGCTCACCCGCTTCGGCATCAAGGAGATCGCACGGTCGGGCATGGTGGCCCTGAAGCGCTCCACCCAGAGCTAAGCGAGTCAATTATCACCGGGGAAATCTCCGGCGAAAGAAAAAGGGAGATATAATGAAAGTTTACTACGAACAAGATGCGGATTTGGGCCTTCTCAAAAATAAGACCGTGGCCATCATCGGCTACGGCAGCCAGGGCCATGCCCACGCGCAGAACCTGCGTGACTCCGGCGTCAACGTCATCGTTGGCCAGCGCCCCGGCGGCCCCAACTATAAGCTCGCCCAGGAACACGGCTTTGTGCCCGTGAGCGCCCACGAAGCCGCCGAGAAGGCCGATCTCATCATGATTCTGGCCCAGGACCAGCTGCAGAAGGTCATCTACGACAATGACGTCAAGTCCGCCCTGACCGCCGGCAAGGCCCTGGCCTTTGGCCACGGCTTCAACATCCACTTCGGCCAGATCAAGCCGCCCGCGGATGTCGACGTCATCATGATCGCGCCCAAGGGTCCCGGCCACATGGTGCGCCGCACCTACACCGAAGGCGGCGCCGTGCCCTCCCTGGTGGCCGTGCACCAGAACGCCACCGGCAACGCCCTGGCCCTGGCCCTGGCCTATGCCAAGGGCATCGGCGCCACGCGCTCCGGCGTCATTGAGACCAACTTCCGCGAAGAGACCGAGACGGACCTCTTCGGCGAGCAGGCCGTGCTGTGCGGCGGCTGCACCGCCCTCATCAAGGCCGGTTTCGAGACCCTGGTGGAAGCCGGCTACCAGCCGGAGATGGCCTACTTCGAGTGCATGCACGAGATGAAGCTCATCGTGGACCTGATGTACGAGGGCGGCATGGCCAAGATGCGCAATTCCATCAGCGACACGGCCGAGTACGGCGACTTCACCCGCGGCCCCCGCGTCGTGACCGAAGAGACCAAGAAAGAGATGAAGAAGATCCTGACGGAGATCCAGAACGGCGAGTTCGCCCGCGAGTTCATCCTGGAGAATCAGGCCGGACAGCCCACGCTGATCGCCAAGCGCCGCATCGCCGCCGAGCACGCCATTGAGGTCGTCGGCTCCAAGTTGCGCTCCATGATGAGCTGGTTGAAGAAATAGACCGAGCTGTTCTTGTGTACAAGACGGGGCCTGCCTTTGTGGTTGGCCCCGTCTTTTTTTTGGGTTCTGAAGCAAGGAACTCGAACATGTGTCACGCACTCTACTGTTGAGCATAAGAGCAAATTGCAGCGGTATTCAGACTTCACATGTTGACGCTCAGAAATGGTGGTGTTAACAATAACTCTAAAGAACCATGTGAAATGGCGCTACGGCAGCATATATCAGTATAATGCACATATGGAAAAGGAGATTTTGATGGACGACTACCTTAAGGAGGCCCTTGAGATCGTCAAGGCTCAGGCCAGTGTGCGGACCATGACTGAGGAGGAGATCACCTCCATGGTCAAGAAACTGGTCCGTGGCATTCAGGCCATTGCCGGGGAAGTACCTGTGCAGTCCCTCGACGAAGAGGCCACGTGCGAGCCCTCGAAGTGCGTCCGTGAGAAGACGATCACCTGCTGCGTCTGCGGCAAGGCTTTCAAGATCATCACGAAAAAGCACCTCTTGTCCCACAGCCTCACTCCCAATGAATATCGCGAGAAGTTCGGCTACAAGAAGGGCATGCCTCTGGTCTGCAAGTCTCTGCAGCGCGACCGCCGCAAGAAGATGAAGGAAATGGAACTCTGGAAAAAGCGTGGTGCGAAGAAGTAGTTTCAGGATAGCGGGAGCATAGCATGTCGTTGCGCTTGCATGCTTCGCGGGTTTCCGCATGGCTTTGCGCCGCGTTGTGTGTCGCCATTCTTTGCGTGGCGCCACTTTCATGCGGTTCTGCCCAGGCTGCGGACACCGACACCCAACGGCTCAACGCCGCGGGACTTGTGGAGCCAGTCCTTGTGGCTCCCACGCTTGTGCTTGATGTCCGCTATGCCACGACCAACAACTTCACCGGCCAAAAGGTCTATCCTTCCGCACGTTGCTTTCTGCGCGCTGATATTTCTCAGAGGCTAGCCAACGTTCAGGCCCTGCTGCGCAGACAGGGCCTTGGCCTCAAAATCTACGACTGCTACCGCCCCTTTTCCGTACAGGAAATCTTCTGGCGCATCATGCCGGACAATCGCTACGTGCTGGAACCCTTGCGCAGGAACGGCGAGATCGTCAAAAGCTCGCGGCATAACAGCGGCGCGGCCGTTGATGTGACCCTCGTTGACGCCCAGGGGCGAGAGCTGCCCATGCCCACCGGCTATGACGACTTCAGCGAAGCCGCGCACCGCGACAACACCAAGGCCTCGGCCGTGGCGCTGCGCAACAGCAAGCTTCTGGAGCAGGCCATGACCGCCCAGGGCTTTCTGCCTCTGGAAACGGAATGGTGGCATTTCGACGGCCCCGGCTGGCAGGAATACGCTCCTCTCGACATCCCCTTGCCTCAAGACCACTGAGGCCACCGGCAAGCGCCGCGCACTCGGCCGATCCCGGTCTTGGGCATTCCTTTGCATCACCGGCAATAAAAAAGGCCGCCCCCGAGGGAGCGGCCTTGTGTTGTGCGCCGTTGGTCCGCGTTAGCGGATGAACAGCATTTCCTGGTAGCTGGGCAGCGACCACAGGTCGTCGGCCACGATGGCTTCCAGGGCATCGGCGTAGCCGCGGACATCGGCCATGGCGGGAAGGATCTTCTCGCACATGTACTTGGCCTCGGCGTGGGCGTCCTTGGCTTCGTACTCCAGCATCTTGTCCAGCTTCACGGTGGATTCCTGCAGGCTGCGCAGCTTGTCGGTGACGTCCTCAAGGGCGGCCATCTTGTAGTCGTGGCCAATGGCCTTCAGGTTGGCGCAGGCGGCGGCGAGCTCGCTCTGGTAGCGCATGGCGGCGGGGAAGATGATGGTGGTGGCCATGCGGACGACCAGGTTGGCCTCGGTCTTCAGGGTCTTGGTGTACTGCTCGAGGTAGATCTCCTCGCGGCTCTTCAGTTCGGCCTCGGTGAGGATGCCGTACTTGGTGAAGAGCTCGATCACCGGCTTGGTGGTGAGGACGGGCAGGGCCTCGGGGGTGGTCTTCAGGTTGGGCAGGCCGCGCTTGGCCGCTTCCTTGTGCCAGGCCTCGGAGTAACCGTCGCCGTTGAAGATGACCGGATCGTTCTCCTTCATGATCTTCTGGAGCACGGCCTGGACGGCGGCGTTGAGCTTCTTGGGGTCGCCCTTGGTGGCTTTCTCGATCTCGGTGGCGATGAAGTCCAGGGACTCGGACATGATGGCGTTCAGGGCCACCAGCGAGCCGGCGATGGACTGCGAGGAGCCCACGGCGCGGAACTCGAAGCGGTTGCCGGTGAAGGCGAAGGGGCTGGTGCGGTTGCGGTCGCCCGGATCCATGGGCAGCGGAGGCAGGGTGTCCACGCCGATGCTCATGATGCCCTTGCTCTTGGAGCCCTTCAGCTTGCCTTTTTTGATCTGGTCGAACACATCGGCCAGCTGCTCGCCGAGGTACATGGACATGATGGCCGGAGGAGCCTCGTTGGCGCCCAGGCGGTGGTCGTTGGAAGCGGTGGCGACGGTGGCGCGGAGCATGGCGCCGAACTTGTGCAGACCGCGGATGGCGGCGGCGCAGAACACCAGGAACTGGGCGTTCTCGTGCGGGGTGTCGCCCGGATCAAAGAGGCTGCCGAGTTCGGCGTTGCCCACGGAGTAGTTGAGGTGCTTGCCCGAGCCGTTGATGCCGGCAAAGGGCTTTTCGTGCAGCAGGCAAACCATGCCGTAGCGCTTGGCAACGCTGCGCAGGGTGGTCATGACCATCTGGTTGTGGTCGGTGGCCATGTTGCCCACTTCATAAATGGGGGCGATTTCAAACTGGCTGGGGGCCACTTCGTTGTGGCGGGTCTTGACCGGAACGCCGAGCTTGAACAGCTCGCGCTCGACTTCCATCATGAAGGACAGCACGCGGCGGGGAACGACGCCGAAGTACTGGTCCTCGAACTCCTGGCCCTTGGCGGATTTGGCGCCGAAGAGGCTGCGGCCGGCGATGAGCAGGTCCGGACGGGAGAACACGAAGTTGCGGTCGATGAGGAAGTATTCCTGCTCAGGACCGGCAAAGGAGGTGACGGGCAGCTTGGTCTCGACGCCGAAGAGCTTCAGCACGCGCTTGGCCTGAACGTTCAGGGCCTGGTTGGAGCGCAGCAGCGGGGTCTTCTTGTCCAGGGCCTCGCCGGACCAGGAAACGAAGGCGGTGGGGATGCACAGGAAGGTGCCGTTGGGATTCTCAAGGATGTAGGCCGGGCTGGTCACGTCCCAGGCGGTGTAGCCGCGCGCTTCGAAGGTGGAGCGCAGGCCGCCGGAGGGGAAGCTGGAGGCGTCGGGCTCGCCCTGGATGAGGAGCTTGCCGCTGAATTCGGCAATGGCGCCGCCTTTGCCGTCGGGCACCAGGAAGGCGTCGTGCTTCTCAGCGGTCATGCCGGTGAGCGGGTAGAACACGTGGGTGAAGTGGGTGGCGCCTTTCTCGATGGCCCAGTCCTTCATGGTGTTCGCAACCACATCGGCAATGGAGGCATCCAGCTTTTCACCAAGCTCGATGGTCTTCTTCAGGGACTTGTAGACGGCCTTGGGCAGGCGGTCCTTCATGACCTTCTCGTTGAAGACGTTGGAGCCGAAAATTTCAGTGGGCTTGGTGTCGTTGAAGTTCAGGGGAGCGTGCGCCGGTTTGTAGTTGATGACGGCCGATATGGCGTTGAGACGTGCCTGGATTCCGCTCATTTGGCTGACTCCTGTATCTATGGCGTTAGGTGTTGTTTTGCAATTATGTGAGATTGCCGACCCGATTCACTGTGTGGTGGTGCAAAGCATTGCCCACCTTATGCCAACTGCCCTGTCCAATCAAGTGGGAGCGCGCCTTCCGAGGGAGCGCGACATCCCCACTGGTGTGCAGCGTTCGCTGAACTGAACCCTTCTAATCAAAAATCGGGCCAACAAAAAATAATGTTGTTTTGCAGATGATTGGCGTGCCTTGGCAGCGCTGGTAGATGAGAAAAGTGACGATATTGTTATTTTGTGGAGCGCAGCATGGGCGGCTAATGACAAAAATGTTCGCCAGGCCTTGCGGCAGCTAGCAAGCCTGGAATCAAGGTCCGCTACTTTTCCCCGTGTTCCTTCAAAAATGTCCCCAACTTGCGGTCGTCCGTCAAAACGTGTGTCATCACACGATCCTTGATGAAGATGCAGACCTCTTTTTTCGGCAGCAGCTTGCAGGCCTCGTAGTTCTGGGCGAAGTCGTGCAGCACCTTGAGCACCTTCTCGTGCACCTGCTTGTGGACCTCACGGTCCGGGTAGCCGTGGCGCAGCATCAGCGCTTCCTCGGTCTGCAGGTGCTTTGCCGTGATGTCGATGAACGGACGGATCATGACGCCGGCTGCTTCCTGGCGACCCGGGTCGAACAGGGCCGAGTACAGTTCGCGCGCGGCGTTGAACAAGGCCCGGTGCTCGGCGTCGAGGCAGTGAATGCCGGTCCCGTATTCCTCCTGCCACTCCAGCGGGTCGAGCATGTCGTCCAGGGAAATGGCCTTGTCGAGGCGCGTCTCATAGACCTCCAGCAGCTTCCAACGGATGATCGGCACATCGACAAGCACCTTCGAGGGAATGTGGAAGATCTGCGAATCCTTGGAGGCAACAGCTCTGAACAGGCAGGGGATGTCGAAGAGCACAGTGCTTTCGCAGAAGAAATCGCCGGGGCCGAGATGTTCCACCGTGCGTTCGCCGATGACCAGATCGACGCCGCCGGATTTGATGAGCGACAGGCGCGGCGTGGGCGAGGCGCCGACAACGGCGTCCTTGGCGAATTTTTGGATGCTGACCGAGGCCGCGATGGCGTTTTGCCGGGTGCAGGACATGGCGTCGCCGAACAGGCTGTTGGTGTACAAGAACTGGCGCACGTTGAGCTGCCTGGTCATCTTGTCGAAAAGATCGTTGCTGCGGATGAACGCCAAGTACAGATCCATGGGAATGCGCAGGGCCTGCACAAAGTTCGCCGCGCGGTAGGTCTCGGCCACGGGCTTGCCCGTCAGCGCCGTCACCTCGCCCAGCATGGAGCCGGAGGAGAGGGTGCTGGTCACCTTTTTCCGGGTCTGGATCATGTCGGCCTGGCCGGTGAGCACCAGGTACACGCATTCCGCCCGGCGTCCGGCCTTGAGGATGATCGATTCCGGGTTGAACTTCTCGATGGGGTTGTTCAGCAGCACCCGCAGGCGCGAGCTGGGCACACTGGGAAAGTAGCTCGCCAGTGAGTGGTACGCGTAGGAGCGCACATAGTCCTGGTGCGAGGGGATGAGCACGTCGACCGTGCCGAAGGGCGCGCCGGAGCCGATCTCCTTCTGCCGGTTGGTCAGGGGCAGTGCCGTGTGCGCCAGCACGATCTTGCCGGAATGGTCGTCCTCGAAGTCCTCGGCGTCGCCGTGGATCATGCCGCCGCCGATGTCGAGCTTCTTCAGGTCGACGGGGGTGAGGTAGTCGCGCGCAACGCTGTCGTACAGCTTTTTCGAAATGCCGGGCGCGTTTTCGTCGGTGTTGATCATGCTCTGAAGAAGCTTGAGGCTCGCGATGTCCGCGAAGTGCGCGTAGGTGCGGTAGCCGGAGCGGTCCAGGGTGCGGAAGAACATCACCGTGGTCTCCACCGGGTGCGGCGAAAACACGGGCTTCACTTCCAGGGTGTCGATGTCGTTCCACTCATCCATGGCGAGGTCGTGGAATTCGAAGTAGTGGGCGAACTCCTCCTCGTTCATCATTGACAGGGCGGCCAGCTTCTTCATCACCGAGGCGCGCACAAGGGGCGTGGCGTAGTAGGGGATGCGGTGGTCGGCGCGCATGATGTCCGGCAGGCCGCAGAAGTGGTCGTCGTGCGCATGGGTGTGGAATATGCCTGCGATCTCGTTCACGCTGATGCCGAGGGCGTTCAGGCTGTGCATGATGTTCGGGCCGGCGTCGATGAGGTACACCTTGCCCTGGAACACCAGGATGCTCGCCATGGCGGGCCGGTTGGGGTCCCAGCCGTCGCCCTCGCCCGAGTGCAGCACGGCGAAATAGTCGCGCCGGATCTGGTGGAAGCCCAGCACATACGGCGGCCTGGCCTCGGCATGGGGCGGCAGGTTCAGGTCCACACGCACGGAATCGCCGGCGTAGCTGATCTCGAAGACGTTGGTTTTGAGGCGCTTGACGAAAACGCCGTCGCGGATTTCCTGTGGCTCGTTCTCAAGAACGACGAGGTCCAGGTATTCGTCCATGCGCCGGATTTTGCCGAAAGCGAACTTGAGCTTCAGGCGCATCATCGCCTTGGCCATGTCGGTGGCAATGCCGGTGGCCATGATCTCTTCTTCGCTCACCAGTCCGTAGTTGCCCCGATAGATGTACTCCATCTGGGCTTCCACCTGCCTGCGCGAGCCGATGAGGATGGGTTTGGCGCCGGTGTTGTTCAGGTGGCCGGGAATGATGCGTCCCTGGCGGTAGAACATTTGCAGGATGGGGAACTCGGAAAGATTGGTGAAGTGCCCGTTCTGAATATGTACATCTGACAGCAGAATGGCGTTTGGCCCGGTCTCGAACCGCACGCCGTCGACTTCCTTATCTTGGATAAGGCCGCGCTTCATGAGATATTTGACGCTGTCCGCGGGACAGCCGCACAACAAGCAAAGACCGGCCTTGGGGACCGTGACGTAGGAAACGCCGTCCGCCACTTCGATTTTCGAAATTCCTGTCATTCACGCCCCGAAAGTTGATCCTTGAGTGCCCGCCGCGATCCTGATGCGCATGGACCAAGGGCCGGGAAAGAGCGGCCTGATTGCGTAGCGGTGGTCCTTGGAATGGCAGCGGGTTGGGATGACATATGTCAGCAGGAGACTATTCGTCCAGCAAATTCAAGTAAACCAATCGTCGATAAGTACGTAGGGGGTTGATTCCCGGCAATTATTTTGTTTTAGTGTTGAGCTGTAATCGATTTATGAACCACAGGATGCAATTCCGTCCAAAGAAGGTGAGAATGAACGCTGCGACAAAACGTGACCGCATCCTCATAATCGATGACGAGCTCATAAATCGCAAGGTTCTGGAAGGGCTCTTGAAATCCTACGGCCATGAATGCGTCTCCGCCGATTCCGGCCCGGCGGCGCTGGCGCTGCTCGACAAGAGCATCGACCTGGTCCTGCTGGACATCATGATGCCCGGCATGGACGGCTTCACCGTGGCCAAGACCATTCGGCACATGCCGGAATTCGCAGACCTGCCCATCGTCATGGTCACGGCCCTTTCCGCCAAGGGCGACCGCCTCAAGGCCGTGGAGGCCGGGGCGAACGACTTTGTGGCCAAGCCCATCGACACCACCGAACTCGGCGTGCGCATGACCTCGCTTCTGCGCATGAAGAAATACCACGACGAGCTCAAGGACTACCAGGCGCATTTGCAGCAGATGGTGGCCGACAGGACCAGCGCCTTGCGCGCCGCCCTGGGCGACCTGGAGAGCGCGCGCCAGGCCACCGTGCAGGCGCACATGGAGACCATCCACAAGCTCTCGGCCGCGGCGGAATACAAGGACGAGGACACCGGAAGCCACATCATGCGCATGAGCCGCTACTGCGCGCTCATCGCCAAGGCTTACGGCATGTCCGAAAGCGACGTGGACCTCGTCTTGAACAGCAGTCCCATGCACGACATCGGCAAAATGGGCATACCCGACTCCATCCTGCTCAAGCCCGGCAAGCTGGACGATTCGGAATGGGAGATCATGCGCCGGCACACGCTCATCGGCGCCACCATTCTCAGCGGCGGGTCGTCGAAGTATCTCGAGTCCGGTTCGGAGATCGCGCTTTCGCACCATGAGAAGTGGGACGGCTCCGGCTACCCGCGCGGACTCGCCGGCGCGGACATTCCGCTTTTCGGACGCATCTGCGCCGTGGCCGACGTATTCGACGCGCTGACTTCGCGGCGGCCGTACAAAAACGCCTTCAGCAACGAACGCTCGCTTGAGATGATGGCCGGCGGGCGCGGCTCCCATTTCGACCCGGAGTTGTACGATTTGTTCGTCGCCAACCTGGACCAGGTCTTCGAGATCCAGAACAACTTCCGCGAAGAATAGCGTTGCCGCAACAAGCCCTACGCTGCGATTGCGCTCCTCTTTTCGACCTGTCTCCGCATATTTTATAAAAACTCTAGACATTCCCTTGCGCCTACCGTATGCAAAAGAAAATCGTTGCAGGCAGGCCTGAAGGCATGTGCGCGTTCCGGCACGGCATTTGGGCGGGGGAGGGTGCAGGCATGGGCAAAGCCGACTGGTCCCTTGACCTTCTTGAGCGCGATCTTGCCGAGGGCTTCGCCCTTTTGGGCCGGGCCGAACGCTCGGGCGGGCTCGGTCTGGGCGAGTCCCAGGCTTTGGCCGATGGTGTGCTGCGGTGCATGAACGGCGCGCTCATGAAGGTTTCCGAGAGCCTGGAGGCTCAGGCGCAGCTTCGCCGCGAGCTGGACGTCGTGCGCACCGAGATGCAGCAGGCCCAGACCGCCCAGGCCGCGCGCATTCAGAGCCTTGAGACCGAGGTGGACGCCTTGCGCAAGGCTCTGCGCCACGCGCGCGCGCAGCAGGAATTTTCTCCACGGGCAGAGCGTTTCGCCGCCGCCCGCTGCCCGTCCGATGAGCATTTGAGCCGTCCGCTCGTGCTCCGGTCACAGCAGGGCGCCTTTCTCGGAGTGACCGACCGCCAGGGGCAGGCCTTGAGTCTTGCCGGTTTTTTGCGACTGGTGGAAGGTGGCTCGCCCGCACCGCGCCGGGCCGGCCGTGTGGTGGCGACCTGCTGGGAGCCGTGTTCCGGCGGCTGGTGCCTCACCGTGTCCATAATGGGCCCGCAGCCGCGCGGCTATGTTTTGGAGACCCGCTCCCTGCGCACCCCAAGCGAAAATTGGGTGACGCTCCTGGCCGGGATGCAGGTTGACGGGCGCGACGTGCCCCAGGATTATGTTGTGCAGATGTTCCGGCAGCTGCGCGAGGCTTTTCAGGAATAATAGGATTTGCTCTAGATTTACTCTTGATAGATGCCGTCCATATGCGATAGGGGAAATTCATCTCCCGCGAGTTATTCGGAGGAGCAGACATGCCGCAAGTCGCCGCCAGGATCAGCACCGACCACGAAAAGTGGCTCAAGGACTTTTTCAAGACCAAGAGCGCTGGTGCCGAATTCATCCTCCCTTGGGCTGTGGATGTGTTTTTCAAGATGATACGGGGCGTCTCCGTGGAGTTCACCACGGCGGAGCTCAAAACCATCCTTGAATCGCACCGCGATGTGCGCCTGCTGCCCAACCAGTCCAAACAGGCGTATCTCATGCTCCGGGTGGAAAGCGCCTGCGACGAGCACGAGGCGCACATCATGCACGGCGCCAGCCGCAGCAACCTCGAGATCAAACTGCGCCGCCTGAATGATTTGCAGGCCACCGCGCTCATGATCTGGGCCACGGCCTACTGGACCAGCAAGGCCTGGAGCGGCGTCTCCCTGGAAGACTACGTGAAGCTGACCTGCACGGGCAGCTAGCCTGCCTTGGCTGCGGCCCACCCCTCATTCACACCAGAAATCCTGCCGGGCGGCGCGCGTTGTTCCTGACGGCGCCTGACACCGGCGCGTGGCCTCACAGGCCCTGAGGTACGACTGCCATGCAAGCGAATCCAACCATTCTGACCATTGCCGGGTCCGATTCCGGCGGCGGCGCCGGCATCCAGGCGGATCTCAAGACCATCGCCATGCTGGGCGGCTTCGGCGCTTCGGTCATCACCGCGCTGACGGCCCAAAACACCATCGGCGTCTCCGGCATCCATCCCGTTCCGCCCGCCTTCGTGGCCCAGCAGCTGGACGCCGTGACCAAGGACCTGCGCGTGCGCGCGGCCAAGACCGGCATGCTGTTCTCCGGCGAGATCATCAAGGCCATCGCCGGACCATTGGCCGGCCGCGCCTTTCCGCTGGTCATCGATCCGGTCTGCGTGGCCCAGTCCGGCGCGCGCTTGCTGGAGGAATCGGCCGTCACCGAAATGGTGCGCCACCTGTTCCCCCTGGCCGACCTGCTGACCCCGAACATTCCCGAGGCCGAGCTGTTCACCGGGCTCACCATCAAGAACACCCAGGACATTTGCGAGGCCGCGGCGCGGCTGCTGGCCATGGGCCCCAAGGCTGTGCTCATCAAGGGCGGGCACATGGACTCTCCCGCCTCCACGGACTGGTACGCGACGCCGGGGCAAAAACCGTTGCCGCTGATGCAGACCCGCGTGGACACGAAGAATCTGCACGGCACCGGCTGCGCGCTTTCCGCCGCCATCGCCGCGCACCTTGGACTCGGCTTCGACATGCTCACCAGCGTGCGCAAGGCCCAGGCCTTTTTGCACGCGGCCCTGCGCGCCAGCTATCCCGTCGGCGCGGGCGGCGGCTCTCCCAATCACGCCGTGCCGCTTTTGAAGGAGCAGGCGCGGCTTGGGCTGCTGGATGAACTGGCCGAGGCGGGCAGGGCGCTTGCGCAAATGCAGCACTTCGCCAAGCTGATTCCCGAAGTGCGCTCCAACCTTGTTCTGGCCCTGCCCTTTGCCGGGGCCGCCCAGGACATCGCCGCCTTCAGCGGCCGCATCACCTGCACCCGCCGCGGCGAGGTGATCCTGGCCGGCGGCCCGGAGTTCGGCGCCTCCTCGCACATGGCCCGCGTTCTTTTGGCGGCGCGCAAGTATAATCCGCGCCTGTCCTGTGCGCTCAATATCGTCTGCAACGACAAGACCTTGGCCGCTCTCAAGCGCACCGCGCTCACCACCGCCGGCTTCGACCGGGCCGACGAGCCGGCCGACGGGCTGGGGCATGAGGGCGGCACCATGGATTGGGGCACGCAAGCCGCGTTCGAGGCCTCGAACACCCCGCGCAACGTGGACGCCGTGGTCGACATGGGCGGCATGGGCAAGGAGCCCATGATCCGCATTTTGGCTGTGGACCCAGCCGAGCTTCTGGTCAAGGTGCGACGCATCCTCGATCTTATGTAGAGATCGTTTCTGGCTGGCGGCATTTGCCTGGCGAGGGCCGCAAGCCGGAATCGGCGCGGCCACCGGTTGACAGTTCGCCGCCCCCCGCTTATCTAACAGGACTTTTGACAGCGCCAGCGGCAGATTCATTCACGGCGCTCATGGCGAATCAAGACGCGAGAGTGGCGGAATTGGTAGACGCACTGGACTTAGGATCCAGCGGCCGCGTCCGTGGGAGTTCGAGTCTCCCCTCTCGCACCACGAAACGACAACGCGACCCGCGCTCGACCGCGGGCTGACATCTTCAGGAGGACGGCAAGTCAATGGATTACAAGGTCGAAGAACTCTCTCCGGTCAAACGTAAGATCAACATCACCGTGCCCGTCGACGAGGTCAACGCGGCCCTTTCCGCCGCTGTGGCCCTGTACCGCCACCGCTACGAGATCAAGGGCTTCCGCCGCGGCAAGGCTCCTTCCTCCGTGGTCGAGGGCAAGTACCGCACCCAGATCTACTCCGAGGCCACCACGGACCTGGTGAACTACCAGATCAACGAGGCCCTCTCCACCCTGGGCATCATGCCGCTGTCGCGCATCGACATGGACGGCAAGGAACTCGTCCGCGACGAGGAGTTCAACTACTCCATCAGCTTCGAGGTCGCCCCGGACTTCGCCCTGCCGAACTACGACGGCCTCGCCGTCGAGGTTGAGCGCGCCGAGGTGAAGGAAGAGGAAGTGCGCGAGGTTGAAAACCGCATTCTGAGCAACGCCGCCACGGTGAAGCCCATCACCGAAGTGCGCCCGGCCAAGGACGGCGACATCGTCGTCATCACCTTCGGCGCCTACAAGGGCGATGAAGTGTTCCAGGGCATCCAGGCGGAGAACTTCGAGCTGACCCTGGGCGACCGTCAGGCCCTGCCCGAGTTCGAGGCCATGCTCAAGACCCTCAAGACCGGCGAGAAGGGCGAGTGCGAAATCACCTTCCCCGAGGACTTCATCAATCCCGCCATGGCCGGCCAGACCCTGGTCATGCGCGCCACGCTGCACTCCATCAAGGAAAAGACCCTGCCCGAGCTCACTGACGAAGTGGCCAAGCGCGCCGGCGGGTTCGACTCCGTGGAGAAGATGCGCGAAGCCATCACCCAGTCCTACAAGCAGAGCCGCGAGCAGCTGAACCGCTCCGTGGCGCAGAAGAAGCTGCTGGACCAGATGATGGTCCATGTGGACTTCCCGCTGCCCCCCAGCATGGTCGAGAACCGCATCGACCGCCTGCTGGCCGACCTTGAGCAGCGCCTCGACCGCCAGGGCAAGAGCCTTGCCGCGCTGAACAAGACCACGGAAGAACTGCGCGAAAGCCACCGCACCCAGGCCGAAGACGCCGTGCGCAGCGAGATTCTGCTTCTGGCCGTGGCCAAGAAGGAGAACCTTGAGGTCAAGCCCGAGGAAATCGACGCCGCCCTCACCCAGGTTGCCCGCCAGCACGGCCAGGACCTGATGAGCGTGAAGCAGTACTACGAAGAGAACAACCTCATCTTCCCCCTGAAGGACCGCCTGATGGCCGACAAGGCCATTGAGCTGATCTACGCCCGCGCCGCCAAGACCGAGATCGACCCGGTCCCCGCTGGCGAGGACGCCGGGGAGAAGAAGGAGGCCGCGCCCGCGAAGCCCAAAAAGCCCCGCGCCAAGGCCGCCAAGACCGAGGCGCCCAAGGAGTAGCCTTGGCTGACTCCCGTCTCCTGCACAGCTGATTGACAGGGCGCGGCGGCCGGCACATGCTCCGGTCGCCGCGCCATGATTTTAATGGCGCGCAGTCTCTTTCTTTCGCCGGTGGCGAAGATATTGACGGACGCGAACTTGCTCTTATTTCTGGTAGACGGCATATGGTTTCAGCCAAAACCTGCCGATGAGTCTCGCGCAGTCAACACGCTAAGGACGCGCCCAGGCGCGCGTTCCCCCCAAGGAGTCGCCCATGCCCGCTGTGCCCATTGTCATTGAAACCACCGGCCGCACCGAGCGCGCCTATGATATTTACTCCCGTCTGCTCAAAGACCGCATCATCCTGCTCGGCACCGCCATCGACGACCATGTGGCGAGCCTGATCTGCGCCCAGCTGCTGTTTCTGGAGTCCGAGGACCCGGAAAAAGAGATCTACATGTACATCAATTCTCCCGGCGGCGTGGTGACGGCCGGCATGGCCATCTACGACACCATGCAGTACATCGCCCCGCCCGTGGCCACCCTGTGCATGGGCCAGGCCGCCAGCATGGCCTCGCTGCTGTTGTGCGCGGGCGAGAAAGGCATGCGCTACGCCCTGCCGCACAGCCGCATCCTGATCCACCAGCCCCTGGGCGGCGCGCAGGGCCAGGCCACGGACATCGGCATCCAGGCGCGCGAGATTCTGCGCATGCGCGAGGAGCTGAACGGCATTCTGGCCGGGCACACCGGGCAGAGCATTGAGCGCATCGAGAAAGACACCGACCGCGACTACTTCATGACCGCCAAAGAGGCCCTGGATTACGGCATCATCGACACCATCATGGTCAAGCGCGGCGACGCGGAAAAGAAGGCGTAGGAAACGATCATGAACAGGAAAAAGACCGGTTCGCCCACTGACCTCGCCTGCTCCTTTTGCGGCAAGAGCCAGGTTGACGTGCAGCGGCTCATCGCCGGGCCCGACGTCTATATTTGCGACGAGTGCGTGGGCCTGTGCAACGACATCATCGCCCAGGAGCACGTGAGCGAGTCCGCTGGCGACGTGCGCCTGCTGCCCCCGCAGGAGATCAAGGCGCTGCTCGACCAGTATGTCATCGGGCAGACCAACGCCAAGAAGATCCTCTCGGTCGCGGTGCACAACCACTATAAGCGCGTGTTCTACGCCCAGAACAACAAGGACGACGTGGAGATCGACAAGAGCAACATCCTCTTGATCGGCCCCACCGGTTCCGGCAAGACGCTCTTGGCGCAGACCCTTGCGCGCATCCTCAAGGTGCCCTTCGCCATCGCCGACGCCACCACCCTCACCGAGGCCGGCTACGTGGGCGAGGACGTGGAGAACATCCTCGTGGCGCTGTTGCAGAACGCCGACTACGACATCGACGCCGCCAGCCGCGGCATCATCTACATCGACGAGATCGACAAGATCGCGCGCAAGGGCGACAGCCCGTCCATCACCCGCGACGTTTCGGGCGAGGGCGTGCAGCAGGCCCTGCTCAAGATCATCGAGGGCACCGAGGCCAACATTCCTCCCAAGGGGGGCCGCAAGCACCCGCAGCAGGAATTCATCCGCATGAACACCTCGAACATCCTGTTCATTCTGGGCGGGGCGTTCATCGGGCTCGACAAGATGATCCAGCAGCGCATGCAGGGCGCCAGCATGGGCTTTGGCGGCAAGGTGGAGAGCAAGAAGGATTTGGCCGTGGGCGAGATGCTGGCCTTAAGCCAGCCCAACGACCTCATCAAGTTCGGCCTCATCCCCGAGTTCGTCGGCCGCATTCCCATCGTCACCGCCCTGGACGAGCTGACCAGCGAGGACTTGGTGCGCATCCTCACCGAGCCCAAGAACGCGCTGGTGAAGCAGTACCAGAAGCTGTTCGAACTGGACAAGGTGGGCCTGCGCTTCACCGAGAACGCGCTCAAGGCCATCGCCGAGCAGGCCATCGCCCGCAAGACCGGCGCCCGCGGCCTGCGCAACGTGCTCGAATCGACCATGCTGGACATCATGTACAAGCTGCCGTCCTTAACGGGCGTCAAGGAGTGCGTCATCAACAGCGCGGTCATCGAGAAGGGCATGGAGCCCATGATTCTGTACCATCAGGAGGTCAAGAGCGCCTGATAGGCGCTTTCGGCCTTTGACAATCGCCGCCCGGAGGTTATGGAAGGAGCATACGGACATTCGGCCATTTGCCCCGCCAGACCTTTGAACCAGCCCGGCCACGGCCCTAAGGAGCATGCATGACCGACTACGACGCTCTGGAACGCGATTCCCAGCCGGACGATTCCGTGTTGCCTCTCATGTCGTTGCGCGAGGTGGTGATGTTCCCGCGCTCCATCGTGCCCCTGTTCGTCGGGCGCGAGGCTTCCATCAAAGCCATTGAGAGCGCCATCGCCCTGCACGACAAGCACATCTTCCTGGTGACCCAGCGCACCCCGGAAAAAGAGAAGCCCGAAGCCGGCGATCTCTTCGCCGTGGGCACGGTGAGCCGCATTTTGCAGATGCTGCGCTTGCCCGACGGCACCATCAAGGTGCTGTTCGAAGGGCTGTACCGCGCCAACTGGCACATCCTGGAAACCGACCCGGCGGATGCCGGCGACTTCCCCCTTGTGCGCGTGGACAGGCTTGAGGACATCCACGGCGACAAGGGCGAGGGCGACGCGCTCATCCGCGCCGTGAACGAATCGCTCGAAACCTACGCCCGCAACAACAAGAAGCTTGCGCCAGAGTCCATTCTGGCCATGGCCGCCCTGCGTGAGCCGGGCACCCTGGCCGATGCGGTGATGCCGCACCTGAAGGTGGATTTTGAGCGCAAGCAGCGCGCCCTGGAGATACCCGACGGCGCCAAGCGCTTGGAATACGTCTACGAGCTGCTCATGGGCGAGATCGAGATCGCGTCCATCGAAAAGCGCGTCAAGGGCCGCGTCAAGGGCCAGATGGAGAAGAACCAGCGCGAGTATTACCTGAACGAGCAGATGAAGGCCATCCACAAGGAGATGGGCCGCGAAGACGATCCCATGGCCGAGGCCGTGGAGCTTGAAAAGCGCCTGGACGAAAAGATCATGTCCGACGAGTCGCGCGACCGGGTCAAGAAAGAGATCCGCAAGCTCAAGCAGATGCAGCCTTCCAGCGCGGAATACACCGTGGTGCGCAACTACGTGGACTGGATTCTGGACCTGCCCTGGGGCGTGTTGAAGGAATCCGACCTGAACATCGCCCACGCCCGCACGGTGCTGGACGAGGACCACTACGGCCTGGAAAAGCCCAAGGAGCGCATCCTTGAGTACATCGCCGTCTTGAGCCTGGTGAAGTCCATGAAGGGCCCCATCCTGTGCCTTGTGGGCCCCCCGGGCGTCGGCAAGACCTCCATCGCCAAGTCCATCTCTCGGGCCATGGACCGCGAGTTCGTGCGCATCTCCCTTGGCGGCGTGCGCGACGAGGCCGAGATCCGCGGCCACCGGCGCACCTACGTCGGCGCGCTGCCGGGCAAGATCATCCATTCCCTCCGGCGCTGCAAGTTCAACAACCCGGTCATCTGTCTGGACGAAGTGGACAAGATGAGCACGGACTTCCGGGGCGACCCGTCTTCCGCGCTGCTTGAGGTGCTCGACCCGGAGCAGAACTACGCCTTCAACGACCACTACCTGGACCTGGACTACGATCTGTCCAAGGTGTTCTTCATCACCACGGCCAACACGCTGGACTCCATACCCTTGCCCCTGCGCGACCGCATGGAGATCATCCGCCTGCCGGGCTACCTGGAGACGGAAAAGCTCAAGATCGCCAAGCAGTTCTTGTTGGGCAAGCAGCGCGAGCTGCACGGCCTGACCGAAGAGAACATGACCATCTCCGACAACGCCATGCTGGAGATCATCCGCCGCTACACGCGTGAGGCGGGCGTGCGCAACCTGGAGCGCGAGATAGCCTCCCTGTGCCGCAAGGTGGCCATGAAGATCGTCGAGGACAAGAACGTCACCAGCGTGCCCGTGAACCGGCAGAACATCGGCAATTTCCTCGGCGTGCAGAAGTACCGCCACGAGGAGCGCGAGGAGAAGGCCCAGGTGGGCGTCACCACCGGCTTGGCCTGGACCCAGATGGGCGGCGAGCTGCTGCTGGTCGAGGTCGTGCTCATGAGCGGCTCCGGCAAGGTGGAGATCACCGGCAAGCTCGGCGAGGTCATGCAGGAGTCCGCCCGCGCGGCGCTCTCTTACCTGCGTTCCCGCTCGGACCTCTTCGGCCTCAAGCGCGACTTCCACAAGGAGATCGACATCCACGTGCACGTGCCCGAGGGCGCGACGCCCAAGGACGGCCCCTCGGCCGGCGTGGCCCTGGCGACCTCCATCGTCTCGGCGCTGTTGAACATCCCGGTGCGCAACGATGTGGCCATGACCGGCGAGATCACGCTGCGTGGCCGCGTGCTACCCATCGGCGGCCTGCGCGAGAAGCTCCTCGCCGCCCACCGCGGCCTGGTCGGCACGGTGTTCATCCCGGCGGAGAACGAGAAGGACCTCAAGGAAGTGCCCGATGAGATCCTGAAGGACCTCAAGATCATTCCTGTCGAGACCGTGGACACGGTGCTGGAGCAGGCCCTGGAGTGCGGCAATTCCAGCGCGCTCTTTTGTGGCCGCGACAACATCTCGCCCTTGAGCGACCTGCTGGTGAAGGAAGAATACCAGCGGCCCACGCACTAGCTCTCTGCAAACGTTCGCCAATAAAAAAGGCCGGGTCTCCCCGGCCTTTTTCTTGTCGTCTCGGCGCGCGGCCTATTTGGTCACGTGCTTGATGATGTTGTCCTTGATCCAGTGCTCGTCCCACCATTCCACGGGGCTCACCTGCACGCCGGAGACGATCATGCCGAAGTGCAGATGGTCGCCGCCGGCCAGGCCCGTGGCGCCCGTCTTGGCGATGATCTGCCCTTTCTTCACATCGGTGCCCTTGGCGACGATGATCTCGCTCAGGTGCGAGTACAGGCTTTGCAGGCCCAGTCCGTGGTCGATGATGACGCAGTTGCCGTAGATGCCGAAGAACCCGGCGTAGACGATGCGCCCGGCGTTGGCAGCGGGCACCGGGGCGTTGGCCACGCTGGCCAGGTCCACGCCCATGTGCGTCTGGTGGTCGATCTTCTCGCCGTTGTAATAGTAGTCGCGCTGATCGCCGAACCCGGCGCGGCCGGCGGCCGCGGGCAGCCGCAGGAAGGGTCCGGACCACAGCGGAGTGGGGGAGGTGTCCTGGCCGATCTTGAGCAGGTCGGCCTCGTTCTGCTTGCGCAGTTCCGTGTTGACGCGCTTGTAGATGTCCAGCGGGGTTTTCAGCTCCGGGTACATGGCGGAGTACTGGCTCATCTTGTCGTTGAGGAATTCGTCGGGAATGTTCAGCTTGTCCGACTTGAAGACCTTGGGAATGGCCAGCACGTTGATGGACTGGGTTGCTTCGTTGCCCGCCTTGTCCTGGGCCACGACCTTGGGCTTGAAGTTCGCCGGAGGCATGTCATAGGGCATGGCGAAGTAGCACAGGAATTCTCCGCCCTTCTGCTGGAAGGCCGGGAAGAAGCGTTCGCCCACCATGACGCCGGTGCGCTCCACCTGCTTGGACACGGTGTAGCTCACCACGCCGCCGCCACCCTGATTCACGTTGTGGATGCCGGGGTTGACGGAAAGGCGGGGCGGCGTGAAGTCGAGGGTGAGGTTCTGCACCAGGCTCGTTTTGCCACGGCCGAGAAAGGAGAGCAGGGCGTTGTCGCGTACGGTGATGGCGAGCTCAAGCGGTCCTTCCCGGAATTTGGCGTCCCGCGGGAGGCGGAAGGCCTCGGCGTGGGCCAGCTGCTTGTCCGGAAAGCTGCGCCGCAGCACTTCAACGCGCTTGCCGTCCTGGGTGGCGGTGATGACGACCTCTTTGAGACCGGCGCGTGCGCTGCTCAGGTTGAGGGTGAAGTTGGTGGTGTACGAGGCCGCGCCGGTTTGCGGCGTCAGCTTGAGCACAGGCGCGCTGCCGTCGCGCAGCAGGATGAAGACGGCGAGGCCCACCAGGGCCAGAACGCAGATAATGGCGAGGTTGCGCATGAAGTGGCCTGGGCCGCTTCTGTCGGGTGTGTGGCGTTTGCGGATGTTCAGGACGTTGCTGGAGCTGTTCTTGGGCATGGGATGCAGTTTCATGGCTCTTTGGGGCGAAAGGTTTTGGAACAAGGACGTGCGATTGCAACGGCCCTGGCCGGTGCGCAAAGGCTTGTCCGCATTGACCGCGAAGGCGGATCAGACCGTCTCGGCCTGATCCATGGCGTCGAGCAACTGGATGGTGAGCTGGAGGAAGTCGGCTTCGGTGATGATGCCCACAAGCTTGCCGTCCTCCACCACCGGGAGGCAGCCGTACTTATGATGGTACAAAATGTGCGCCGCTTCGCGTACGGCCTGGTCCGGGGCCAGCGTATGCACGTCGGTGCGCATGATCTCCTGCAGGGGAATGCCCGCGTCGATCTCGTCCTGTGTTGCGGGGTCGATGTTCGCCAGATGCGAAACCGTGTTGGCCAGCACGTCGCGGTTGGTGATGAGGCCGAGAAAGCGGTTGTCCGCGCCGGTGATGGGCACGTGGCGGATGCGCTTCTTGTCCATGAGCACCCGCGCGCTTTGCAGGGTGTCGGTTTCCCGCAAGGAGTAGACGGGGGTGGTCATCAGTTCTCGTATCTTGTACATGGCTGCTCCTTGGCGCTCTGGCAGTAATGACTGAGGTGGTTCAGCTCCATGTCCGATTGTTAAGGGAAAGGGGCTTAGTGTCAAGAGCGCGCAGGCCCGTGTTGACTTGCCTGGCGAAATCTGGTCTGCACGGCCTGGAATAATTTCACCGGCACGGCAAAGGGGAGGAGCGGCATTGCGGGTTGACCCCAAAAGACAGCGCGACCGCATGGTCGCGGAGCAGCTCGTGGCGCGCGGAATAACCGATGCGCGCGTCATTGCCGCCATGAGCGAACTGCCCCGGCATCTGTTCGTCGAGGAAGCCATGGCCAGCCAGGCCTACCTGGACAAGCCCCTGCCCATTGGCGAAGGTCAGACCATTTCCCAGCCGTACATGGTCGCCCTTATGAGCGAAATCCTCCAGGTATCGCCGGGCGCCAAGGTTCTGGAGATAGGCACCGGGTCCGGCTACCAGGCCGCGGTGCTGGCCAAGCTCGGCGCCGACGTGCACACGGTCGAACGCATTCCGAAGCTTTGTGCCGGCGCGCGTGAACGGTTGCTCGGCATGGGGCTTTTCAACGTGCATGTGAAGCAGGACGACGGCACCCTGGGCTGGCCCAGCGCCGCCCCCTTCGACCGCGTCATCGTGACGGCGGGCGGACCGGAAGTGCCGCAGCCCCTTGTGGATCAGCTGGCCGTGGGCGGCAGGCTGGTCATGCCTGTCGGGGTTGCGCGCCGCGTGCAGTGCCTGGTGCTGGTTGAAAAAACGGACCGGGGTATCTGCCGCAGCGACATCTGCCCCGTGGCCTTTGTCGATCTTGTGGGCAAGCACGGCTGGTAGCCGCCTGCATCCCGCCGCGGAGGTCCGGCGTCTCTGAGATTTACACGCCGCTAAAAATCGTACATACTTTTCTTTTCGCGGCGCTTGCCGCAATTTGCAGCAATGGAGAGTGCACTGTGAGTTCATGTTCCGGAGGTTCCTGTTCCTCGGGCGATGCGAGCGCCAAAACCGCCTTGCAGGACCAGCTCATCACCATGACCCTGGAGCGCATCCGCTACAAGCTGTTCGTCATGAGCGGCAAGGGCGGCGTGGGCAAAAGCTCCGTTTCCGTCAACATCGCCGCAGCCTTGGCCGCGCGCGGCTTCAAGGTCGGCCTCATGGACGTGGACATCCACGGCCCCAGCGTGCCGCGCCTGCTCGGCCTTACCGGCCAGCTTGAGACCGACCGCGGCAGCTTGGTGAAGCCGAAGAAATATAACGATAATCTGCATGTTGTCTCCATGGAGTCGCTCCTGCTCGACCCGGATCAGGCCGTGCTGTGGCGCGGCCCCATGAAGACCTCGGCCATCCGCCAGTTCATCTCCGACGTGCAGTGGGGCGACCTGGACTTTCTGGTGGTCGATTCGCCTCCGGGCACCGGCGACGAACCCATGACCGTGCTGAAGCTCATCCCCGAGGCCCTGGCCGTGGTGGTCACCACCCCGCAGGAGGTGTCTTTGGCCGATGTGCGCAAGGCCATCAACTTTCTGCAGTATGCCCAGGCCAACATCCTGGGCGTGGTCGAGAACATGAGCGGTCTGGCTTGCCCCCATTGCGGCAAGGAGATCGACCTGTTCAAGAAGGGCGGCGGCAAGGCCCTGGCCGAGCAGTATGGATTGGAGTTCCTGGGCGCCATTCCCCTGGACCCGGCGACCGTGGTCGCCGGCGATGTGGGCACGCCCGTGGTGCTTATGGACGGCGACTTCCCGGCCAAGCGCGCCTTGCTGGCCCTTGGCGAACGCGTTGCCCTGGCCGCGCAGACCAGCCTGGAGGCAGCCTCCACTGTGCACAGATAGGGACGGTTGTTTGGCAATGCCGCTTAATTTGGCCAACATGCTCACCCTGGCCCGCATCTTTGCGGTGCCGGTCATCGTGGTGCTTTTATATCTGGAGCACACGTTTCAGACCGTGCTTTTGGCCTATGCCTCGGCCGGGGTGTTCATCCTCGCCTCGCTGACGGACATGGCCGACGGCTACGTGGCGAGGCGTCAGAACCTCATCACCAACCTTGGCAAGTTCCTTGATCCCCTGGCCGACAAGCTGCTCATCAGCTCGGTTCTCATCATGCTGGTGGAGCTTGGCTGGGTGGACGCCTGGATTGTCGTAGTCATCATCTGCCGCGAGATCGCTGTTACCGGAATGCGCGGCGTCGCGGCGGACAAGGGCGTTGTCATCGCCGCGGACAGGTACGGCAAGATGAAGACGATCGCGCAAAGTTTGGCCCTTGCGCCACTCTTGGCCCATTATCCCATTTTCGGATTCGACCCGATTCCGTTGGGCATGTTTATTCTGTATATAGCCCTTGCACTTACAGTTTTTTCCGGCGGGAATTATCTGTACAATTTCTATAAAAACTGGTTACAAGCTGAATGACCCAAGCGCGACGCTACGGGACAGCTTTCGATAAGACGGCTTCGGAGCAGGATATGAACAGGGCGTACACCAGCCACATGGCGCGCATCTCCAATTGTCTTGAGACCATATTGGATCTTGAGCCGGAATTGGAGAAGATAGAGTTCGGCAAAAGCCTGCTGGAAGAGTTCGGTGTGCTCAAGGATTTTTTGCAGCGCATTGATACCGTGGCGCTTAACGAGGACGATGTGGAACGCGTGGAGAACGCTACGGCCAATTTTCTGGAAGAGCTGCGCGGGCCGCTCGCCAAAACCCGGTCCGGAAGGTCCGGCTCTCCGCGTTTGCAGTGAGAAGGACGAATGGCCCGGCGTTTTTTGCTCGGCGTGTTGATCGTAGTCAACGTGGTGCTGTTGTTTCGCCTCATTTGGAGCGAGCACGGCATCATCGCCTACATGAACATGCGCAACCGCTCCGTGAAGCTGGAAGACCAGCTGCGGGAAGTGGACGCCCGCAGCCTGGAATTGAGCAACGAGATACGCCGTCTCAAGTCAGACCGCGCATACCAAGAGAAAGTCGTCCGCGAGCGTATGAACTACGTGAAAGAAAACGAAGTGTTGTATATCTTCTCCGGACAGATCGACGTACCCCAGGGGGCCGTGGACGATGAGAAGAAAGATTGAGTGGTACCAAGAGGTTCTGGCGCTGGAGCCTGGCTCGCGGATCTTTTTCCCGCTGGCCAAGCTCTTTGTTGAGTTCGGCCAGTATGAAGACGCCGAGAAAACCCTCAAGCAGGGGCTCGACAGGCACCCGGACTCCATGGAGGCCCGGCTGCTGCTGATTCAGGTGCTCTCGCGCCTGGAGCGCCACGACGAAGCCCAGGCCCATTTGGCCCTGGTCATCAAGCCCCTGGAGCGCTACCCTGCTTTCTGGACCCTCTGGGCGCAGCAGACCGCGGAAAAGGACAGGGACTTCTCCGTGTTCCTCATGCTTGTGGCCTCGCACTTCACGGAAAAGCCCGTCAAATGGACGGACGTGCTCATTGAGGGGCTGCATTCCATCACCGACCGGCTTCTCGGTCCGCTCAAGGCCGCGCCGAAGGCGCCGCGCGCCCAGGCCAAACCGGCCGCAGCAGTCGCCGCTCCTTCATCCGTCGCTCCGGCCGCCCCCTCGCTTGAGGCGCAGCCTACCAGCTTGGCAGAGCGCGTGCGGAGCGTGCCGCAGGATATTTCCACCCCGGCCGGCCCTGCCGCGGGCGGTGCGTCGCACTTGTCCGACGACAGCCCGGACGCGCCCTATGAAGGCCCGACCCCGGAGCCCAGCAGCTTCCGCACGCGCACCATGGCCGAACTGCTCGCCAGCCAGGGCGATTTCGGCGGCGCGCTCGGCATTTATCGCGAACTCTGGGGGCGCACCCAGGAAGGACCGGAAAAGGCTGAACTCACAGGGCGCATCAAAACCCTGGAAGAGAGCCTTGCCGCCGCTCCCCAGGCCGAGGCCGAGCCCAAGGCCGTGATGGACGAGGATCCCTTTGGCAAGCACGCCAAGAATCGCTTGATGAGCACCCTGGAAGCCCTGGCCGCCCGCCTCGAGTCCCGCATCCAGGCTTGATTACCGGATCGAGGTCATACCACATGTTTGAGCGGATTCTGTCTTCCCGCCGCCTGCGCGTGCTGCGCGGCCTGTGCCTTGCGCTTTTCACCGTCATCATCTTCTCGGCCTTTTCCGGGTGCGGCGCCGTTGCCCCCAACTGGGACACCAGCGTCAGCCACATGCGCTCCACCATGCGCGACACGCGCGACTTCATAAACCCTGCGCCGCGCATCGAAGTGGACCGCTACAAATGGAACAACCCGAACCAGGAAAAGCTGGCGCTGCTGTTCTCGCCCGTGGATGCCAAGGTCATGGCGCTCACGCGCTATGTCACGAGCATCGACTCGCGGCCCGAGGAACAGTGGATGGACGCGCTGCTGCACCGCTTTCCCTGGGTGGACGGCGTCATTGTGGCCGACGCCAAGGGCGACATCCTGACGCGCAAGCCGCCTGTCCCCCTGAAGCGCTTCAGCGAGCCCCTGGTGTTCGAATCCATCTGGCGTGAGACCATGGTCAAGACCGTGGTGGATTACACGGCCTTTGGGCCGGAGCTGTATTTCGGCATGCCCAACTATGATGGCGCCGAGTTCGTCGGGCTGCATGTGGTGCATTTCGATCCGCGCGTGTTGTTCACCTTCTGCCCGCAGCCCCAGGAATTGCTCATCATCGACCCCCGCGCCAAAAAGATTTGGACTGCCGAGAACGCCCAGCACCCGGGGTCCGAGGAACTGCTCGGCACGGACTGGGTCACGATCATGAAGGAAAAGATCCACGGCACGGTCATGGCCGGCGGCAAGCAGTACACCTGGCTGGCGCGTTTCATCGGACGCGATCTCTTCGTCTATGCGACGGAGAGCGCCAACGCCTCATTCGAGGACAAAGGGTTTTCTCTGCCGTTCTTTGGCGGCAACTCTTAACGGCTCAGCGCAACATCGCGCTCGCGGAGGCCCCCCCATGTCCCAGCAGATCACCGTCACCGAGCACCTGCTCCTGCACCAGAAGCAGGTGCCCATGGCCACAGGCCGCTTCACCCGCTTGTTCAACGAGCTCATCCTCTCGGCCAAGATCATCACCCGCGAGGTGAGCAAGGCCGGACTCGTGGACGTGCTCGGCTTCACCGGCGAGATCAACGTCCAGGGCGAGGAAGTGAAGAAGCTCGACGACTTCGCCAACCGCGTGCTCATCCACCGCCTTTCGCGCTGCGGCGCGCTGTGCGCCATGGCCTCTGAGGAAAACGCCGACATCATCGAGATTCCGGACGGTTTGCCCACCGGCGACTACTTCGTCATCTTCGATCCGCTGGACGGCTCCTCGAACATCGACGCCAACGTGAGCATCGGCACCATTTTCTCCATCTACCGCCGCCGCAGCCCCAGCGACTCGCGCCTGCTGGCGAGCGACTACCTGCAAAAGGGCGCCGACCAGGTCGCAGCGGGCTACATCCTCTACGGCTCCTCCACCATGATGGTCTTCACCACGGGCGACGGCGTCAACGGCTTCACCCTCGACCCCAGCGTGGGCGAGTTTCTGCTCTCGCACCCGAACATCCGCATTCCGGAGCAGGGCAACATCTACTCCGTGAACGAAGGCTATTACCACTACTGGGACGAGCCCACCCTGGAGGTGCTGGCGCATTTCAAGGCCGCCGGCATGACGCGCAAGAAGCCCTACAGCCTGCGCTACATCGGCTCCCTCGTGTCCGACTTCCACCGCAATCTCATCTACGGCGGCATCTTCATGTACCCCTCGGACAACCGCGATCCGAGCAAGCCCAGCGGCAAGCTGCGCCTGATGTGCGAGGCCGCGCCCATGGCCTTCATCGTCGAGCAGGCGGGCGGCATGGCCACGGACGGCATGAACCGCATTCTGGACATCGTGCCCGAGCACCTGCACCAGCGCGTGCCTCTGTTCGTGGGATCCAAGAAGGACGTGGAGCAGGTGCGGGCCATTTACGAAAAGGCCCAGCAGGCCTGATCCCGTGCTTGTTCTCGGCGTCGAGACCTCCTGCGACGAAACCGGCGTCGCCCTTGTGCGCGACGGCTCGCTCGTGTCGGAGGCGCTGGCATCGCAGACGGACATCCATGCCGTTTTCGGCGGCGTTGTGCCGGAGATAGCCTCCCGCGAGCACCAGCGCATGCTGCCTGTGCTCTTCCGCGATCTGCTCGCCAGGGCTGGCGTTGTGCCGCAAGACATCGACGCCATCGCCGTGGCGCGCGGCCCAGGGCTGCTGGGCAGCCTGCTGGTGGGGCTCAGCTTCGCCAAGGGCCTGTGCCTGGCCACAAGCGCAACGCTCATCGGCGTGAACCATCTGCACGCGCATCTTCTCGCCGCCGGACTGGAGCAGGAAATGCGCTTCCCGGCCCTGGGCCTGCTTGTCTCCGGCGGACACACGCACATCTACCGCATTGATTCGCCGACCAAGTTCTCGCTTTTGGGACGCACCCTGGACGACGCTGCGGGCGAAGCCTTTGACAAGGTCGCCAAGCTGCTCAACCTGCCGTATCCCGGCGGGCGCTACCTGGACGACTTGAGCCGGGGCGTGGAGCCTGATCACAGGCTTTTTCCCCTGGCCTACACCCACAACGACAACCTGGACTTCAGCTTCAGCGGCCTCAAAACCTCCGTGGCCGAGCATCTGGCCAAGCGGCCGCACCTGGCCTATGGCGCCATGCCCGATGCCGACGCCCTGCAGAAGAATGGCGCCCTGGCCCTGGCCGGACACCCGGCCGAGTTGGCCCTGGTGGCCGCGTCCTTCAACTACGCCGTGGCCGAGACCCTGCGCATCAAGGTGGAGCGTGCGCTGGAGCGGGAGGCCGGGCTTGTTTCCCTGGTGGTTGCGGGCGGGGTGGCCGCCAACTCCCATGTGCGCGCGGCCATGGCCAACGTGGCGCGCGGGCATGGCCTGGCCCTGCACCTGCCCAGTCCGGCGCTGTGCACCGACAACGCCTCCATGATCGCTCACGCGGGCAGCCTCGCCCTCAAGGCCGGATACCGCCACGGCCTGGACCTCGAATCCGTGCCGCGCGGACGTGCCGTTCCTGAGGATTGGACGCGTTCGGCGCAGTAACGGCGCGGGGTTCCGGCTTGACAGAAGCCGTGTGCGGAACTAGTTTAAACAGAATGTGGCATGGCCTCTTTCGCACCTCGCCGTGCCGCTGCAACTGAGTGTAACTCTACGTGACTATTGACCCCAAGGAGTGAATATGGCTACCCAGGTGACTGACGGCAATTTCGAGCAGGAAGTTTTGCAGAGCCCCGTGCCTGTTTTGGTCGATTTTTGGGCTCCGTGGTGTGGCCCTTGCCGCGCCATGGGACCGATCATCGACGAGCTTGCCACCGAGCTCGAGGGCAAGGTCAAGATCTGCAAAATGAACGTTGACGAGAATTCCGCCAGCCCCAGCCGTTTCGGAATCCGCGCCATCCCCACCCTGATCCTTTTCAAGGGCGGCGAAGTTGTGGACCAGTCCACCGGCGCCGTTTCCAAGAGCAGCATCAAGGACATGATCGCCAAAAAGGCGTAAGGGAACGATGAATACCTACGACGCTGTCGTCATTGGCGGTGGGCCTGCCGGGCTCACCGCCGCTTTGTACCTCGTGCGGGCCGGTGTGAACACGGCGCTGGTGGAGAAGCTCTCTCCCGGCGGGCAAGTGCTCATGACCGAGGAGATCGAGAATTATCCCGGTTATCCCAAGGCCGTGAAGGGCTACGAACTTGTCGACAAGTTCGTGGAGCATCTGTCCAATTACGAGCTTGCCCGCCACTCGGACGAGGTCAAGAGCATCACCGCGCAGAACGGCGGCTACGTCATCCAGGTCGGCGACGAAACGCTGGAGGCCAAGGCCGTGATCTTGTGCACCGGCGCGCGCTACAAGCACGTGGGCACCCCGGGCGAGGAGATGTACTCCGGCCGCGGCGTTTCTTACTGCGCCCTGTGCGACGGCAATTTCTTCAAAGGCAAGACCGTGGCCGTCATCGGCGGCGGCAACTCCGCCCTTGAGGAATCGCTGTACCTGGCGCGCCTGGTGGACAAGCTCTACCTCATCCACCGCCGCGACGAGTTCCGCGGCTGCAAGTGCTACCAGAGCAAGTGCGAGCTCAACCCCAAGATCAAGATTCTGCGCAGCACCATTGTGGACGAAATCAAGGGCGACCCCTTCAAGGGCGTAACCAGCGTGGCCCTCACCGACGTCAAGACCGGTGACAAGAGCGAACTGCCGGTTGACGGCGTGTTCGTGTTCGTCGGTTTTGAACCCGTCGCCTCCTTTGTGCCCGCTGGCCTCGACCGCGACAAGGCCGGATTCGTCAACACCGATTGTGAAATGCGCACCAACCTGCCGGGCTTTTTCGCCGCGGGCGACGTTCGCAGCAAAAACTGCCGCCAAGTGGCGACCGCGGTCGGCGATGGCGCCACTGCGGCCACTGCGGCCTACGCCTATCTGGAAAGCCTGCATGCCTAAGCGCCTTATCGCGGTCTTCTTGCTGCTCCTGCTGCCGCTGATCTCCTCCTGCGGGCTCATCGACTACTATTTTTTGCCCCCTGCGGAGGACACGGCGCAAGAGCTCTTTGAATCCGGCATGGACTACATGCAGGACAAGCGCTACTCGCGCGCGGCCGAGAACTTCATCAAGCTCAACGACCGCTATCCTTTCAGCCCGCTGACCACCAAGGCCCAGATCGCCCTTGGCGACGCCTACTACCTGGACGCCAAGTACCCCGAGGCCGTGGACGCCTACAAGGAATTCGAGACCCTGCACCCCACCAGCCCGCAGATTCCTTACGTGCTGTTCCAGATGGGCCAGGCGAACCTGAAGCAGTTCCGCACCATTGATCTGCGCCAGGATAATGTGAAAGAAGCACTTGAGCTTTTCTACCGTCTCGAGGAGTCCTACCCCAAGTCGGAGTTCGCCAAGGCCACCAAGGAGAATATCTACACGTGCCGCAAGATCCTTGCGGAACATGAGATTTTTGTGGCCGACTTCTTCTGGCGCACGGAGAAATACGGTTCTGCCTGGCACCGCTATCTGTACATCCTTGAAAACTACGGCGATGTCGTCGAGTTCAAGGACTATGTGCGCAAGCAGGCCGAGTACTCCTATTTCGAGTATCAGAAGGCCCTGTCCGAAGAAGAGCGCGAGCGGGTGCAGTGGACCTGGAAGCGCCTCTTGAAATGGCTGTAATGTCCACTCTTCTCTTGGAGTCGGCCCGGCATGGAGTCTCGTTTCCCCTGTTTTGAGCCCACGGGCTGGTCCCCGCCGGACTGGTTTGAACCGCACCTGCTTCCCGATGGCCGCTTCGCCAAAGCGTACAACGCCCTGGCCGACGACAGGCGCGCGCTGCTGAAGTGCGTCATCGCCAGGCAGTATGCCCTGTGGCAGCCCGCACAGCCCATCAGCCTGGCCACGCAGGAGCGCTTCGAACTCTTCACCCGCCAGCGTTCGCAGGAGCCCGCGCTGTTAGTGCTGCTCCTGATGGACCACGACCTGGATGCCCCGGCGTTGTTCCTTGCCGCCCTGCTGCCCGCCCTGTGCGCGCGCGTGCCCCAGGTGCTCGTGTGCCGCGTGGGCAAGAAGTCCGATATTCCCGACAGCCTGCTGGTCGCCTGCGAACTGGCCGGGCAGGAGAGCGTCGCCGCGGTCGGCCCGGTGCTGCTGCAGCGGCTGCTGGCCGACTGCGCCGCCAGCGGCGAACCCGGCGTTGTGCTGTATCCGGACACGGCGTCTTTCCGGCACATGCTCGGCCAGCCCGCCTTGGCCCAGGCCCTGGACGCCTCCTCCCTGCGCCTGGCCGCTCTGCGGCCGCCGCGTGTCTGCGGCTTGTGGCGCGACGAATCGCACCAGTTCCCCCCTCTTGATGTGTCGCTTCTGTACGGGCTCCTCAATTTCGAGATTGGCGGGGTGGCGCCGGGCGCGCGCAAGGCCGTTGCGGATGAAACCGCCTGGAAGCATTTTCATGCCGCGCACCGCGACCTCGACCTGGTGCCGCAGGCGCGCTCCGGGCAGGGCAGGGCGCTTGTCACGGTCACGGAGACGTGCCTCGGCCTGTGGTGCTGGCCCGAACTCGCCCCGGACCTGTTTGTCCGCCAGCGGCAAATCTTCAGCACGACTCCCTGATCCTTCAGCACACGCGAGGCCGCAGACCGTGAGCAAAAAGCCGATTTCCGCCAAATATCTGCACAGCATCCGCAATATCGGCATCATCGCGCACATCGACGCGGGCAAGACCACCCTGTCAGAGCGCATCCTGTTCTACGCCGGGCGCATCCACCGCCTGGGAGAAGTCCACGAGGGCACCGCCACCATGGACTTCATGCCCGAGGAGCAGGAGCGCGGCATCACCATCGCCTCGGCCGTCACCTCCTGCCAGTGGCTCGGCCACACGGTGAACCTCATCGACACCCCGGGACACGTGGACTTCACCGTCGAGGTGGAGCGCTCCCTGCGCGTGCTCGACGGGGCCGTGGGCGTGTTCTGCGCGGTCAGCGGCGTGGAGCCGCAGTCCGAGACCGTGTGGCGGCAGAGCGAAAGCTACCATGTGCCCAAGCTGGCCTTCGTCAACAAGATCGACCGGCTCGGCGCGGACTACGCCGCGGTGCTGCAGTCCATGCATGAGAAGCTTGGCGTCAACACGCTGGCCGTGCAGGCGCCGGACGGCGAGGGCGCGGATTTTCGCGGCGTGTTCGACCTTGTGCGCTTGGAGCGGCTTGTGTTCGACGCCGACAGCCGTGGCGCGGAGTACACGCGCCTGCCCCTCACCCCGCTGGAGTTGGAGCGCGTGGCTCCCTGGCGGGAAAAAATGCTGGAGACCCTCGCCGACACGGACGAGGGTGTCATGAACGCCTATCTTTCCGGCGAGCACATCGCGCCCGAGGCCATCGACGCGGCCATCCGCTCCGCCGTCATCAACTTGAAGCTTGTGCCCGTATTTGTCGGGTCGGCGCTGAAAAACGCCGGCGTGCAGCCGCTTATGGACGCCATTTGCGCCTATCTGCCAAGCCCCCTTGATGTGCCCCAGCAGGCCGGCGTGGACCCGGCCACGCATCTGCCCAAGAGTTTCCCGGCCGATCCGGAAGCGCCCCTTTCGGCCCTGGTGTTCAAGGTCGTCATGGAGTCCGGCCGCAAGCAGTCTTTTCTGCGCATCTATTCCGGGTGCCTGACGGAAGGGGAGACGGTCCTCAACGTCACCCACGGCACAGAGGAGCGCGTGGCACGGCTGTTTCGCCTCCATGCGGACCGCCGGGAGAAGATCGAGGTGGCCAAGGCCGGCGAGATCGTCGCGGCCGCGGGAATGCGCTTCGGCCGCACGGGCGACACCCTCGCGCGCAAGGACGATGCCATCCTGCTGGAGCAGATAGCGGACTACAAGCCGGTCATCTCCCTGGCCATTGAGCCGAAGAACGCCGAAGAGGCGGACAAGCTCGACGAAGTGTTGCAGCGCTATCTTTTGGAGGACCCGACCCTGACGGTTGCGCGCGACGCCGACACCGGGCAGGTCATCTTGTCGGGCATGGGCGAGCTGCACCTTGAGGTGCTGTTGGAGCGCATGGCCCGCGAGCACGGGCTCAAGCCGCGCACGGGCAAGCCGCAGGTGGTGTATCAGGAGACCGTGACGGGCACGGCCGAGGTGCAGGAGGAGTTCCACCGCGAGCTGGGCGAGGTGCTGCATTACGGCGCGGTGCGCCTGGCCATCGAGCCTTTGCCGCGCGGGGCCGGGCAGGTCGTGCAGTTCGAGCTCGACCGCGCCCAGTATCCTCAGGCCTGGAGCGAAGCCGTGGCCGAAGGGCTGGCGGATGGCCTGAACTGCGGCGTTCTTGGCGGCTACCCTGTGCAGGACGTGCGCGTGCGCGTGCTGGACATGCCCCGGCGCGAGGGCGAGTCGAGCGCGGCCGGGTACCGCATGGCGGCGGCCATGACCCTCAAGCGCGCCCTTGCCGAGGCCTCGTCCATGCTTCTGGAGCCCATCATGTGGGTCGAGGTGAGCGCGCCGGACGCCTTCATCGGCGAGGTGGTCGGGCTGCTTGGCTCCAAAGGCGCAAAGATCGAGAATATCCAGGACCGCGGCGGGCAGAAGCTCGTGCAGGCCTTTGCGGCCTTGGGCCAGCTGTTCGGCTTTTCCACCGTGCTGCGCTCCGCCACGCAGGGCCGCGCCTCGTTCGTCATGAAATTTGCCAAGTTCGATGTGCTGGATGCCGCTGGCAGGTAAAGGGATATGCCATGGCCGGTGTTCATAGAACGTCCGGTGTGCATTGCTTTTTTTCTGGCCTGGGGCTAGTGTCTGTAGCGCTGGACATGCGCCGACCTCCAAAGCGCGCCATTGTCCCTGGCTGTTGCCTTTGGCTTGTGTCGTCCATGCCGCATGCGCGGCCTGAAGTGGTGTCTGAGCAGTCCGTCCCCTGGAGTTCCCTGTGATGTCCGATGATGAAAGTCGTGCGATTTTTCGGGAAGAGGCCCTGGACCTCCTCGCGGAACTCGACACAACCTTGCTCGAACTGGAGGACTCGCCGCAGGACCTGGACCTGGTGAACCGCGTGTTCCGCGCCCTGCACACCATCAAGGGTTCGGGCGCGATGTTCGGTTTCGACGACATCGCCAACTTCACCCATTCGCTGGAAAACGTGTTTGACAAGGTCCGCAACACCGAGCTTGTCGTCACGCGCGATCTCATCACGACCTCTTTCGCTGCGCGCGACCATATCCTGGGCTTGTTGAACGGCGTGGATGAGAATGGCAACGGCAGCGAGGAAAAGGGCGAGGAGATCCAGTGCGACGTGCGCGCCTTGCTCTCTGGCCAACCCATCCGCAACGCCACGGATGCCCCGGCCTGCGCTTCGCCGGAGCCGCAAGCCCAGAGCATTCCTGATCCGGATGACGAAGCCGCCGCCGCAATGATGGCCGCCGCAGATGCCGCGTCCGAAACCGCCGTCGCCTACCGCATCCGCATCCGCCCGCGCGACCCCAAGGTGGACAAGGAGCTGAACCTTGACCCGCTTTTCGAGGATCTGCGCGCCTTGGGCGAGTGCTCCGTGCAGGCGGACGAGAGCCGCATCCCGGAACTGGAGACGCTGGACCCCAGGACGCTGTACCTGTCCTGGGAGGTGCTGCTGAAAACGGCGGCGGGCGTCTCCGCCATTCAAGACCTCTTTTTCTTCACGGACATCGACCTTGACGTGGACATCGCCCAGGCCGATCCGGACGGACGTTTTCCGGACGATGACGAGCGTGCCGCCTCACAGGCGCTTGCTTCCCCGCCCGCCACGCAGCACGATGACGTTGCTGCGCCCGAGGTTTCCGCTCCTGTCGCGCCCGCGGTCGCCATCTCCGGCGCTGGACAAGCCAGCTCCCCGGCGCCTGCGGCCCCCTCGCCGCCGCCCAAGGCAAAACCAGCCGACACCCCCGCCGCACCCGCGCGCGAGGCGCAGCCCGCCCGGACCCCGCTCAAGGATTCCGGCAACAGCCTGCGCGTTGCCGCGGACAAGCTCGACACCCTGGTCGATCTTGTGGGCGAGCTGGTCATTGTGCAGGCCCAGATTTCGCAAATCGTCTCCGAGCGCGGCGACCCGCTGCTGACGACACTGGCCGAGCAGCTTGAGCGCCTGAGCGCGGACCTGCGCGACAGCACCCTGGGCATCCGCATGCTGCCCATCGGTTCTGCCTTCAGCAAATTCCGCCGCCTCGTTCGCGATTTGTCCTCCGAACTCGGCAAAGACATTGAGCTTGTGACCCGCGGCGAAGAGACCGAGCTCGACAAGACCGTGCTGGAGCGCCTGGGCGATCCCCTGGTGCACCTGCTGCGCAACAGCATCGACCACGGCATCGACATGCCCGAGGAGCGCAAGGCCGCGGGCAAGCGTCCCCAGGGCCTTATCCTGCTCGAGGCCGAGCACTCCGGCTCCGAAGTGCTCATCCGCATCACCGACGACGGCAAGGGCATGGACCCCGCGGCCATTCGCGCCAAGGCCGTGGAAAAAGGCATCATCGCCGCCGACTCCGAACTTTCCGACCATGAGACCCTGAAGCTGATCTTTCAGCCCGGCTTCTCCACGGCGGAGAAAGTCACCAGCATTTCCGGCCGGGGCGTGGGCATGGACGTGGTGCACCGCGCCATCGACTCCCTGCGCGGCGCAATCGAGATCAAGAGCGAGCTTGGCCACGGCACCACCATCACCATCCGCCTGCCGCTGACCCTGGCCATCATCGAGGGCTTGCAGGTCCAGGTGGGCGACGGCTTCTTCGTCATCCCCCTTTCGCTGGTGGAGGAGTGCGTGGAGCTGCACCAGCAGGACGTGGACCCCACCGGTCGCAAGCGCATCATCAATCTGCGCGGCGAGCTGGTGCCCTACATCAGCCTGCGCCGCTGGTTCGAGGTCGAAGGCGAGGCCCCGGAGATCGAGCAGATCGTGATCACCGGGGTCGAGGGACGCCGCATCGGCATCGTGGTCGACCATGTCATCGGCGAGCACCAGACCGTCATCAAGTCTCTGGGCCGCGTGTACCGCGACGTGGAAGGCATCTCCGGCGCAACCATCAAGGGCGACGGCAGTCTGGCCCTCATCCTCGACGTCCCGCGGCTCGTGCGCTCCGTGGTCGCCGACAACGCCGTCTGACCATGAAGGCCGCTTGCTTATGACCGCTCAAGGCTCCTCGGCAAAGTCCAAACCGCAGTGCGCTGCGGAGGGCATGGGCTTGGCGCACATGGACGCGAAGATTTTCGAGCGCTTCAGCGAGTTCATCAAATCCGAGCTGGGCATCAAGATGCCCGCCACCAAGAAGACCCTTCTTGAGGCCAGGCTGCAAAAGCGCCTGCGCGAGCTCAACATGTCCACCCATGAGGAATATTGCGAGTATCTCTTCAGCCCGCGCGGCATGGAAGAAGAGCTGGTGAACCTTGTGGACGTGGTGACCACCAACACCACGGATTTTTTTCGCGAACCCAAGCACTTTGAGCTTTTGACCAACGCCGTGCTTCCCGACCTGCACGCGCGGAGAGCTTCGCCACGCGGGGTGAACATCTGGAGCGCTGGCTGCTCCTCCGGCGAGGAGCCGTACACCCTGGCCATGGTGTTGAGCGAATTCGCCAGGCTGAACGACGGCTTCAACTTCAGCATCCTCGCCACGGACATCAGCACCCAGGTGCTGCGCATGGCCGTGCGCGCCATTTATCCGGAAACGAAGATCGGACCCATCCCGCCCGAGTACCGCAAGCGCTACTTGCTGCGCAGCAAGGACCATGCGCGCAGGCTGGTGCGCATCGGACCGGAGGCGCGCAACCGCGTGCGCTTCCGCCGTCTCAATTTCATGGAGGAGTTCTCCTTCGACGGCCAGCTCGACATCATTTTCTGCCGCAACGTGGTCATCTATTTCGACAGACAGACGCAGGAGACGCTCTTTTCGCGTTTTTGCCGCAAGCTGGCCGTGGGCGGATATCTGTTCATCGGCCATTCCGAGAGCCTGGCGGGAATGGACTTGCCCCTTGAACCTGTCGCACCCACGGTATACAAACGTGTATAGAATGCGGCAATGGAGAGGAGCGCGCTGATGGGCAAACCCATTCGAGTTCTGGTGGTCGACGACTCGGCCCTTGTGCGTCAGACGCTCATGGAGATCCTGAAGTCCGATCCGGGCATCACGGTCATCGGCGCGGTGGCTGATCCGCTGGCCGCGGCCGAGAAAATGCGTGAGCAGATTCCGGACGTCATCACCCTGGATATTGAAATGCCGCGCATGGACGGCCTGACATTTTTGCGCAAGCTCATGGCCCAGCATCCCATTCCCGTGGTCATCTGCTCCTCGCTTGCGGTGGACGGCGACGAGACCACCTTTCGCGCCCTGGAATACGGCGCCGTGGAGATCATCACCAAGCCCAAGATCGGCACCAAACAGTTCCTTGAGGAATCGCGCATCCGCATCATCGATGCCGTGCGCGCGGCCGCACAGGCCAAGGTGCGCGCGGTTTCCGCCTCCTCGCCCCTCAAGGTGGCGCCCAAGCTCGATGCCGACGTCATTCTCGCCAAGGCCCAGCCCGGCAATTTCAACCTGCGCACCACGGAAAAGGTCGTGCTCGTTGGCGCCTCCACCGGCGGCACAGAGGCGTTGTTGACCTTCCTTTCGGCCCTGCCGCTGGACTGCCCGGCCATTGCCGTTGTGCAGCACATGCCCGAGCATTTCACCGCCGCCTTCGCCAAGCGTTTGGACGGCGTCTGCCGCATCAACGTGCGCGAGGCACAGGACAACGACACGCTTTTGCGCGGCCAGGCGCTCATCGCCCCCGGCAGCAAGCACATGCTGCTCAAGCGCAGTGGCACCCGCTATCATGTGGAGGTAAAGGACGGGCCGTTGGTGTCGCGCCACAGGCCTTCCGTGGATGTGCTCTTCCGCTCCGGGGCGCGCTACGCGGGCAAAAACGCGGTTGGCGTCATCATGACCGGCATGGGCGACGACGGGGCCAAAGGCATGCGCGAGATGTTCGACGGCGGGGCATACACCATCGCCCAGGACGAAGCCTCGTGCGTGGTCTTCGGCATGCCCGCGGAAGCCATCAAGCACGGCGGCGTGCACAAGGTCATGCCGCTCACGGCCATCGCGGCCGAGGTCGTCCGCCTCTGCAAAGACTAGACGGGCCGAGTCGGCGCAAAGCATTTGCGGGATGAGCTGCCGTCGCGGGGTGCGACGTTTTCCAAGAAGATCTAAGACCCGAATTCCTTGCCGTCCACTTCCGTCCGCCACGCGCCCGTGAGGGCGTTGCAGCACAGCCCCGCCGCCACACGATCGAGGAATTCCCGCCGTCCTATCTCGCGCGCGCCGAAGCGCAACAAATGCGCCGTGGTCTGCTGGCAGTCGATGAGCGTGCAGCCGCGCGCCGCAAGCCAGCGCACCAGAGTGGCGAAGAGCGCCTTGCTGGCGTCCGGCTCCTTGTGGAACATGGACTCGCCGAAGAAGACGCTGCCGAGGGTGACGCCGTACACGCCGCCCACAAGCGCGCCGTCGCGCCAGGCCTCCGCGCTGTGCGCCAGGCCAAGGGCGTGCAGGCCCTCGTATGCGGCGATCATCTCCGGCATGATCCAGGTGCCGTCCTGCTCCGGCCTGGCCGTGGCCGCGCAGGCGCGGATGACCTGGCCGAAGGCCTGATCGAGGGTGAAGTGAAAGCGCTGGGCGTTGAGCACGCGCCGCAGGCTGCCGGGCACGTGCAGTTCCGTGGGAAAGAGCACAAGACGCGGGTCCGGCGACCACCACAGGATGGGCGACCCCTGCGAGTACCAGGGGAAGATGCCATGGGCGTAGGCCGCAACCAGCCGCTGCGGCGAAAGGTCGCCGCCGATGGCCAGCAGACCGTCCGGGTCCGCCTCTGCCGGGTCAGGGAACACCGGCTCGTCAAAGAGGCGATAGATGGTCACTGCGCCAGTGCTGGTTCCGGGCGCTGGGCTTGCTGCGCCTCAAGCGCCGTGTAGCGGAAGACGAATTCGCCGGAGCAGGTGCCGCAGCTGGACGCCCCGGCCTTGGCCGGCGCCTCGATGTCCGTGCCCGGCGCAAGATCCACCAGCACCTCGCCGCCCTTTTGCAAACTGCCAAAGAGCAGCTCCGGGGCGATGGCGTCCTTGATCTCCACTTGCACCACGCGGGCCATGGGCCGCGCGCCGAAGGCCTGGTCATAGCCCAGCACGGCCAGGCGGTTCTGCGCGGCTTCCGTCAGGCGGATGTTGACGCGGCGCTCCTTGAGCTGGTCGGCCAGTTCGCTGATGTGCTTGTCCACCACGCGCAGCATGATCTCGCGGTTCAGCGAGCCGAAGGGGATGACGGCGTCGAGCCGGTTGCGGAACTCCGGGCTGAACAGGCGCTCAATGGCCTTGAGCGAGCCGCTCTTGCGGTCGGCGTGCTCGTTGCGCGTAAAGCCCAGCCCGCCCTTGGCCAGCTCCTGGGCTCCGGCGTTGGAGGTCATGAGCAGCACCGCGTGGCGGAAGTCGGCCTTGCGCCCGGTGTTGTCGGTCAGGGTGGCGTAGTCCATCACCTGTAGGAGGATGTTGAACACGTCCGGGTGCGCCTTTTCGATCTCGTCGAAGAGCACCACGCAGTGCGGGTTCTTGCGCACGGCCTCGGTGAGCAGGCCGCCCTGGTCGAAGCCCACGTAGCCCGGAGGCGCGCCGATGAGCCGCGAAACCGCGTGCTTCTCCATGTATTCGCTCATGTCGTAGCGCAGGAACTGCACGCCCATGACATTGGCCAGCTGCTTGGAGAGTTCGGTCTTGCCCACGCCCGTTGGGCCGGTGAGCAAAAACGCGCCCAGGGGTCGTCCCGGCTGCTTCATGCCCGCGCGCGAGCGGCGAATGGCCTTGCACAGAATGCCCACGGCCTCGTCCTGGCCGAACACGGACTTCTTGATCTCCACTTCCAGATCGCGCAGGCGGTCCTTGTCCGTGCCGGTGAGGCGGCGGGCCGGAATACGCGCCATGCGCGCCACCACGCGCTCCACGTCCTGCACGCCGATGCGCGAGTTCTTGCGCGGGCGGGTGGAGAGCTTGAACTGCGCCCCGGCCTCGTCCAGCACGTCGATGGCCTTGTCGGGCAGGAAGCGCTCGGTGATGTAGCGGGCGGAGAGTTCGGCCGCGGAGCGCAGGGCGGGCGGCGTGTACACAACGCCGTGGAATTCCTCATAGTAGGGCTTGAGGCCCTTGAGGATGTCCACGGTTTCGTCCACGCTGGGCTCCACAAGGTCGATGCGCTGGAAACGGCGCGAAAGCGCGCGGTCCTTCTCGAAATTATTGCGGTATTCCTCAAAGGTCGTGGACCCGATGCAGCGCACCTCGCCCGCGGCCAGGAAGGGCTTCAGGATGTTCGAGGCATCCATGCTGCCGCCGGAAACCGCGCCAGCACCCACGATGGTGTGGATCTCGTCCACGAAGAGGATGGCGTTGGGGATGCGCTTGAGCTCCGCCAGCACGCCCTTGAGCCGGGCCTCGAAGTCGCCGCGGTACTTGGTGCCGGCGAGCAGCGCGCCCATGTCCAGGGCGAACACTTGCGCATCGGTGAACTGGCTGGGCACCTTGCCCTGGGCGATCAAGAGCGCCAGGCCCTCGGCCAGGGCCGTCTTGCCCACGCCGGGGTCGCCCACCAGAATGGGGTTGTTCTTGCGGCGGCGGGCCAGCACCTGGATGGTGCGTTCCAGCTCGGCCGCGCGGCCGATGATGGGATCGATCTCGCCGGCCTTGGCCTTGGCGGTCAGGTCGCGGGTGAACTCCTCAAGGGGGTTCTTGCGCTGCGGGGTTTCGGTCCTAGGGCCGGGATGCGCGGCGCCTTCGTCATCGCCGGCGTCGGCCGGGTCGCGCAGGCCGTGGGAGATGTACTCGAGCACGTCGAGCCTCGTGACGCCGTGGCTGGCCAGAAAATGCACGGCAAAGGAGTCTTCCTCCTCGAACATGGCGGCGATGACGTCGCCCACCTCCACAAGGCCCTTGCCGGAGGATTCCTTTTGCCACACGGCGCGCTGCATGACGCGGCGCACGCTCAAGGTCTGCACGACCTCGGTGTCGGTGCCTTCAGGCAGCTGGTCCATGTGGTCGCGGAAAAAGCCTTCGAGCTGGAGGCGCAAGCGGTCCACGTCGGCGCCGCAGGCGTCGAGGATGTTGCTGCCCACGGGTTCGCCGGTCATGGCGTAGAGCAGGTGCTCCAGGGTCAGATATTCGTGGCGGCGGTTTCTGACCTCGTGGAACGCGCTGGCGAGAACGGCTTCAAGTCCCTTGCTCAACATCCCGCTAAACCTCCTCCAGGCTGGCGCGCAGAGGAAACCCCGCGGCCCTGGCCATGCTATGAACCGTATCCACCTTTGTCTCCGCCACTTCGGCGGTAAAAACACCGCAGACGCCGAACCCTTTCTTGTGCACGGCCAGCATGATGTTCATGGCCTCGTGTTCGGGTTTGTGGAACACGCGCTCCAGCACGTGGACCACGAAGTCCATGGTGGTATAGTCATCGTTGTGCAACAGCACCTTGAAGCGCCGTGGCTCGCGGGTCTCGTTCGCAAAATCCAGATCCGGCGCCTGGCGCGTCTCGGTTTGCCCGCTCATGAAATGGTGCTCCCAACGTGTTTCATATGTTGCATGCTGAAATGTTAGGCATTGGATTGCCGTTGTCGAGGGGGGGATGCCTAGTCCGTTGCCCGGCGCGCGAGAATCCTGGATTTTTCCTCGTCATTGAAGACAAAGGATTCGTCGGGCGGCAGGCCTGCCTTTTCCCTGTGGAGCCGGTTCAGGTCGTGGTAGGTCGCCTTTGAGGCTTTTTCCGGCGGCAGTTCAAGGGCGCTGGCGCAGGCCGCGATGCCGGCCTCGTCGCCTTCGATTTCGGCAAAGGCGCCAAAGGGCAGGGTATCGAGGCAGACCTCGCACCCCAGGTGCTGCCATTTTTCGCGCAGCTTCTCGTAGCGCAGGGCAGGCTCGTAGCCCAGGCCGGACAGGATCTCGCGCAGGGCCGGAGCGTTGGCTATCTCGGTTTCGGCCTCCTCGTAGATCTTCGCCGTGGCGGATTGCTCGGCCGCGCTGCGCTTCAGCGTCAGGACAAAACGGCTGTTCTTCTCGCGCAGGCGCAAAAGGGTCCCCTTGGCCTTGAGGCCGCGCAGGGCGTCGTCGTACACCACGTTGGCCTCAAAGCCCCGGCTGATGAAGTGGGCGCCGAGATCCTTGAGGCGACGGCGCAGGGCGTCGTGGTCCACGTCCAGGTATTTGATCTCGATTTCCAGTGGCATTTTTCCGCTTTTCTCCTTTGGGCCGGGCTGCTAGGGTTCCCTCGCGCCGGATAGGCGCTTGCGGGGGCTTTTCATGTTCCAGAAATACCTGTTTCTCTGCCTTGCCGGTTCCGCCGGGACGCTTGCCCGGTTCTGGGTCGGCGGCGTTTTTCAGCGTCTTGCCGGAGAGGGCTTTCCCTTTGGCAATTTCGTTGTGAACATCACCGGCTGCCTGCTCTTTGGCTTGGTTTACGCCATTGTGGAGAATCGCAGCGGCCTGCCCGGCGACATGCGTCTGTATGCCCTGACCGGCTTCATGGGCGCATATACGACATTTTCCTCATACATGTTCGAGTCCGTGGCGTTGATGCAGAACGGGCAATGGTTCGCCGCCGCCTCGAACATTACGGGCCAGACCGTGCTGGGCGTTGTCTCCATAGTCGCCGGTTTGGCCCTGGGACGTCTTTTCTAGGATAAATGCACTGTGGTCACAAGCCGCGCCCGGAATGTGGCGCGGGCGTGACAGGCCTCAGCCGGCGGTGGTCGAGGTCTCCACGATGGGCGGGTGCTGGCTCAAATCGTAGAACCCGCGCAGGGCGAAGCCCAATTTGAAGTGGGGAATGCGTTCGAAGTGGATGAAGCCGATGCTCTTGCCTTCGCTCAAGTCCGAAAGGGCCATGAGGCCGATGGGAATGGGGAAGGGGATGGGGCTTGAGGTGATGGCCGAAAGCCTGTTGGCGTAATGCTCATGCAGGTAGGCGATGGTCTGGTCGCGTTCCTCGGCTGTCAGCGCCTCCAGCACGACCTTGCGGCTTCCCGCCGCTTCCGGCGCTTCGCTCATGCCCGGTGCGGCCAGCAGCTGGTCCCAGTCGATGGCTTCTTCCTCCTCCGGGTCCCAGGTGTGGCGGAAAAGGTGCACCTCGACGTCGCGGCGGCCCTTGAAGCTTTTTATGGTCATGGACACCGCATGGGCGCGGTCTATGGGCAAAGGGGAAGTGGGGGGAATGATCTGTATTTCCACGGTCGGCCTCCGGCTTGGTTCTTGGGGATGACTGTAGTGATTTTGCCCCCCCCGCACAAGGGGCGCAGCCTCGTAAGGACAGGATATCATGTCGAAGCCATTTGAACTCGTCAGCGATTTTACGCCCAAGGGCGACCAGCCAGCGGCCATCGCCGAACTCGCGGCCAACATCAAGGCCGGCGTGCGCGACCAGGTGCTGCTCGGCGTCACCGGCTCCGGCAAGACCTTCACCGTGGCCAACCTTGTGGCCCAGCTGAACCGTCCGGCTCTGGTGCTGGCCCCCAACAAGACCCTGGCCGCCCAGCTCTTCAACGAGTTCAAGGGGCTGTTTCCCAACAACGCCGTCGAGTATTTCGTCAGCTATTACGACTATTACCAGCCGGAAGCCTACCTGCCGCACTCCGACACATACATTGAAAAAGACTCCAGCATCAACGACGACATCGACAAGCTGCGCCACGCGGCGACCCATGCGCTGCTGACCCGGCGCGACGTGCTCATCGTTGCTTCCGTGTCCTGCATCTACGGCCTGGGCTCGCCGGAATACTACGCCAAGATGATCATTCCCGTGGAGGCGGGGCAGCAGATGTCCCTTGAGACCCTGATCGGGCGGCTTGTGGAGGTCCACTACGAGCGCAACGACATGGACTTCCACCGCGGCACCTTCCGCGTGCGCGGCGACGCCCTGGAGCTCATTCCGGCCTACAGCCGGGAAAAGGCCCTGCGCGTCAGCTTCTTCGGCGACGAGATCGAGAGCATCCAGGAGACGGACCCCCTGACCGGACAGGTGCTGGCAACCCTGCGCAAAACTGTCATCTATCCCGGCAGCCACTATGTTTCCGACCAGGACAACCTCAAGCGCGCCACGGACGCCATACGCGAGGAATTGCAGCTGCGTCTGGCCGAGTTCCGCGCCCAGGGCAAGCTTGTGGAGGCGCAGCGCCTGGAGCAGCGCACCATGTTCGACCTGGAGACCATCGAGGAGCTTGGCTACTGCAACGGCATCGAGAACTATTCGAGGCACCTCGACGGCCGCGCTCCGGGCGATCCGCCGGCCACGCTCATCGACTATTTCCCAGACGACTTCCTGTTCTTCCTCGACGAGAGCCACATCACCGTTCCGCAGGTGGGGGGCATGTTCAACGGCGACTTCTCGCGCAAGAGCACGTTGGTGGACTTCGGCTTCCGGCTGCCAAGCGCCCTGGACAACCGTCCGCTGAACTTCGAGGAATTCAAAAAGCGTTTGAACCAGGCTGTGTATATCTCGGCCACGCCCGGCCCCTGGGAGCTGGAGCGCAGCCAGGGGCTTGTGGTGGAGCAGGTCATCCGTCCCACGGGCCTTGTGGATCCGGAGATCGACATACGGCCCGTGTCCGGCCAGGTGGACGACCTGCTGGGCGAGTGCAAGCTGCGCGTGGCCAAGGGCGAGCGCGTGCTCGTCACCACCCTCACCAAGCGTATGGCCGAGGACCTGACCGACTACCTGAACCAGATGGGCGTCACCACGCGCTACCTGCACTCCGACATCGAGACCCTGGAGCGCATGGCCATCATCCAGGCGCTGCGCACAGGCGAGTTCGACGTGCTCGTGGGCATCAATCTGCTGCGGGAAGGACTCGACATTCCGGAGGTTTCCCTTGTAGCTATTCTGGACGCGGACAAGGAAGGCTTCCTGCGCAGCACGCGCTCGCTCATCCAGACCTTTGGCCGCGCCGCGCGCAACGCCGGCGGCCGGGTGTTGTTGTATGCGGACTCGGTGACGCCCTCCATGCGCGCGGCCCTTGACGAGACGGCCCGCAGAAGAGAGAAGCAGCTTCAGTACAACGCGGAAAACGGCATCACGCCGCAGACCATCATCAAGGGCTTGGACAATCTGCTTGGGGCTTTGGCCGCGCACGTGGCGCCGGAGGGCCAGGAGCCCACCGCCGACGAGCTGCTGCGCGAACTTGACCCCAAGCGGCTCAAGAAGGAAATCGGCGCGCTGGAGCGCGAGATGCGCGAAGCGGCCAAGGAGCTTGAGTTTGAGCGCGCGGCCGGCCTGCGCGACCGCGTTTTGGCCCTGCGCGAACGCCTGCTGCAACTGGGGGAATAAATGGCTTTGTCGCTGAACACCGCCCGCATCCGGGCCATTCAAGACAAATGGGGACCGCTGTTCCAGTTCGTGCTGGGCCTGTGCCTCATGTGCGTGGTGTTCGCCGTCGGCCTCTGCGTCTTCATGTTCGTGGAAGGCTGGAGCTTTATCGAAAGCTTCTACATGATGGTCATCACGCTCTCCACGGTCGGCTTTGGCGAGATACACCCCCTTTCGGACAGGGCGCGGCTGTTGACGGCCATGATCATCATCTGCGGCGTGGGCAACTTCGCCTACATCGTCAGCTCCTTTTCGCGGATGCTGGTTGACGGGCACCTGAACAAGCTTTTGTGGAGGCGCAAAGTGCAACGGCGCATAGACAAGCTGGATAATCATTACATCGTGTGCGGCTACGGCCGCATCGGCGGCGTCGTCGTGCAGGAGATCCTCAAGGCCAGCTCCGATGTCGTTGTCATTGAAAACGATGAGAAGCTGGTGGAGCAGCTCAAGCGCGAGGGCATCATGCACCTTGCGGGCGATGCCACGGACGACGGCCTGCTTGTCTCCGCGGGCATCAAGCGCGCCAAGTCAATCGTCACCGCGCTGACGGACGAAGCCGCCAACGTCTACGTGACCCTGACCGCCCGGCAGCTCAACCCCGGCATCTTCATCGTTGCCCGGGCCAACAACGCCTCGCACATCACCCGGCTGGAATTCGCCGGCGCCAACAAGGTCGTGCTGCCGCATCTCATCGGCGGCGTGCGCATGGCCAACAGCGTGCTGCGGCCCACGGTGACGGACTTCATCGACCTCGCTGTGCGCGGCAACATCGACCTGCAGCTGGAAGAACTCATCATCAAACAGACTTCGACCCTGGCGGGCAAAAATCTCATGGAATCGCGCCTGCGCCAGGATTTTGATCTCATCGTCGTCGCCATCAAGCGCGCCACCGGGGAACTCGTCTTCAATCCCGGCCCCAAGGAGCTCATTTTGGCGGACGACACCCTCATCACCGTTGGCAGGCCTGTGGACCTTGCCCGGGTGAGCCAGACGCTGTGAGCTCCGCCATGTCCCAAAGCCCCGGACTGCAGCGCGCGAGCGAACTGCGCGAACTGCTGGAATACCACAACCACCGCTACTACGTGCTGGACAGCCCGGAGATAACGGACGCCGAGTACGACGCCCTGTTCCGCGAGCTTGCCGCCCTGGAGGCCGCGCACCCGGAGCTGGCCGATCCCAATTCGCCCACGCGCCGCGTTGGCGGACAGGTGGCCGCCGGTTTTGCCGCGCATCGGCACGCCATGCCGCTGCTGAGCCTGGACAACGCCATGAACCTGGACGAGTGGCGCGAGTTTGCCGAGGTGAAGCTGCCCAACGCCTTCCGCGACGCCCTCACCGATGTGATTCTGGCGGACATCGAGAAGGGCATCGGCCGGTCGTTCACCACCAGCCCGGATAAGAAGAAGGACGAGCGCACAGCCCTGGGCACGGAGATCCGCAAGATGGTCACCGACTGCCTGCTCGCGCCCGCGCAGGATACGGCCGCGCCTTTGGGCTGGGAAGCTCTGGCCGCAAGGGCCGGACGGCTGGGCGCCTCGCGTTCGCTGTTGCCGCTGGTGCGCATGGGCGGCGCGCTGACTTTGGAGAGCCTGAATCAACTGCGGCTCGCCATTCCCGATCCGCTGGCAACCCTGGCCGAGTTTTGGGTCGAGCCCAAGATGGACGGCCTTGCGGGCGAGGTGACGTACGAGAACGGCGCGCTTCTTGTGGCCTCCACACGCGGCGACGGCGAGACCGGCGAGGACGTGACCGCCAACATGCGCATGCTGCGCAACCTGCGCGGCCAATTGCTGCGGGCCTCCGGCTCCGCGCCCGCGCTCATCGACGTGCGTGGCGAGGTGGTCATGGGCGTGGCGGACTTCGCCGCCTTGAATGAGGCGCAGCAGCGCGCCGGGCAAAAGGCCTTCGCCAACCCGCGCAATGCCGCCGCCGGCAGCATCCGCCAGCTTGACCCGAACATCGTGGCCGCGCGGCCCTTGCGTTTTCTCGCTTACGGCGTCGGCCGGGTGGAGTGGGGCGCTGGCGAGGCCGCTCCCGCTTGGACCACGCAGGAGGCCGTCATGCGCGGCGTCGCGGCCCTGGGCCTGGCCACTGCCCCAGGAGCGCGTGTTTGCACTTCCGTCGAGGATGTTGCCCGCTTTTATCTGGACCTGCAGGAGCGCCGCCACACCTTGCCCTTTGAGATAGACGGCGTTGTGGCCAAGGTGAACAACCTGGCCCTGCAGCAATTACTTGGTCAGACCGCGCGCGCGCCGCGCTGGGCGCTGGCCCTCAAATTCCCTGCCGAGCAGGTCACCACGCTGCTCAAGGCCATCAACATCCAGGTGGGCCGCACAGGAGTGCTCACGCCCGTGGCCGAGCTTGCGCCCGTTCGCGTGGCCGGGGTCGAGGTCTCCAGCGCCACGCTCCACAACCTGAGCCACATCCGCGCCAAGGACATCCGCGTCAACGATCAGGTGGTGATCCAACGCGCGGGCGACGTGATCCCCCAGGTGGTGGAGCCGGTGATCGTTGAGGGCGCGGAGCGCGATGCGCCCTTTGAATTCCCTGCCCACTGCCCGGTGTGCGGCAGCGAGGTGGTGGCCGAGGACAAGTTCACCTATTGCCCCAATCACGCCTGCCCGGCCCGCGTGGTGCTGGGCATAGTGCACTTCGTCTCCAAGGCCGGGCTCGGCATGGACGGCGTGGGCGAAAAATGGATTGAGCGGCTGGCCCAGGCCGGTCTGCTCAAATCGCCCGCGGATCTCTTTGTTCTGACCGCCCGGCAGTTGCAGGGCTTCGAGCGCATGGGCGCCAAAAGCGCGGAGAACTTCGTGGCCTCCGTGGCCGAGGGCGGCAAGAACGCCACACTGGCCAAGTTCATCAGCGCGCTGGGCATTGAGGACGTTGGCGAGCAGACGGCCAAGGAACTGGCGCGGCGCTTTGCGGATATGGACGAGTTCCGCCAGGCGGACGAGGCCGAGCTCATGAAGCTCAAAGACGTGGGCCCCAAGGTGGCTGCAAGCATCCGCGCCTTTTTCGCCAACGAGGGCAATGAGGCCATGCTCACCCGCTTCAAGGAGCTTGGCGTGTGGCCCCGCGGCGGGCAGCCGGCCGATGCCGCGAACCTGCCCCTGACTGGCAGGACCTTTGTGTTCACCGGAGGTCTGCCGGGCATGAGCCGCCCCCAGGCCCAGGCATTGGTCGAGAGCCTCGGCGCGTCCTGCTCCGGCTCGGTTTCCCACAAGGTGGACTATGTCGTCGCGGGCGAGGAGGCCGGAAGCAAGCTGGCCAAAGCGCGCGACCTCGGCGTGACCGTCTTGGACTTCCCACAATTTTTGGATATGCTGCGGCAGCATGGACTCACCGCACCGTAATCGCAAACGTCATCGCCACCCCGACACCCGGAGGACTTCATATGAGCACTGACCTCATCACCGACGTCATCGTCATGGGCGGCTGCGGCCGCATGGGCGCAACCCTCGTGCGCTTGGCCCAGCAGGACGCGGACCTCGCCTTGAAAGCCGTCATCGAGCGCACGGACCGGCTCACCGAGTTGGAGAGCCTGGACTGCCTGGTCTCCGCCGACCTCGACGACGTGCTGCCCCAGTCGCCGCGCGCTGTCGTGGTGGAGTTCACCTCGCCCGAGGCCACGGTGGAGCATGTGGGCATATGCAAACACCACGGCAACCCCATCGTCGTCGGCACCACGGGACTCAAGCCGGGGCAGATCGCCCTGCTTGAGGAAGCGGCCAAGCAGGTGCCGGTGTTTCTGGCGCCGAACATGAGCGTGGGCGTGAACGTGCTGCTCAAGGTGCTGCCCATGCTGGTGCAGATGCTTGGCCCGGACTACGACATGGAGATGATGGAGATCCATCACAACCGCAAGAAGGACGCGCCCAGCGGCACGGCGCTCAAGCTGGCCCAGTGCATGGCCGAGGCGCGCGGCTGGGACTACGACGAGGTCAAGAAGCACAGCCGCGACGGCATCATCGGCCCGCGCGGCGAGAAGGAGCTTGGCGTCGTGGCCCTGCGCGGCGGCGATGTTGTGGGCGACCACACGGCCTATTTCTTCGGCCCGGGCGAGCGCATCGAGGTGACGCACCGGGCGCACTCGCGCGAGACCTTTGCCCAGGGCGCCCTGCGCGCCGCCAAATGGCTGGCCAAGAAGGAGCCGGGCAAGCTTTACGGCATGGCCGACCTGTTCTAGCCGCCGCTTCCATACCAGCGCCACACAAAACAAAACGCCGGGTCTCATCATGAGTCCCGGCGTTTTTTGTCGCGGTAGTCGTCTCGCTTAGGCGATGCGCTTCAGATATCCCTTTGGGTTAAAGGAAAGGTAGAACTTTTCGCGGTAGTCATCCACCTTGAACTCGCGGTTGGTTGCCATGAACTCCTCAATGGCTTCCATGGGGCCAGGGCCGGAGTAAGGCGAGACAGGGTTGCCGTTCTGGTTGCTGTCCTCCACCGTTAAGTAACTGTTTTTGCTTACCAGCGGCGAGTACAGGAGCATTTCGTTCAGAACATGTTGTTTTGAGTGGTCGGAGTCGAGCACAACCATGACGGTGTCGCCAGGTTTGATGAATTCCTTGACCTTCTCGAAAATCTCCGGCGCCGTGGATGAGCCCAGCAGGTAGTTGATGCGTGCGTGCTTGGGACGTGGGTAATCATTGATGTCGATGGTGACGACTTTGCCATTGCCAAGCAAATCAAATAAGTTGGCGAAGTAAATGGTGCTTCCGCCAGAGGCAGTGCCGCATTCGATGAGTACGTCGGGGCGCACCTCGAACAGAATCTCCTGGTATATCCAAAGGTCCAGGGGGCACTTGAGCACGGGCACGCCCATCCACTTGGTGTCGCCCCAAGTGCGCTTCTCGTTGCCATAGTAAAGTTGATGGAAGCGTTTGGTGATGCGGCGTGCGAAGAAAGGTGTCTTGATGAGAGAGCGCTCGAAGGATCTGTAGCTTTTGACTGGATGCAGAAACAGGTCCAGAAGAATTTTTTCAATTTTTGCCATTGCTTGTCCCCGTGGATTGTGTGTCGTTATGCGTTTTCGCTTGAGTACGATAGCTAGGTTCAGGGGGCGATGCAAGCAGACGGGGCGTCGAAGATCTCTTCAAGCGGTGTCCAGAAGTGCTGCATATGTGCGTCCGGTCATTGCGGCGTTTCACACGGGCGTCATCACACGCCGCATGAGCGCGAAGACCGACTCCATCTCCTGCGTCACCGGCACCAAGCGGGCCGAGATGGCGGCGCTGTCTCCGTCCTTGGCCGCAAACTCCAGCTCGCGGCAGGCGTCGCGCAGGCGCTCCATGCCCATTGTGGCCGCGGCGCCCTTGAGGGAATGCGCAAGGTAGCGCACCTGCTCCACATCAGACATGACAACTGCTGCGACAAGCGCGGCCAAGCGCACGGGCTCCTCGTTCATGAACACCTCGAAGAGGCGCTTGAGGAAATCCGGCTTGGCTTCAAGCATGTGCGCCAGCCACTCGGCGTTGATGGCCGGCCGGTCGTCCGGGGCGGTCTTGCCGGGGCGAGAGGGGGGGGGCGTGCTGTTGTTCATAATGAGGAAGGGGAGCCGAAGCTCCCCCTTGTCTCTTACATCTTGTAAAGCTGTTCGCCGGGAATGATGGCGATGTTGTTCTTCTGCAGCAGCTCGATGGCCTGGTCGGTGCGGTCGAAGCGGAAGATGATGATGGCGTTGGCCTTGGTCTGGTTCACGAACGCGTACATGTATTCCACGTTGATCTTGGCCTCGCGCAGCATCTCCATGATGCTGTTGAGCCCGCCCGGATGGTCCGGCACCTCCACGGCCACGACCGTGGTGCGGCCCACGGTGAAGCCGCCGGCCTTGAGGTTTTCCTTGGCCTTGTCGAAGTCGGACACGATGAGGCGCAGGATGCCGAAGTCCGAGGTGTCGGCGAGCGACAGGGCGCGGATGTTCACGCCGGAATCGGCCAGGATGCGGGTGACCTCGGCCAGGCGACCGGCGCGGTTTTCCAGGAAGATGGAGAGTTGATCAACCTTCATGATTGTCCTCGCTTGGTTTGGTTGCTCAGGCCCGGAACGTTGTTCGTCCGGGCGGGCTACGCCTGGCTCTTGCGCATGTCGACGATGCGCTTGGCCTTGCCTTCGCTGCGCTCAATGGCTTTGGGCTCCACAAGCTTCACCTTGGCGGTGACGCCCAGGAATTCCTTGATGTTCTTTTCTATCTTGGTTTCGAGGCGTTGTAAATTCTTGATCTGGTCGGAGAACACCGCCTCGTCGATCTCCACGCGCACCTCCATGGTGTCCAGGGTGCCCTCGCGGTTGATGATGAGCTGGTAGTGCGGGGTCAGGCCATCGGTCTCCAGCAGAATGGTCTCGATCTGCGAGGGGAACACGTTGACGCCGCGGATGATGAGCATGTCGTCGCTGCGCCCGGTCACACGCTCCATGCGCGCGGTCGTGCGTCCGCAGCGGCAGGGAGCGGTGTTCAGGCGGCTCAGGTCGCGCGTGCGGTAGCGCAGAAGGGGAATGCCCTCCTTGGTCAGCGTGGTGAAGACCAACTCGCCCATTTCGCCCGGGGCCCTGGCGTCGCCGGTTTCCGGGTCGATGATCTCGGCCAGGAAGTGGTCTTCTTGAATGTGCAGGCCTTTTTTCACACGGGCGCACTCGATGGCCACGCCGGGTCCCATGATCTCGGACAGGCCGTAGATGTCGATGGCGGTGATGCCGAGCTTGTTCTCAATCTCGGTGCGCATGGAATCGGTCCAGGGCTCGGCGCCGAAGATGCCGATGCGCAGGGGCAGTTCCTTGATGTCGATGCCCATTTCCTTGGCGGCGTCGTACAGGTGCATGGCGTAGGAGGGGGTGCAGGTGAGCACCGTGGCGCCGAAGTCGCGCAGGAGCATGGCCTGCCTGCGGGTGCCGCCGCCGGAGATGGGAATGACCGTGGCGCCCAGTTCCTCGGCTCCGTTGTGGATGCCGAGCCCGCCGGTGAACAGGCCGTAGCCGTAAGCGTTGTGCACGAAGTCGCCCGAGGTGGCCCCGGCCGCGGCCAGGGAGCGGGCGATCATCAGGCCCCAATTCTTGATGTCGCGCTTGGTGTAGCCGACGACAGTGGCCTTGCCCGTGGTGCCGGAGGAGGAATGGATGCGCACGATGTTCTCGCGGCTGACCGCGAACATGCCGAAGGGATAGTGGTTGCGCAGGTCCTGCTTCTCGGTGAAGGGCAAAAGGGCGACGTCGGAAAGTTTCTGGATGTGTTCCGGCTTCACGCCGCGCTCGTCGAGCTTCTTGCGGTAGAAGGGCACGTTCTCGTACACGCGCGCCACGACGTTCTGTAAACGCCTGAGCTGGAGCTTTTCAAGCTCCTCGCGGGGCATTGTTTCGTGTTCAACGTCAAAAATCATGGCCGGTCCTCCTTGGAAGGAAACGCAGCGGGCGGGCTGCAAGGGCTGATTTGCGCAAAGCGGGCAACCACCCGCATACGGGTCGTCCCGTCCCGTATGCCCATGGCTGGATTCTCGCGTCGCCCCGCTGAAACCACGCCACGGTCCCGGCGGCTAACCGCAGAGGAAGGCGCGGGGATGGTTTCGAAGCTGATGCAACATGGAGATTCCTTGCCCGAATCGTGTTTGGCCGTCAAGGAAGGCGCGCAAAATGGGCAGGTTCTTGCGGCGGTTGAACCCTTGCGCGGTGGCGGTGGATAAGGCATTGCTTGCACACGATGATGCAGGATTATGTGCTGACCGTCTTTGCCGTGGTGTACCTGGGCATGGTGCTGGGGCGCTTGCCGTGGCTCGCCGTGGACCGGTCCGGCGTGGCGCTGCTCGGAGCCGTGGCCCTGCTCGCCGGTGGCGTGCTCAGCTCGCGCCAGGCCTGGGCGGCTGTGGACATGCCGACCATGAGCCTGCTCTTCGGCCTCATGCTTGTCTCGGCGCAACTGCGGCTGGCCGGGTTCTACACCCTGCTGGCCCGGCGCGTGGCCCAGGCCGGGCTTTCGCCCCAGGGGCTGCTGCTGCTGGTCATGACCGCCGGGGCCGGGCTCTCCGCCGTGCTGGTCAACGACATCGTCTGCCTGGCCATGACGCCCATTCTGGCCGAGGGCTGCCTGAAGCGCGGACTGAACCCTGTGCCGTTCCTCCTCGGCCTGGCCTGCGCGGCCAATATCGGCTCGGCCGCAACGCTCATCGGCAATCCGCAGAACATGCTCATCGGTCAGGTGGGCGCGCTGCCCTTCGGCGCGTTCGTGCTCGACTCCCTGCCGCCTGTCTGCGCTAGCCTCGCGGTCGCCTGGGGCATCATCCTCATGCTGACTCGCGGGGATTGGCGGCTTGAGCGGCAGGTGGCGCCCGTGGCCGCGGTGGCTTTTCAGCCCTGGCAAAGCCTCAAGGGCTGCCTGCTGCTGGCCCTCGCTTTGTTCGCTTTTTTGTTTTTGCCTGTCCCGCGCGAGGTCGTGGCCTTGAGCGTTGGCGCGCTGGTGCTCTTCAGCCGCCGCACCGCATCGCGCTCGGTCTTCGCCCTGGTGGACTGGCAGCTTCTGCTGCTCTTCCTCGGCCTGTTCGTGGTGAACTTCGCCGTGGCGCAGGCGGGCTTGCTCGAGCGATTGTTTGACGCAATCCGTTCCATGGGCATCGACATGGCGGCGCCGGGCTGGCTTTTCGCCCTCACCGCGGCCCTCTCCAACGTTATTTCGAACGTGCCCGCGGTGATGCTGCTCTTGCCCATCAGCCCCACGCCCCAGGATAAGCTGCTGCTGGCCCTGGTTAGCACCTTTGCCGGCAACCTGTTTCTGCTGGGCAGCATCGCCAATCTCATCGTGGCGGAGCAGGCCGCGCAGCTTGGCGTGTTCATCACCTGGCGCAAGCATCTGCGCGTGGGGCTGCCCGTCACCCTGGCGAGCTTCGCCATTGCCGCGCTGTGGCTTTGGCTGCGCTGGGGGCGTTTGCTCGTGGCGGGCGGGTAGGGCGCAAGCCGATTGCGCTTATGCCCCGTTTTCAGTACAAGCCTGGCGAAGCACACGCCGCGCGAGCGGCAAGAGGAACCATGAAAAAGAAACCGAGCCTGCCGACGACTCCCTCAGTCCCCACGGACCAGAAAAGCCTTATGCTGGCCACCTTGCTTGACGAGAAGCAGGGCGAGGACATTATCCTGCTGGACGTCTCCGGCATTTGCCCCATTGCCGAGCACATCATCATCGTCACCGGACGCGGCCAGCGCCACGCGCAGTCCCTGGCCGACGCCGCCACCAAGCTCGCCAAGGAGCAGAAGTTCGTGTCCTTCGGCAAAGAAGGCTACGAGGCCGGGTCGTGGATTTTGGTGGACCTGAATGACGTCATCATCCATATTTTTCAGGATGATGTGCGCCGCCTGTACAACATCGAGGGCTTGTGGTCCGAGGGCAAGCGCCTGAACGCGCCCACCGGCGTGCAGCGGGAAGACTGATGCCCGTCGCTCCCACGCTGCTGCTCATTCTGGACGGCTTCGGCCTCGCGCCCGCTGGCCCGGGCAACGCCGTTTCGCTGGCGCAAACGCCCGTGCTTGACGGTCTGTTCGCCAAGTATCCGCACACCAGCCTGGCCTGTTCCGGTCGGGCCGTGGGCTTGCCCGGCGGCTTCATGGGCAACTCCGAGGTGGGGCACATGAATATCGGCGCGGGCCGAATCGTCTACCAGGACATGACGCGCATCGACATCGCCATGGAGGACGGCTGCTTTGCCGCCAACCCCGTGCTGCTCGACCTGTGCGCCAAGGCCAAGGCCGGTTCCGGCCGTCTGCACCTCATGGGGCTTGTGTCCGATGGCGGCGTGCACAGCCACCAGAACCACATCCATGCCCTGGTGGCCCTGGCCAAGGCGCAGGGCGTGCGCGAAGTCTTCATCCACGCCTTTTTGGACGGCCGCGACACCCCGCCCAAGAGCGGCCTCGGCTACATCCAGGCCCTGCAAGGCAAGCTGGACGAGATCGGCGCCGGGCGCATTGCCACGGTCACCGGCCGCTATTACGCCATGGACCGCGACAAGCATTACGAGCGCAACGAGCCCGCGTACTTGGCGCTTGCCTGCGGGCAGGGCGTGGCGGTCACGGACGCGGCTGGCGCGGTCAGCGCCGCCTATGCGGCGGACGAGACGGACGAGTTCGTCAACCCCCGCGTGGTGGTTGACGCTTCCGGCCAGCCAGTGGGCGCCATGCAAGACGGCGACGCCCTGTTTTTCTTTAATTTCCGGGCGGACAGGGCCCGTCAAATCTGCCGCGCTTTTTTCGAAAAAGACTTTAAAGAATTCAGGCGTCCCTACTGCCCCAAGCTTTCCTGCTTTGCCTCCATGACGCAGTATGAGTCCACGTTCCCGCTGCCCGCGGCCTTTGCGCCGCAGTCGCTGGAAGGCTTTCTGGGGCAGGTGGCGAGCGAGAACGGGCTCAAGCAGCTGCGCATCGCGGAGACCGAGAAATATGCCCACGTGACGTATTTCCTCAATTGCGGCGTGGAGGAAGCGCTCCCCGGCGAGGAACGGGTGCTCATCCCCTCCCCGCGCGAGGTGCCCACCTATGACCACAAGCCGGAAATGAGCGCCCGCGAAGTCACCGAGACCCTGCTGGCGCGCCGGGCCGGGTTCGACCTTTGCGTGTGCAATCTGGCCAACCTCGACATGGTCGGCCATACCGGCATCATTCCCGCTGTCATCAAGGCCTGCGAGACTGTGGACGAATGCGTGGGCCGACTGGTGAACGCCTTCCTTGAGGTCGGCGGACAGGTCTTCCTCACTGCGGACCACGGCAACGCCGAAGAGATGCTCGACGCCAGCGGCGGTCCGCAAACCGCCCACAGCACCAACTCCGTGCCTTTGCTGCACATCGACGCCAATGGCGGCCGCGCGCTTGCGCCTGGCAAGCTGGGCGACATCGCGCCCACCATCCTGGCCTCCTGGGGCCTCACGCAACCCGCCGCCATGAGCGGAACAAGCCTCTTCGCCGGTTAGGCGCAGAGCAGGGGAGAGCCACAATGCCCGGCAACAAGCCCATCACGCCCGTCCGCCCGGCGGGCATGGAGATCATCTTTCTTTACCAGTGCCCCCACTGCGGACGCGAGGTGACCCTCATCGCGCCCACGCGGCCTTCCATGGCCCAGTGCGACGCCTGCCGCAAGAGCTTCCCCATCGTGCCGGTGGATGACCGCGCCCTGCGTTATTTCAAGATCATGCTCGCCGGCGGCAAGGCCGCAATCGACCCGGATTTCCTCTAATTCCTCACCGAAAACAACCTTGTGAAGGAAGCGCGCCGCCAGGCGCGTTTCTTTTTGCGTGGTCTGTCGAAAACATTATTCATGTATGATTACAGTATGTAGAAAAAGTCATGATTATATCTAGAGTACAGCATAACGGAATATGAGCCTCTTCCTGGGGGGATTCAGAAATGTGACGCACAGGGGCAACGCCATATCCTTGCGCGTTCCAGGATGAAATTCCCTGTCGTGAGCGCATGCGTCACCAGCGCTCTCCGCCTGCCAGGTTCCCACAAGGGGCTCCCTGGCGACCTTCACGTGCATCGGCTGCGCAAATCCGGGCAACTCGCAGAAATTGACTTGGGTCATGGCTGGCAGCGGCCAGGTTTGAGATGTTGGCTCCGGCGTTGGCGCGCCGAGAACTCTTGAGGCAGGAGCTTGGTGCCGGCACAGCGCGGGCCAATCCCGCGCAGCGGCAGCGAGATGAACACCGGTCTCGTGCATGGAGAGCGTTGCGTCCAGACGGAGCATCGCAGGCCGATGTTCCGGGCGCGAGCCTTGAGCCGGGCACTTGGACCCGATGCGAACGAAACAGGAGGACGCATGCGCAACACGGATACTCCGAAGGACAACGCGGGCGACGTGGATGTTGAAGACGTTTTGGCAGCCATGAGCCAGGTCGAAGGCTACCTCGACATCACTCCGGACAATGCCCTCGCGCTGTACCGTGTGGCGCTGCGCCACGCGCAGGAGCGCGTGCGCCTGCACCTCACCGTTGGCGAGTGCATGACCCGCGCCGTGTACAGCGTGGACGAGCTGACCCCGGCGTCTGAAGTGGCGCGCCTGCTGGCGGAGAACGGCGTGTCCGGCGCGCCTGTGGTCGAGAACGGCCGCGTCGTCGGCGTGGTGAGCATAAAGGATTTTCTGCCGCGCCTGGGGCTGCCCAAGCAGTCATCCCCCATGGAGCTGGTGGCAGGCCTGGTGTTTGGCGGGCACTGCCGCGCGGACGACTTTTCCGCACTCACCGCGCGCGACATCATGACGGCCCCGGCCTTGTGCCTTGGGCCGGAGACGAGCGTGGGCGAGGCGGCCAGGCTCATGGCCGAGCATGGTGTCAACCGGCTGCCGGTGACCATCGGGGGCATGCTGGCCGGGATCGTGACGCGCGGCGACGTGGTGCGCGTGTGCCAAGCCTTCCCCGGCCAGGAGTAGCTGCATGGTCATCTTCGAGAAGATGCGCGGTGCCGGAAAAAGCCCGCCCCGTGTCCGCAGCATGGAGATTCTGGCGTCCTTCCTGGCCTCCTTCGCCGGAATCGGCCTTCTTGGCTTGCTACAGACCTACGTGGCCGACCCCAAAGACGCGCTGCTCATCATCGGCTCCTTCGGGGCCTCGGCCGTGCTGCTTTACGCCGCACCAAAGAGTCCGCTGGCGCAACCCGGCAACCTTGTGGGCGGGCACGTCCTCTCGGCCATTGTCGGGGTGAGCGTGCGCCTCGCCCTGCCAGACCCCGCCTGGCTTTCGGTGGCGTTGGCCGTGTCTCTGGCCATCGCCCTCATGCTTGCGACCAAGACGCTGCACCCGCCCGGAGGAGCCACGGCGCTCATCGCCGCCACGGCCGGACCGAAGATCGCCGCATCGGGGTATCTGTTCGTGCTGTGTCCGGTTCTCGCGGGGGCGCTGGTCCTGCTCCTTGTGGCCCTTGTGGCCAATGCCCTGACGCCGGGCCGCCGCTATCCTGAATACTGGTGGTAGGCGGCTGAGCTTTCCCATCGCTGCCGCAGCAGCTTCCACGAGCAGCAGTCAGCAGAACTATTTGGCGGCGGACGGCATCCGTCCTCCCTTGCCGCGCATCCATGCAAAGCCCAGGCTCCTCATCGGGGACTGGGCTTGTTTGCTTCGTTATGCTGGCGTGATGCCAGACCGACATCGTGCAGGGGAAAACATAATCGTTCGATTGACTACATTGTTGCGCGGGCATATATGGCATCCGCCGCGGCAATGAACAACGCGGTTCAAATGATGTCAAGGAGTGCGCCATGCCGGAACCCGTCAAATCAGACACGCGCGTCGCCAAGGGGCAGATCACCCGTGACAGGATGCTGGCCGAGGCGCTGCGGCTCTTTGCCGTCAAGGGCTTCGAGGCCGTGGGCACGCGGGAGCTGGCCGCTGCGGCCGGAACCAACATAGCGGCCATCACGTTCCACTTCGGCGGCAAGGAAGGGCTGTATGGTGAAGTCGTACGCCGTGTGGCGGGCGATTTGGCCCGGCAATACAGGGCCGTGTTCGATGCGGTCACGGACGAAGGCGACGCGGCGGCTGAAGAGCCCCTTGCGCGCACGCAGCGGGTCATGGCCAAGCTTGTGGGCGCGCTTTTAAGCTCCAGGCGTTCGCAGTGGATGAGCCTGCTGCTGCAGCGGGAGTTCATCACGCCCACGCCCGCCTTCGACGCCTTGTATGACGAGGCGATCAAGCCCTGCCTGGAGGAATTTTCGCGCCTGGTGGAGCTTTCCGGCGGTTTCGCCGTGGGTTCGTTCGACAGCCGGGTTCTGGCCTACACCCTGTTCACCATGGCCAGCGCCTTCTCGCGCAACAGGAATTTTCTGCGCTTCGCCGAGAGGACCGAGTATTCCTCGCAGGATATTGAACAGATCGGCAGAACCCTGGCCGGGTTTCTGGAGCACGGCCTGCGTTTCCGCCCGTAAACGAGACAACATCTACCCCCAAAGCCATGACACGCACCCAAAAGCTTCTGAACTTCGACTTTGTGGCCATTTGTCTGGTGATGTTTCTGACTTACTGCAACATCACGGTCTTTTACAATCTGTATCAGTATCTGCAGCAGGTCGGCATCGCGCCCCAGTGGCGCGGGTTTCTCATCGGCAGCTCGTCGCTGGCCACCATCGCCTTCTTCCTGTTCGCAAGCCCGTACCTGAACAAGCGCAACGCTCCGAAATTGGCCAGCCTGGGTGCGTTGATGCTGCTGGCCTGTGGTCCCGTCTATTTGTTCGCTGAGAGCATTCCCGTGATTTTGGCCGTGCGCCTGGCCAACGGCGTGGCCATATATCTCGTTTCCGCCGCGTGCATGACCATGTTGGTTTCGCACATTGCGCCAGAGCACAGCGGCAAGGCCTTCAGCCTCTATTCCGTGGCGCTGCTTCTGCCGTACTCCATCGTGCCGGCGGTGTGCGGGCTGGCCGCGCCGCTTGTGTCCTCCCCGGCCTATGAATACCTTGGCGCCTCCCTGCTGCTTGTGCCCGGCGTGGCGCTGGTCGCCATCATCGCCCGGCGGCAAAGGAAAGGGCAGGGCGACGCACCGCACGAGGCCAAGGTCTCCTTCGCCGACATGTACCGCAACGCGGCCCAGGCTCCCATCGCCATGGTGCTGCTTTTGAACGCCCTGTACATCATCTCCTTCTCTTCCCTGTTCTTCATGGCCAAGGGGCTGTTCCTCTCGCGCGGGTATGCGGATGTGGGCTATTATTTCACCATCCAGATGTGCTGCATGATCTTCATCCGCGCCTTCGGCACCCACCTGTTCGACAAGGTGGGCAAGATCGCCCTCATCCGCTTCACGTTCATCCTTTCCGCCGTCAGCTTCATCCTGGCCGAAAGATCCACCGAACTCTGGCAATTGTACGCCTCTTCCCTGGCCATGGGCATCGGCATGGGCTTCGGCTCCCCGGCGCTGTACGGCTACATGTTCAACATCTCCGCGCCGCGCTTCAAGGCCATCAACTCCAATCTCATGATGCTTTCGCTTCAGGTGGGCAACTTCGTGGGACCGGTTTTCGGCGCATGGGCCATGCACCAGGCCGGGTACAACGGCATGCTTTTAGCCGATGCCGGAGTCTGCGTCGTTGGCATCGGCTTCACCTGGGTGCTGACGCGCCTGCGCGCGGAGGAAGGCGGCCTCGTCGAGGTCCGGTAGAAATGCCGATCGTGTTCGCGGGTTCCGGCTACTTGCGCCGGGCCAGGAAAAAGCGCTTCAAGAGCGCGCCGCAGTCATCCGCGAGCACGCCCTGCAGCACCCATGGCCGGTGATTGGCGAAAGGCAGGTTCGCGCCGTCGAGGTTGGACACCAGCGCACCGGCCTTGGGGTCTGCGGCGGCGAAGACGATGCCGGCCACGCGGGCGTGCAGCAGCGCGCCCAGGCACATGATGCAGGGCTCCAGCGTGACGAGCAGGATGGAGCCGGGCAGGCGGTGGTTGCCCAGCTTGGCCCCGGCCGCGCGGAGGCAGAGCACCTCCGCGTGGGCCGTGGGATCATGCTGTGTTATGGTCTGGTTGTGCGCGCGGGCCAGCACTTCGCCATGGGCGTCGATGAGCACCGCCCCGACGGGGGGTTCGGCCTCGGCCACGGCCAGGCAGGCCTCGTCAAAGGCCAGGGCCATGAGGCTGCGCCACGTCTGACCGTTTTCGTGTCCGGGCGGCGCGGGCGGCGGGCAGGGCGCTGGCCGCACGTTGAACCTACAGGGAGCGCAGGTAGCGCACGCCGGATTCGAGCAGGGTCAGACCCAGGGCGGAGGTTTCGCCGCGCGTCCAGCCGGGGTGGTTGCACGCGTGGTTGTAAGCCTCCGGGTGGGGCATAAGGCCCATGATGCGGCCTGTGGGATCCGTGAGGCCCGCGATGGCGTTTGCCGCGCCGTTGGGATTCAGCGGGTACTCCATGGTGGGCTGGCCGGATTCGGGGTCGATGTAGCGCAGGACCACGAGGTTGTTCGCCTCCACCGCGTCCAGGGTGGCCTGGTCGAGGGGAACGATCTTGCCCTCGCCGTGGCGCACGGGCAGGTAGAGCTTGTCGATGCCCTTGGTGAACACGCAGGGGCTCTTCGGATTGACGCCAAGGTGTACCCAGCGGTCTTCGAAGCGTGCGGAATCATTGTTGGAAAGCGATACTTGGCGTTCGAAGTACTTGCCGTCGAGGGCGGGCAGAAGGCCCAGCTTCACCAGCAGCTGGAAGCCGTTGCAGATGCCCAGGATGATGCCGCCGGCATCGATGAAGCCTTTCAACTGGTCGATGACGGGATCGCCTGTGGCAGTTTTTGCAAAACGCCAACGCAGGGCTGCGGCTTGTGCCGAACCGAGGTCGTCTCCATCAAGGAACCCACCGGGAAAAATGAGGAAGTTATAGTTTTCCATCCGCACGTGACCGGACGAAATATCCGAAAAATAGGCGATATCCGCCTCGTCGGCGCCGGCTTGCCGGGCTGCGTGTGCGGATTCCTGTTCACAATTGGTGCCGTATCCGGTAAGAACAAGTGCTTTGACGCGGGCCATGAACGTCCTCCTGGGCTCTGGGAGCGGGGACGGTTAAGAGATTCCGGTCCCGCGGGCGATGAGAATACGTGTGCGGGCTTAAGTCGTCAACACGCGGAAAAGATAACCTGAAGCAGGCAGAAGGGGTGTTTGCATGAAGACCAAATTTATTTTCATCACCGGCGGCGTGCTGTCCTCGCTAGGCAAAGGCCTTTCCGGGGCTTCCATCGGTGCGCTTTTGCAGGCGCGCGGCCTCAAGGTCACCATCCAAAAACTCGACCCCTACATCAACGTGGACCCCGGAACCATGAACCCCTTCCAGCATGGCGAAGTCTACGTCACCGAAGACGGAGCCGAAACCGACCTGGATTTGGGGCATTACGAGCGCTATCTGGGCATCCACATGGGCCAGGAGAACAACTTCACCTCGGGCCGCATTTATAACAATGTCATCAATAAGGAACGCCGGGGCGACTACCTCGGCGGCACCGTGCAGGTCATCCCGCACATCACCGACGAGATCAAGGCCGCCGTGCTGAACGCCCCCCAGAACGACGAGGACGTGGCGCTCATCGAAATCGGCGGCACCGTGGGCGACATCGAGGGTCTGCCGTTCCTGGAGGCCATCCGCCAGCTCAAGAACGACCTGGGCAAGGAAAACGTCCTGTACATCCACCTGACGCTGGTGCCGTACATGCGCGCGGCCGGCGAGCTCAAGACCAAGCCCACCCAGCACAGCGTCAAGGAACTGCGCGCCATCGGCATTCAGCCCGACATCATCCTGTGTCGCTCGGAAGTGCCTCTGCCCGCCGAGCTCAAGGCCAAGATCGCGCTGTTCTGCGACGTGGACCGTGACGCCGTGTTCTCCGCCATCGACGTGAAGAGCATTTACGAGGTTCCGCTGGAGTACTACCGCGAAGGCGTGGACCAGAAGATCGCCATCCTGCTCAAGCTGCCCGCCAAGAACGCGGAGCTGGACGCCTGGAAGGAATTGAACCGCCGCATCGCCAATCCCAAGAGCCGCGTCAAGGTCGGCATTGTCGGCAAGTACGTGGATTTGAAGGAAGCCTACAAGAGCCTGCACGAGGCCCTTGTCCATGGCGGCGTGGCCAATGAGGTCGCCCTTGACCTCGAATACGTGAACTCCGAGGAGATCACGGCCAAAAACGTGGAGAAGCGCCTCAAGGGGCTCGACGCCATCCTGGTGCCCGGCGGCTTCGGCTCGCGCGGCATCGAGGGCAAGATCCTTTCCATCAAATACGCGCGTGAGAAGCAGGTGCCGTTCTTCGGCATTTGCCTGGGCATGCAGTGCGCGGTCATCGAGTACTCGCGCAACGTGCTGGGGCTTGAAAAAGCCAACTCCCAGGAGTTCGACGAGTTCACGCCCGATCCGGTCATCTACCTCATGACGGAATGGTACGACTTCCGCAAAAAGAAGGTCGAGAAGCGCAACGAGGAGTCCAACAAGGGCGGCACCATGCGTCTGGGCTCTTATCCCTGCAAGCTGGTGAAGGACACCAAGGCCTTTGAAGCCTACGGCGAGCCCCGCATCGAGGAACGCCACCGCCACCGCTATGAGTTCAACAAGAAATACGCCGAGGCGTTGCAGCAGAAGGGGCTTGTGCTTTCCGGCCTTTCTCCGGACGAGGCTCTGGTGGAGATTGTGGAACTGCCCGGGCATCCCTGGTTTTTGGGCTGCCAGTTCCATCCGGAATTCAAGTCCGGCCCCATGAAGCCGCATCCGCTGTTCCGCGAATTCATCACCGCGGCCGTGAAATACGCCCAGAGCAAGTAAGATGGCCCAGGACTCCTCCGCCCTTTACGCCAAAAGCCTGACAGGTCCGTTCATCCTGGCCGGGCCGTGCGTGCTGGAAAGCCGACAGCTGGCCCTGGATGTGGCGCGCGAGCTCGCGGCCATATCCAAGCGCCTGGACCTGCCCATCGTGTTCAAGAGCTCCTACGACAAGGCCAACCGCACCTCGGTGACGAGCTTCCGTGGGCCGGGCATGGACATGGGCCTTTCCTGGCTGGCCGAGGTGCGCGAGACCACCGGCCTGCCCATCGTGACCGACATCCACCTGCCGGAGCAGGCCGAGCCTGTTTCGCAAGTGGCGGATGTGCTCCAGATTCCGGCCTTTTTGTGCCGCCAGACGGATTTGCTGGTGGCCGCGGCCGAGACGGGACGCATCGTCAACGTGAAGAAGGGGCAGTTCGTGGCCCCCTGGGACATGAAGAACGTGACCGAAAAGCTGCGCAGCACCGGCAACGGCCGCGTGTGGCTCACGGAGCGCGGCGCGAGCTTCGGCTACAACAACCTCGTGGTCGACATGCGCAGCATCCCGCTCATGCGCGGCTTCGGCGCTCCGGTGGTGTTCGACGCCACGCATTCCGTGCAGTTGCCGGGAGGGCAGGGCAGCACCTCGGGCGGCCAGCGCGAGTTCGTCATCCCCCTGGCCAGCGCCGCCGTGGCCGCCGGGGCGAATGGCGTGTTCCTCGAGGTCCACCCGGATCCGGACCACGCCCTGTGCGATGGTCCGAACAGCCTGCCTCTGGCGCAGCTCGAAGGGCTTCTTAAACGTCTGCTGGCCATTTGGAGCGTTCCCAGTGCCGGATAACACGCCGGAAAAACTGGGCGCAGCGGTCAAGCTGCTCATCCTGGACGTTGACGGCGTGTTGACGGACGGCGGGCTGTATTATGACCATGAAGGCAATGTAACCAAGCGCTTCCATGTGCAGGACGGCCTTGGAATCAAACTTGCACAATCCTGTGGGCTCGACGTCGCCGTCATCACCGGCCTCAAACATGGCGCGGTGGAAAAGCGGGTGCGCGAGCTTGGCATTACGGAATATCATGCAGGGCACGTCGACAAGGTGCCCTTGATGGATGCGATACGGGGAAGGCTGGGCCTGACGCGGCCGGAAGTCGCCTACCTGGGCGATGACTGGGTCGACGCGGGCGTTATGCAGGCCGTGGGCTTGCCCATGGCCGTGGCCAATGCCCAGCCCGAAATCCTCGCCTTGGCCAAGTGGGTCTCCCGGCTCTCTGGCGGGCAGGGGGCGGTCCGAGAGGCCGTCATGTTCCTCCTGCGCTGCCGCGGTCAGTTCGAAGCAGCCTGGGAGAAGTGGAGCGGATGAATGCGCAAGCCTTTTGTCACTGTGGTTGTCATCTTTCTGCTGGGGCTGGCCATCGGGCTCGTCGTGAACCAGCAGAGAGGCACCCGCAGCACCCCTGCTGAGAAAGCGCAAACCAAGGCCGAGCCGCAAGTGCAGGCCGAGGATTTGGAGCTGGTGCAGGGCAGCGACGGCAAGGAGCTGTGGCGCGTGCGGGCCAAAAGCGCGGAGTACAGCCTCGACCAGCGCGTCGTGCAGGTCATCCGGCCCCAGCTTTCGGCCTACATCGGCCCGGAGCGCGAGGAAGTGTTCATCAAGTCCGACACGGGCGAGATAAACCAGATGGGCAACACCCTGACCCTGCGCGACAACATCGCCGGCAGGTTTGGGGCTTTCGCCCTCACCTCGGATGTGTTTGACTACATCGGGGCCATGAAGAAGGCGTATTTCAAGGGGCGCGTCGTGGTCACCCGCCCGGATTTCACGGTCAACGCCACCACGGTGGAGATTAATTTGGAAACCAAGGAATTGACCGCCGCCGGCGGGGTTGCCGCGGAATTGACGCCGGCCAGCTTGAACGCCCTCAAGAAGGAGAAGAAATAGTGCGGCAGCGCAGGAATAGCCTTCTCTTCACGGCATGTGCGGCCGTGTTCCTGCTCTTGTTCTCCATGCAGGGATTTGCGCAAGCTCCGAACTGGGGCGACGTGCGCGTTGTGGAGCATCCCGTGAGCGTCCACCACAAGCCGGACGGCGCCTCTCCCCTGGTGCGCACCCTCAAGGTGGGCGACAAGGTCCGCGTGGACTTTGTGCAGCCCAATGGCTGGGGCGCCCTGTTCGACATGACCGAAACCCAGCGTGATGTAACCAAGGCCATCGGCTACGCCGAGGTGCGGCTTTTGACGCCGCTGGCCCAGGCCAAGATTCCGGCTGCGCAACCCCAGGCCGGTCCGCGCAAGGCCGAGGCCAAGTCCTCGAATACATCCGAGGTCAAGAGCGAGGTCAAGGACCCTCCGAGTCTGCTCTCCGGCCAGGCGCCCAGCGGCGGCGCGCAGGACCCCGTGCGCATCACCTCGGACAAGATGGTGTACAGCCAGAACGACAACGCCGTGGTGTTTCTGGGCAATGTCCATGGCACGCAGAAGGACATGGCCATCTGGGCCGCCAAGGTCACGGCGTACTTTGCGGACAAGAAGAAAGAGCAGAAGGGCGGGGCGGACAAAGCTCCCGGCGACTTCGGCGACAAGATCGAGCGCATCGTGGCCGAGGGCAGCGTGCGGCTTGTGGCGGGCAAGAACGAGGGCGCGTGCAGCACGCTTATCTACTACGTCGCGGACGGCGTCATGCGCATGGAGGGCAATCCCATCCTGCGCGAAGGGCAGAACACCGTGCGCGGCGACGTGATCAAGTTCTACATCCGCGAGAACCGCAGCGAGGTTCTGAGCGGCGCGCAGCGCAGGGTCGAGGCCATATTCTTCTCACCCAAGGACAAGAAATAGCATGTCCGAGCTCACCGCCACCAATCTTTCCAAACGCTATGGCGAACGCGAGGTCGTGCGCCACATCAATCTGTCCATCCGCGACCGCGAAGTGGTGGGACTGCTTGGCCCCAACGGCGCTGGCAAAACCACCACGTTCTACATGCTGGTGGGCGTGGTGAATCCGACCACGGGCAATGTCGTGCTCGACGGCCAGGACGTGACCGAAAGGCCCCTGCACGAGCGCGCGCGGCTCGGACTTTCGTACCTGCCGCAGGAAAGCTCCATCTTCAAGAAGCTCTCCGTGCGCAAGAATCTGGACGTGATTCTGGAGCAGATGCCCATGACGCGCGCCCAGCGCGAGGCGCGGGCCGTTGAGCTGCTGGAGATGTTCAACATCACCAAGCTGGCCAACCAGCCGGCCATGTTCCTCTCCGGCGGCGAGCGCCGGCGCCTGGAAATCGCCCGGGCGCTCATTTTGAATCCCAAGTTCATCCTCCTCGACGAGCCCTTTGCCGGCATCGATCCCATCGCTGTCATCGACATTCAGGAGATCATCTCCGTGCTCAAAAGAATGGGCATCGGTATCCTCATCTCCGACCACAATGTTCGTGAAACATTGAATATTTGCGACCGCGCCTATCTGGTGTACGAGGGCATGGTCATCCTTGACGGCAGCCCCACAGAAATCGTGCAGAGCAGCAAAGCCCGCAAACTCTACCTGGGCGAGTCCTTCAGTCTCTGATCCTTGGAAATCCTGTTTGAATCACGCCGGTTATAAGGGCCTTGCCCCATCCTGCCGTGCCGAACTTCAGTTTTGTGGATTTACACAAGAGCAGAAGGTTGGTACACTTTTTTCATGTCTTTCCCCCGCTCTGGAATTGTGCGTATATTTGCAGGGTTATCAGAAAAATCTTGCACAGGCCTTCTGCCTGTGGCACCCTGAACACGCAAAAGCCCGCATGGGGTAAGTAAAATTTCGGCGTCCTGTACGCCTGTTCCGATGGAGGCAGCAGTTATCGACTATGGGTCTTGAGCTTCGCCAACAACTCAAGCTGACGCAGCAGCTGGTCATGACGCCACAGCTGCAGCAGGCCATCAAGCTTTTGCAGCTCTCTCGGCTGGAGCTTGTGGAGACCATTCAGCAAGAGCTGATGGAAAATCCGTTTTTGGAGGAGCTTGATCCGGATGTGGTTGATACCGCGCCCTCCACAGATACTCTAGACGATTACGAGCATGCCCACACCGACTCTGAAAGCCGCGCCGAGGAAGACCTCATGCGCACGGCGGACTGGGAAAACTACCTGGGCGAATTTTCGAGCGTCACCAAGCAGGCCATGGGCCGCGACCTCGAAGTGCCGGAGGAGGGCCTCTCCTTCGAAGCCCGCCTGACCTCAAAGCCCAATCTGGACGGCCACCTCTCGTGGCAGATGCGCTTGTCGAACTTCTCCGACCGTGACCTCTCCATCGGCGAAATCATCATCGGCAACCTCGATTCGCGCGGGTATCTTCAGGCCACGGCCGAGGAGATCTGCGAGCAGCTGCCCGGTGTGCAGCCCGCCGATGTCGAAACGGTCATCCGGCGCATCCAGCGGCTCGATCCTGTTGGCGTGGCCGCGCGCAGCGTGCAGGAATGCCTGCTGGTGCAGATCGAAGTCCTGAAGTACGACCGCGACCCCATCCTGGTTTCCCTGGTGCGCGACCACCTGGAGGACCTGGAGAAGCATCGCTACAAGCCCCTCACCAAGAAGTTCCGCATCAGCATGGAGGACCTGAAGGAGTATCTGGACGTCATCCAGACCCTTGAGCCCATGCCCGGCGCGCATTTCTCCTCCAACGACCCACAGTTCGTGAGCCCGGACGTCTTCGTCTACAAGCACGGCCAGGACTTTGTCATCGTGCTCAACGAAGACGGCTTCCCCAGGCTGCAGCTCAACAGTTTTTATGTGGATAATTTGAAGGCCAAGACCTCGACGGAAAAGGATTATTTTCAAGACAAGGTGCGCAGCGCGGAGTGGCTGATGAAGAGCCTTTACCAGCGGCAGCGGACCTTGTACAAGGTGATGGAGAGCATCGTTCGGTTTCAGCGCGACTTTTTCGAGTTTGGCGTCACCAAGCTCAAACCGCTGATCCTGAAAGAGGTTGCGGAGGACATCGGCATGCACGAGTCCACGGTGAGCCGCATCACCACGAGCAAGTATGTCGCAACGCCGCACGGCATTTATGAGCTGAAGTTCTTTTTCAACAGCGCCCTAGACCTTGACGACGGCACCCAGGTCGGTTCCGAATCCGTCAAGGCGCTCATTAAACAACTGATAAACGAGGAGAACCCCAAAAGACCACTCAGCGATGAACAGATAGGCGAGATCCTCAAGCAGAAATTGGAGGTGAACATCGCGCGGCGCACGGTAGCCAAATACCGCACCGCGATGAACATCGAATCCTCCTCCAAGCGCAAGCAGGTCTTCTAAACAGGCGTCGCCCGCCATCAAGCATCACGGAGGTATTGCATGAACATTTCTTTCGCCTTCAAGAATTTCGAGCCCTCTGACCACTTGAAGGAATATGCCTCTTCCCGCTTTGAGAAGATGGGCAAGTTCATTGGCGATACCGTTGAGACGGAGCTGCAGATCAGCCTTTCCGTGGAGAAGTTCCGCCACAAGGCCGATGTTGTCCTGCTCTCGGACAACCTGCACATCTCCGCCTACGAAGAATCCGAGGACATGTACTCCACCATCGACCAGGTGCTGGACAAGCTGGAGGCGCAGCTGAAGCGCATGCGCGAGCGCCACAAGGAGCGCCGCCGCGGCGGCACTCCCCGGGCAGCCCGCATGGATGTCATCAGCTTTAGCGAAGAGCCCGGCGGCCGCACTCCGACCATCAAGGAGACGGACAACTTCGAGCCCAAGCCCATGAGCGTCGATGAAGCGGCCATGCAGCTTGAGAGCAGGAAGTTCGAGTTTCTCGTGTTCCGCAATGCGGACACCTCACGCGTCAATGTGCTTTACCGCACCAAGAACGGAGACTTCGGTCTCATCGACCCTGGAAACTAACGATGCGCCTTGACGAGTACCTTGACCGGGATCTGGTGCTGCCCGAGCTTGCCTCGACCACCAAGCCCGATGTGTTGCGGGAGATGACGGGCGCCATTGCGGCCCGCCATCCCCATTTGGACGCCGAACTCGCCCTCTCGGTCCTGCTGGACCGGGAGGGTCTCGGCACCACGGGCATTGGCGACGGGGTGGCCATTCCCCACGGCAAACTGCCCGCGCTTGAGAACATCATCGTGCTCGTGGCGCGCAGCAAAATGGGCGTGGACTTCGAAGCGCTGGACTTCAAGCCCTGCAACATCTTTTTCCTCGTGCTCGCCCCGGAGCAGATGACTGGAATACACCTGCGCATACTGGCGCACATTTCGCGCCTCATCAAAGACGAATCCTTCCGCAAGGACTTCTTCGACGCGCCTGACCGCGACGCGCTGTTCAAGCTCCTGCAATCCTATTAAAGGACAGGCTCGTGGCGCAGGCTCCTCAGGAATCGCTCTCCGTCGTGGTCGTTACCGGGCTTTCTGGCTCCGGTAAAAGTACCGCGCTCAATGTCTTTGAGGACTTGGGCTACTTCTGCGTCGATGGTTTGCCGGCCTCCATGCTGCCCAAGCTGGCCTCGCTGTTCTTGGGCAAAGATTCCAAACACCGGGGCTTGGCCCTGGGCATGGACCTGCGCCAGCATGATTTTTTGGAGCAGTGGAACGACGCCGTTCAGGAGCTTTCGGCCAAGGGCGTTTTTGTGCGCGTGCTTTTCGTGGAGGCCAAGTCGGCCGTCATCATGCGCCGCTATGCCACCACGCGCCGGCCGCACCCGCTGGAAAGCGGCGAGCTTGGCCTTGAGCAGGCCTTGGTGAAGGAACGGGCCATGCTTGCGCCCCTGCGCAAGGATGCCGAACTCGTCCTCGACACCAGCGAATGCTCCATCCACGACCTGCGCCGCCTGATCCAGGAACGCTTCATGGCCAAGGACCAGGCCTGCCACGGCATGCGCGTGCACGTCATCTCCTTCGGCTTCAAGTACGGCGTTCCGGCGGAAGCGGACCTTGTCTTCGACCTACGCTTCTTGCCCAATCCATATTTCGTGCCGGAGCTTCGCCCCTTGTCCGGCAAGGACGCCGCCGTGGCCGACTATGTGCTGAAGGGCGAGCCGGGCCTGACCTTCAAGCAAAAGCTTCTTGATTTTCTGCAGTACATTCTGCCTCTTTATGCGGCCGAGGGACGGTACCGCATTGCCGTGGCCATTGGCTGCACCGGTGGCCGTCACCGGTCCGTAGCCATGAGCGAGCTGCTGTTCGCCACTTTGCGCGACACCGGCTATTCCGTGACCCTGGAGCACCGGCACTTCGATCTGGGCTAACCGGTTCGTGCCAGAACATGTGCGCGTTTTGACGCGCATGCAGGCGAGACAATGGCTGAGACAAACGAAACGCAGGCGGATGTGAAGCAGATCGGCGTGCTCGTGGTCACCCACGGGGCTTTTGGCGCCGCCTTGCTCGACGCCGGAAAGATGATCGTCGGCCCTCAGGAGGGCACGGATTCCGTGAGCGTCCTCGTGTCACGCGGGGTGGACGAGATCGTCGCCGAGCTCAAGGCCGCGCTGACGCGACTGGAACGCGGCATGGGCGTCCTGGTGCTCACGGATCTTTTCGGCGGCACGCCGACAACCTTGAGCCTCTCCCTGCGCAAGCTCGGCAACATCGAAGTGGTGGCCGGCGTGAACCTGCCCATGCTGCTCAAAGTGCTGCAAGGCCGCAACACGACCCTTTCCGAACTGGCCGCGCAGGCCAAGGCCGCAGGGCTGCAGGGCATCGTTGTCCCTGGCGAAATGCTGCGCAAGAAATCCTAGGAGCCGGACGCAAGTGTTTTGGGTGCGAGTGGACAACAGACTCATCCACGGACAGGTGGTGGAAGCTTGGGTGCCGTACATCGGGGCGCACAACATACTTGTGGGCAACGACGACCTGGCCCAGGACGAGCTGCAGCAGGAGATCATGTCCCTGGCCATTCCGCGCGCCGTCGAAAGCGCCTTTCTGTCCATCGACGAACTACCGGGCGATCCGCGCCTTTCCGTTGCCGGGCGCGAAAACACGCTGCTTCTGTTTTCCACCTGCCTCGATGTGCGCCGCGCCTTTGAGAAGGGCCTGCGGCTGCCGGTGCTGAACGTGGGCAACCTGCATTACTCCACGGGCAAGCGCCAGCTTTCGCCCAGCGTCTCACTCGGACCGGAGGACGAAGCCTGCCTGCATTTTCTGCTGGAGCAGGGCGTTGAGTTGGATTTCCGCTGTGTGCCAAACGATCCCGTCACCGTGAGGTTCGCATGATGGAAGTGAGCATGACCGGCCCCGTGTGGTTCGCCACGGTCGGTTTTTTTTTGCCCTGTTCTCGCTTTTCCGCTTCTCCGTCAGCCTGGGGCTGATTGAACGCCCGCTGGTGATCGGCCTCTTCTGGGGGCTTTTTGTCGGCAATCTCGAATCCAGCCTGTTCATCGCCATCTTCTACGAGCTGCTCTGGCTCGACTTCATCCCGGTCGGCACGTTCATTCCGCCCCACATGACCGCGGCCTGCTTCACTGCGCTGGCCATCAGCAGCTATTGCGGGCTCGATTCCCTGCCGCTCATCGTGCTGCCGCTCGTGTTTGGTCTGCCCATGGCCTGGCTTGGCGCCAAGCTGGAGCGGACCATGCGCGACAGGCTCAACCGCTCCTACGGCGGGGTGCTGCAATGGGTGCGCAAGCCGCTGGACACCAACGTGCCCGGCAAGCTGCTCATGGGCAGCTTGGTGAGCAAGATCTTGGCGAATTGGTTGTTCTTTTTGGTCGGCGCCGGGGTTTTGACCTTGCTCTCCCGTTTTGTGCTCAGCCATTACGGCCCGCTTTTGGCTTCCATCAAAATTTCCTGGACACATTTGCTCATTGCCGCCAGCGTGGGCGGAATGCTGGCCCTGCGCCTGCGCAGCCTGTATGTATCCGTTGCGGCCGGGGCGGTTGTCCTCGGTATTTTACGCTTCATTGGCATCTTCTGACTTGGCAAAGCCCATGTCTTGTGATAAATGGAACAATCGTCCGTGACGAATGGACCTTTCCTGGCATACACATAATTTTGAGGAGGACTTACATGGCTATTATTGTTTGTGGTCACAAAAATCCCGATTGCGACTCCATCACCGCTGCCATCGCCGTTGCCGACCTGCTGAGCAAGCGCGGCATGGAAGCCACCCCTGTCGCTCAGGGGCCCGCCACCCCGGACGCCGCCTTCGTGCTGAACAAGTTCGGCCTGGCCGCTCCCGCCATCGAGACCGACGCCACCGGCAAGGACATCGCCCTTGTCGACCACTCCGATCTCGCTCAGGCCCTGGACAACCTCGACAAGGGCAAGGTCGTCTGCATCGTTGACCACCACAAGCTGGGCGACGTGACCACCCCGAATCCGCTTGAAATCTGGGTCATGCCCGTCGGCTGCTCCGGCACGGTCATCAAGGCCATGTACGACTTCTACAGCATCGCCATCCCCAAGGGCATCGCCGGCGCCCTGCTTTGCGCCATCCTGAACGACACCGTTCTGTTCAAGTCCCCCACCTGCACCGACGCCGACAAGGCCGCTTGCGAAGCCCTTGCCAAGATCGCCGGCGTGGCCGACTACAAGGCCCTGGGCATGGAAATGCTGAAGATCAAGGGCTCCGTCGAGGGCATCCCCGCGGTTGACCTGATGAATCGCGACTACAAGGACTTCAACATGGGCGGCAAGAAGGTCGGCATCGGCCAGGTCGAGGTTCTGGACCTCACCCTGCTCGACAAGATCAAGCCCGCTCTGGTTGAAGAGTGCAAGAAGCTGAAGTCCGACGGCCGTCACACCGTCCTTCTGCTCCTCACCGACATCATGAAGGAAGGCTCCGAGATCCTCGTGGTCTCCGACGACGCCTCCATGGTCGAGAAGGCCTTCGGCGGCAAGGTCGGCGGCGCGCTGGGCTCCATGTGGGTTGACGGCTGCATGAGCCGCAAGAAGCAGGTCGTGCCTCCCATGGAAAAGGCTTTCGCCTAATCCAGACCATCGCTTCGTTCATTCAGGCGGGTTCCTTCGAGAGCCCGCCTTTTTTTGCGCTTGCGGCCCAAGGGGTGTTGACACTGTGCGCACGCGGGCAATAGGAATGCGGATATGCGCTTCCTGCCGGCCAAATGCACCTGCGCCGCCGTGCCCCTTGTGGTCTCCGGCTGCATGACCTGCCTTGTTTCGGCCATCGCCACTGTGCGGGCCGTGCCGGTGGCGGCGTTTTGGGACACATGGCCCCTCTCGTGGCTGATCTCCTGGGCCGTGGCCTACCCGGTGATGCTCGCCATGCTTCCCCTTGCGCGTCGTCTCATTGCCGCCATCACGCTGCCCCCCGCAAACCAATAAAAAAACGCCCCGGTCTTGCGGCCAGGGCGTTCTTGATTCTTGCTAGAAGAGCTTTAGATGACTGCGGCGGCTTTCAAGGCCTGCTGCAACTGTTCCGCATGGGCTGCTTCCAGGGGAACCAGAGGCAGGCGGAACTCCAGGGGCATCTTGCCCATCAGGTGCAGGGCGGTCTTCACCGGAATGGGGTTGGTCTCCAGGAACATGGCCCTGTTCAGGGGCATGAGCTCCAGGTTCAGCGCCTGGGCGCGGGCCGTGTCACCCTTGAAGAACGCCTGGCACATGCCGGACATCTTGGCGGGCACGATGTTCGAGGTGACCGAGATGACGCCCGAGCCGCCGACGGAAAGCAGCGGCAGCACGGTGTAATCGTCGCCGGAGAGAACCATGAAGTCCTTACCCAGCGCCTCGATGACTTCCGTGCCCTGCTTCAGGTCGCCAGTGGCTTCCTTGCAGCCGATGACCTCGGGCACGGCCTTGGCGATGCGCGCCAGGGTCTTGGGCAGCAGATTGAGACCGGTGCGGCCCGGAACATTGTACACCACGTACGGCATGGAAGCCTCGGCGGCGATGGCTTTGAAATGCGCCACAAGGCCGTCTGGCGTCGGTTTGTTGTAATACGGAGTGATGAGCAGGGCGGCGTCGGCCCCGGCCTCTTTGGCCATGGCCACCAGCTCGATGGCCTCGCGGGTGTTGTTGGACCCGGCCCCGGCGATGACAGGCACACGGCCTTTGACCTGGTCCACGCAGATTTTGATGACCTGGCCCTGCTCCGTGTGGGAGAGGGTGGCCGCTTCGCCGGTGGTGCCGCAGGGCACAACGCCGTCGATGCCTTGTTCAATCTGCCATTCGATGAAGGCTCTGTATGCCTCCTCGTCCACGGCGCCGTTCTTGAACGGCGTCACCAGTGCGGTAAACGCGCCGCGAAAGCTCATTCAATCCTCCTTCTAATCGGTGCCCATGTGCTGCATGAGCGTCAGCATCTGCGGGTCTTCCTGATACTGATCAGTGAGCCCGAAGAGGCTCATACGAATATTTTTCTCTTCCGTCCATTTAAAAGTGGAACTGTGCTCCGGCCAAGCCAGAACCTCTACACGGAGGACGGACTTGCCCTCTGAAAACGAGCGGATCCACGCGGTTTTCCCCTCGGCCGCCAGGGTGCCCACAAGCCCCATGCCCGGTCCAGAACCGAGAAGAACATCAGGCAGGGCGCCTTTGTCGGCCCGGGTGAGCAGCTCGGACTCCTTGTTGTAGCCCCAGGGGCTCATGACCACCACGAGCTTGACCGAGCCGCGCAGCTTGCGCACGGCATTCTCCATTTGGTGGATGAGATTCTCCGGCACGGCAGGAGCGCTGTAGGCCACAGGAGGCAAAAGAATCACGCCGATCCTTGGGCCGCCTTCGCTGTGCAGAATGTGCTGCTCGAGCTTTTCGCCGCCTTTCCAGTATGCCCGCGTCTGAACACCGGCCTTGGCCAGGGAGGCTCGTTCCGCCGGGGTGACGAAGACCAGGTCGTGGCGCAGCTGGTCAAAAGCCTTGGCCATGAACTCCAGGCGCTTTTTCGAAGGCGGTTTGGCGGGCAGATCGCGGGTAAACTCGTAGCCCCCGGCCAAAAAGTAGGCCGGCGCTTCTCTGGTTGCCTCATGCTTGAGGGCTTTTTGCGCGCTGACCCGCCGGGCCAGTCCTCCGACCAGTTTCCCGCCTCAGGAAGGGCAGGGGCGGACTTCGCCTTCGGTATTGGCGCAAAAAAGCAGGGTGAGCCGAGGCCCACCCGCTATGGCTTGCGTGGCAAGCCCCAGAGTCAATGTCAGGATCAGGAGAAGGATGCGGACCATTTAATCGTTGATGAATTCCTTGAGTTCTTTGCCAGGGCGGAAGAAGGGAAGGCGCTTGGGGTGCACTTCGACCACGGTACCCGTCTTGGGGTTGCGGCCGGTGTAACCTTCGTAGTCCTTCACCTTGAAGCTTCCGAAGCCGCGAATCTCGACCCTGTCGCCGGCGACCAGGGCGTCTTTGATGGAATCGAAAAAGGCACTGACGACTTTGGTGGCGTCGTCGATATGCAGCTTCTTGTCATCCGCCAGCGCTTTGATAAGTTCACTCTTGTTCATTGACCGCTCCGTTAAGTTGGGCAGTTCGTGTCATCACGCCGCCGTACAGATGGGGGGTACTTGGCAGCATCTAATCAACCTATGCCGAAAAAGCAGCTATTCCGTCAAGGGTTTCGTTAGGTTGGGGAAGAAAGAATTTGCTTCAGCGCCATGCGCCCGGAAATGGCCTCAAGATTCTCCTCGCGGTAGCGGGCAACGCGGTTCGCCAGCACGGCAATGTCCTTGATGGCCGGGCATTGCGGGGCATGTCGGGCCAGGGGCGTCTGGTTGATGACCGCCTGCGTCATGGTGCGGTCCAGGCGCACATGCCCCAGGTTCACAAGCTCGAAGCCGAGAAAATTTCTGCACGCCATATTCAGGCGTTCAAAGGTTTCCTTGGCCTCTTTTGCTGTGGCCTGGTTCACCACGATGAGAAAGTCGCGCACGCCGAAGCGGGCGTTGAGCACCTTGATGATGGCGTAGCCATCGGTGAGGGAGGTCGGCTCAGGGGTCACCAGCACCACGCGCATTTGCGCCATGCGCGCCAGGGAAAGCACCGTGCCGCTGATGCCCGCGCCCAGATCCAGCACGAGAAATTCGTAGCCCGACACAAGGTCGTTCAGCTTGTCGAAAAGCGCGCCCTGCTGGTTCTGGTCCATCTCGACCATCTCGGGCACGCCGCTGGCCGCGGGGAGGATGTCCAGTCCCGGCTCAACGGTCTGCACGACCTCTGACGCATGCGCCGTGCCCGCGAGCATGTCCTGCATGTTCTTTTCCGGCGCAAGGCCAAGCAGCACATCGAGGTTGGCCAGTCCCAGGTCGCAGTCCATGAGCAGAAGCTTGTGCCCCATGTCGCGCAGGGCGAAGCCAAGGTTCAGCGAAAGATTGGTTTTGCCCACGCCGCCCTTGCCGCTCATGATGCAGAGGCTGACGGTCTTGCCGGGGTTGATGGCGTTCATATATGTCCCTGTTACTCTGGCAATTTCTTGCCGGTGAAGAGGAAATGCTTTTCGCTTGCGCGCACAAGGGTCTCGCGCGAGGCCAGAACGGCATCAACGCAGGGGGCGACTTCCAGCCTGTTGCCGCCCATGCGCCGGGCCTCGGCCAGGGCTTCTTCAGCGCGCTCGACAAGGGCGTTGGTGTTGAGCTCGACCAGACCGCCATAGCCCACAAGCCCGGCCGAACACACCAGGCCCGGATCGCTGACTTGCCGGATGCGCCGCAGCATGGCGCCGAGCAGGCGTTCCGCAGCGGCCAGCGGCGTGCCCGAGAGCACAACGGCCACGGGTCCGGCATTGAGCCGTGTGACGTGGTCGAAGCGGCGCAGCTGCGCCCGCGTGAGGTCGAAGACCGTGTCCAGGGCGTCGCCGTCCTCCGGTTCTATGAGCGCCAAGGCAAGGGGCTGCTGGCAGAGCCGGGCGCGCTCCATCTCGCACACGAGAAAATGGTGGAGCAGGGCGTCCGCCGCCTCGCGCACGATGTCGCCCATGTCTTGGGCCAGTGCGGAGACAGAGGCCGCGCGCCATTTGTTCAAGTCGAGTTCGGAGCGGATGGTGCGCCAGGATTCTGCGTCCAGGCCCTTGAAGACCCGGATGAGGCAGTAGGAGCCGCCGTCGTTTTCTGCCGCAGCGTTGGCAGACTGGCATGCGGCCTCAATATCGGCCAACCGCCTCCGCAGGGTGTTCTCAGCCATTGCCGGATTTCCTTTCGCCGTGAACATGCAGCAGGGTGGCGCGCAGGAATTCGTCCAAGCGGCCGTCGAGCACGGCGTCTACGCCGCTGTCCTCGAAGCTGCTGCGATGGTCCTTCACCAGCCGGTAGGGTTGCAGGGTATAGGTGCGGATCTGGCTGCCGAAGGCGATGGCGTCCTTTGTGGAATAGTCAGCTTTTTTAGTTGCTTCCAGTTCCTTGAGTTCGCGTTCATAAAGTCGGGCTTTAAGAACCTTCATGGCGAAGATCTTGTTCTTCAACTGCGACTTTTCGTTTTGGCACTGCACAACGATGTTCGTGGGCAAGTGGGTTATGCGCACAGCGGAGTTGGTGCGGTTCACGTGCTGGCCGCCGGGACCGCTGGCGCGGAACACATCGATGCGCAGATCCTCGTCCTTCACGTCAATCTCGATGTTCGTGTCGATGTCCGGGTACACGTCCACCGAGGCAAAGGCGGTGTGCCTGCGGCCGGAGGCGTCGAAGGGGGAAATGCGGATGAGCCGGTGGATGCCCGCCTCGCCCTTGAGCAGCCCGTAGGCGTAAGGGCCGGTTATCTGCAGGGTGACGCTCTTGATGCCCGCTTCGTCGCCGTACAGGCGGTCCAGCTCCGCGACCTGGAAGCCGCGCGACTCTGCCCAGCGCAGGTACATGCGCAAAAGCATCTCCGCCCAGTCCTGGGCGTCAACGCCGCCGGCGCCGGGGTGGATCTCCAGAATGGCCGGGCTGTTGTCGTCGGGGCCGCTCAGCAGGGTGGCTAGCTCGGTCTCGTCAAGTCGCTTCTGCAGCTCGGTCAGGTTCTCCGCCAGGGCCTCGAAGGCATCCTGGCCTTGGTCCTCCTGCGCGAGCTCCAGCCATTCGTCCACGTTGCTCTTGGCTTGCGAAAGGGCGTCGTACATGCCCAAGCGGAATTCCAGGGCGCTTTTCTCGCGCAAGACAGGCGTCAATTCCTCGGGCTTGTCCCAGGCGCCGGGTTTGGACAGCTGGGCTTCAATCTCCTTCAGGCGCTCCTGTGACTCGGCCGAGTCAAAGCCGCCCCCAAAGGGTTTGGAACTGTTCGAGCAAGGACTGGCCCTGCGTTTTAAGATCAGCGAATTGCAGCATGTTTGTATCTGTACCGCCAGACTAAATCTGGCCGAGGTTTGAGGTGGAGTCGCGTCCACCGATGATGAGCAGGAACGTGAAGAGCGCCAGCAGTCCGGCAAGACCTATGAGCAGGTAATTGTAGAACTGGTGGAAAACCGTGAACTCCGAGTGGGCATGCACCATGCCCGCGGCTGCCAGCTCCTGAAATTGCGGACCGGCGATCTTGATGCGCCCAAGGGGATCGATGAAGGCCGATATGCCGGTATTGGTGCTGCGCACGATGTAACGGCCCTGTTCAATGGCCCGAAGCGCGGTCAATTGCAAGTGCTGATGCGGGGCGCTCGTGTTTCCGAACCAGGCGTCGTTGCTGATGTTGATGAGCAGGTTCGCGCCCTGGCTCACGCGGTCCTGTGCGAGCCCGGCGAATATGGCCTCGTAACAGACCAGCACGCCCAGGGAAAGATCGCCGGATTTGAGCGCGCGCTCATTCTTGCCCGGCACAAAGTCGCCCACGCCGGAAACCAGCTTTTGTATGGGGAGGACGCTCGCCAGCGGCGTGTATTCGCCAAAGGGAACGAGATGCTCCTTGTCGTACCAGGAGGGCGCCTGGTTGCGGTTATCAAGCAGAAAAGCCCGGTTGAACAGGATGAAGGAGCCAGGGCCGTCGACTTGCTGATAGGCGGGAGAGCCCAGCACCAGTGCGGCCTTGCCCTTGCGCACAAAGTCGATCACCGGGGTGCGCAGGGGCGAGTTGTCCTGAAAATAGAACGGCATGGCGGTTTCAGGCCAGACAATGAGCTCCGGCTCGGACGAGTCCGCAATCTGTTTGCTCAGGCGCAGGTATTTTTGCACCGTGGCCTGCTGATACTCCGGGTCCCACTTGATGCTTTGGTCGATGTTGCCCTGCACCACGGCAATGCTGTGGGCGGGGGAGGTTTCCGCATAATTTGCCAAGCGTTGCCAGCCGATGCCGAGCACGCTGGCCGCCGCCAGCAGCGAAAGAAGAAGGCAGGCCTTGTTCCGCCCGCTCAAAACCACGCCGGCGATGCTCAGCACGATGAGGCCCGACAGGCCGTAAGCGCCCACATAGGCCGCCGCCTGCACCACAATGGGCCAGGCCACGAAGGCCGAGGATAGCGTGAGCCAGGAAAAGCCCGAGAGCAGCGAGGCCTGGGCCAGCTCCATGGTCGTCCAGGCGATGCCGATGAAGAGCGTGGCCAGGAGGGGATGGAGCCGGTTGGAAAGGTGGGCCGCGATGCCGAACAAGCCATAATAGCAGCCCATGGCCATGGACAGCAGCACCGGCACCGGCAGGGCCAGGGCCCAGTGGATGTCGCCGAAGTGCTCAATGGGCCAGAACACCCAGTATAAGGTTGCCAGCGACGCCAGTGATCCCGCCTGCCACGCGTATTTGAAGGCCAGCTTGGCCGAAGGGGCTGCGAGCCCCAGCAGAACGATGCCAAGCGGCAGCAGCAAGGCCGCGGCGGGAAATTGCACCCAGGGGCTGGCATAGCCCAAAAGCGCTCCCAAGGCGGCGACGATGGCCCAAAGCAGGGGGTTCAGCACGGAGCTGTCCTATTCCGCGCGCAGCACGCGCAGGCTTTCAATATGTTTCGCGTCGGCCTCGTGCACCTGGAAGCGCCAGCCGCCCAGGTCGAAGCTCTCGCCCTTTTCAGGGATATGCCCGGCGATTTCGCTCAAGTGCCCGCCGATGCTTTCCACAAGGTCGGAGGCGAGGTCCAGGCCGAAGCGCTCATTGATCTCGTCGAGGGAGACGCGGCCGGACACGATCTGGCTGCCATCGGGCATTTCCTGAACGTCCTCCGGGCGCAGCGCGTCGTATTCGTCGCCGATTTCGCCGACGATCTGCTCCAGAATGTCCTCCATGGTGAGCATGCCCGCGGTGCCGCCGTACTCGTCCAGGGCGATGACAAGATGGATCTTGCGCGACTGCATGTCGTGCAGCAGGCTCTTCAGATTCGTCGTTTCCGGCACGAAATGCACAGGGCGCATGATGCTGGTGACGGGCGGCTGTTCCCCCAGCGGCAGCAGCAAGGGGCCGAGCACATCCTTGGCGTGCACCACACCCACCATGTGGTCGCGGTTGTCGCGATAGATGGGGATGCGCGAGTGCCCGTGCTCGATGATGAGCGCGGCGACCTCGGCCAGGGTGCTGTCCTGCTCCGCGCAGAAAATATCCGGCCTGGGGATCATGATCTCGCTGACGCGCCGTTCTTCCAGCTCGATGACGTTTTGCAGAATGCGCACGTCGTCGCTTTTTATCTCGCCTTCGGCCACCGCATCCTTGAACATTTCGTCAAGGGGTGAATCGCTTCTGCGGAACAGGCTGCGGATGGCCGAAAGTATTGTGCCGTTTGACCCTTCGTCCAAGACTGGGCTCCTCGTCTGTGCGGTCCTCGAAGACCGTTTTTGCAGGTTCTGCGCTGATATTGAGACTGCGCAATGTTTGAAATTAGTGGTCCGGAGCGGTAATGTCAATAATCCCCGCTGGACGAGACATCTTGTTCCTTGCGCCCGCGCTTGCGCAGGGCGATCTCCAGGCAGCACACCGCGGCGGGAGTGATGCCGGAAATGCGTCCAGCCTGGCCCAGGGTCGCGGGACGTATGCGCGTGAGCTTTTCAACCGCCTCTGTCGTCAGGCCGGACACAAGACCATACGCCATGTCCTGCGGCAAGGCCGTGTCCTCCATGTCACGACTGCGTGACACCCGGTCGGCTTCACGGGTCAGATAGCTCTCGTAGCGGATCTGCGTCTCCACCTCGCGCAGCACTTCCGGCGATTCCTGCGCAATGGCGGGCAGAAAGGGCTCCAAGGCCTCGATGGACAGCTGGTGCTGGCGCAGCAGGGCGGAAAGGCTCACGGCCTTGCCCGGGATGGCCGCGCCGATTTGCGCCAGCAACTCCCTGGTGGGCGCATCGGGCCGCACATGCACGGCCTCGAAGGCTTCGAGCAGCATGGCGATGCGCCGCGCCTTGGCCGCAAACCGCGCCTGCCGCGCTTCGTCCACAAGGCCCAATTCCCGGCCGATGGGCGTGAGGCGCGCATCGGCGTTGCCCTCGCGCAGCAAGAGCCGGTATTCCGCGCGCGAGGTGAACATGCGGTAGGGCTCCTGGGTGCCCATGGTCACCAGGTCGTCCACAAGCACGGCCATGTAGGCCTGGTCGCGCCGCAGCAGAAAAGGCGGCAGGCCGGCAAGGGCGCAATACGCGTTCAGCGCGGCCCAAAGCCCCTGCGCGGCCGCTTCCTCGTAGCCGCTGGTGCCGTTGATCTGCCCGGCCATGTAGAGTCCTGGCAAGGGTTTCGACTCCAGGGTGGGCAGAAGCTGCGTCGGCGGCGAAAAATCATATTCGATGGCATAGCCGGGCCGGGCGATGACGGCGCGCTCCAGGCCGGGAATGGTCGTGAGCAGCAGCTTCTGGATGTCCAGCGGCAGGCTTGTGGAAATGCCGTTGGGATAGACCTCCGGACTGTGCAGCCCCTCGGGCTCGATGAAGATCTGATGCCGTTCCTTGTCCGGAAAGCGCGCGACTTTGTCCTCGACCGAGGGGCAGTAGCGCGCGCCGGTGCCCTGGATGACGCCGGAGAACAGCGGCGAGCGCTCGAACCCGGTGCGGATGGCCGCGTGGGTGGCCGCATTCGTATAGGTCAAATGGCAGGGAACCTGGGGCAGGGGCACGCGGTCGCTGAGAAAGCTGAAGGGCGTGGGCGGATTGTCGCCATGCTGGGGCGTCATGGCCGCAAAGTCGACGCTGCTTTTGAGCAACCGGGGCGGCGTGCCGGTTTTCAGCCGGCCAAGCTCGAACCCGTGGCCGCGCAGGGAGTCGGAAAGCCCGGTGGCCGGGGCATCGCCCAACCTTCCGCCGGAAAAATGCGCCAGGCCGATGTGGATGAGGCCGGACAGGAAGGTGCCGGTGGTCAGCAGCACCGCGCGGGACCGGAACTCCTGGCCCATGCGCGTGTGCACGCCGCTGGCCCGGCCCTTGTGCGCAAGCACCTCGGTGGCCATGTCTTGGATGATCCAGAGGTTCGGCTGGGCGAAGAGATCGGCCTGGACCACGCGCAGGTATTCCGCGCGGTCGATCTGTGCGCGGGTGGAGCGCACTGCCGGGCCTTTGCTCTGGTTCAGCTGCCGGAACTGAATGCCCGCAGCGTCGGCCCAGAGGCCCATGCGACCGCCCAGGGCGTCGATCTCGCGCACCATGTGGCCTTTGGCCAAGCCGCCGATGGCCGGATTGCACGAGAGATGCCCGATGCGGTCGAGGTTGCTGGTGAGGAGCAGGGTTGCAAGGCCCAGCCGCGCACTCGCGCTTGCCGCCTCGCACCCGGCGTGGCCAGCGCCCACCACGATGAGGTCGAAAACCTCGGGCAGGGCTCGGGGAATGTCCATGGGCAGGGCCCCTACTCGTCGAAAAGCATGGCCGCCATGACCTTGGCGTCCTTGATGCTGCACGAGATGGACGAGCGCTCGTTGGGCTGATGCGCGTTGTGCATGAGCGTGGCCCACACCGCGGCCTTGTGCCCGGCGCGGCGCAGGTATGCGGCCACAGTGCCGCCGCCGATGCCCTGCAGCTTGGGCTCGTTGCCGAACACCTGGCGCACGCGGGACACGAGCCGGGTCACGATCTCGCTGTCCGCGGGCGTGGGGTCGGCGGCCTGTTCGCTCTGCACGTACTCGTAGCGGATGGCGACGCCGAATTCGCGCTCCACGTCGTCGCCGTATTCCTTGATGGCCGCAACAACGTCTTCCAGGTCATAGCCGGGCATGACGCGGCAATCCACGTAGAACACGTCGCGGCCGGGAATGGTGTTGATGTTCTCCACATTGGCTTCCTTCTTGGTCGGCTCGAAGGTGGAGTAGGGCGGATCGAAAAGCGGGTCCTGGCGGTCGAAGCGCTGGTGCAGTTCGGGAATTCTGGTGATGAGCTTGGCGGCCGCGACAAGGGAATTCTTGCCGGCCTTGGGCGTGGAGGCGTGGCACTGCTTGCCTTCCACGATGACCTTGAGCCAGAGCATGCTCTTCTCGGCAATCTCGATCATGGTGGAGGTGGGCTCGCCGAAGTCCGGCACCAGGAAAAGGTCGTCCGGTCCGAAGAGCTCCGGGTGCTTCTGTACCACATAGTCCAGGCCGTACTTGCTGCCGGTTTCTTCATCGGCCACAAGGAGCACGCCGTAGTTCATGTCCGGGGTGATGTTCAGCTCCAGCAGCGCCTTGGCCACGATGAGCGAGCAGACCACGCCCTGGTGGTTGTCCTCCACGCCGCGCCCGATGAGGATGTCGCCCTCGACCTTGAGCGTGTACGGATCCGAGTCCCACAAGGCCCGGTCTCCCGGAGGCACGATGTCCGTGTGCGAGATGACCCAGAAGGTCTTGGCCGTGTTGCGGCCGGGAATGACCGCAGCCAGGCTGGGCCGGTAGCCGCAGGGCACGGCGGGGTCCGGCGCGCGGAGCTCGCGCACCTCGGCGAATCCAAGATCCGTCAGGTAGGACTTGAGGTACGCCGTCTTCTCCGTTTCCCCGGGGCCGCCGTTCAGGGGGCCAAGGGCCGGAATGGCCACAAGCACGCGTTGCAGGTCGATGATGGTCTGGGCCGAGGACTCGAGGTGCCGATTTATTGCGGCGAGCATGGGAGGCTCCGTGGTGCCGGTTGCGGCATGTGCCGCGGGTTGAAAAAGAAAAGGCGGGGTTGCCCCCGCCTCGTCGTCTCAAATGGGCTAGCGACCCCTGGCGGCGCGCTTGGACGCCTTCAGCGGGTTGACCTTGGTCTTGCCTTCCTTGTCCACCGTGGCTTTCACGTGGGTGGCAAAGTTGCAAATGCCGCGCGTCCACTTCTTGGAGGGATCGGCATAGGTCGGGCAGTAGGTTTTGTCCTCAAAGGGGGTGACGCGCTCGCAGCCGGCGCAATTCTCCACCACGGGGGACATGATGAAGCCTTTGAAGGACAGGCCTTCAGCGGTCATGACAGCGCCGTCGAGGGCGCTGGCCTTCTTCTTTTCTTCAGCCATGGGAATGTTCCTCCTTGTCCGGCGAGCGCGGGCTGCCAGATTGTCATCAAAAAATAGAGAGCGGTTCTTTATTCACGGAAGGCACGGATTGTCAAGCGCCAGAAAGCCCTTTCCGGCGTGATTCTCTATGCCACCTTGCCAATGGCCTTGATGAGCACGTCGGTGACCTTCTGGGCGTTTTGGCGGAAAATGGCCAGGATGTCGTCCCAGGTCACGGGCGCCTCGTCGGTCTTCCAACAATCGTAGTCGGTGCTCATCGCCACAGAGGCATACGGGATTCCGGCCTCGTTGGCTAGGATGCATTCAGGGGCGACGCTCATATTGATGACGTCGGCTCCGAAGAGCCGGAACATGTTCGATTCGGCCCGCGTGCTGAAGCGCGGACCTTCGATGGTGATGACCGTGCCGCGCGTGTGGTGGCGGATGCCGAGTTCTTCGCAGGTGGCGTTGAGCAGGGCGCGCAGCGAGGCGTCGAACGGTTCGGCCATTGGGCAGTGGATGGGCTGGTGCGGTTCAAACGTCTCGTGGAAGGTCACGGCGCGGTGCCTTGTGAAGTCGATGAACTGGTCGAGCACCACGAGGTCGCCACGGCCGATCTCCTCACGCAGGGAGCCCACGGCCGTTGTGCTCAATATCGATGTGCAGCCGAGCTGCTTCAGGGTGTCGATGATGGCCCTGAAATTGACCTGGGAGGGCGGAACCGTGTGCTCGCGCCCATGCCGGGCAACGAGGCAGATGGTGTGTTCGCCTATTGACCCCACGCGCACGGGCGAAGGCAATTCGCCGTACGCGGTGGCAACGCGCTGATCTTTGGGATTCTTGAGGATGTCCGGGTTGTCGAGCCCGCTGCCGCCGATGATGCCGATGGTCGCCATGTACGTTCGTCCTTACAGCTTGAGCAGATATTCGTGGGGAATGCCTTCGAGCTTGCTCGGGCCGTCCAGAAAGCCCAGCTCGATGAGGAAGCCGATGCCCGCGACCTCGGCGCCGGAGCCCTGCACCAGCTTGATCATGCCGTTGGTGGTGCCGCCGGTGGCCAGCAGGTCGTCGATGATCAGCACGCGGTCACCGGGCTTCACCGCATCGACATGCATCTGCAGGCTGTCGGTGCCGTATTCCAGGTCATAGGTGACGGACTTGGTCTTGTAGGGCAGCTTGCCGGGCTTGCGCACGGGAATGAATCCGACATTGAGCTTGTATGCCAGCGGAGCGCCGAACAGGAATCCGCGGGCTTCGGCGGCGACGATCTTGTTCGCGCCGGCGTCCTTGTAGCGCTCGGCCAGGGCGTCGATGGCGTAGCGGAAGGCCGCCGGATTGGCCAGCAGGGGGGTGATGTCGAAAAAGGTGATGCCGGGTTTGAAATCCAGCACGTCGCGGATGTAGTCTCTCAGATCCATTACAGATGCTCCTTAATATGAGGATGCAGGGTTTTACCGATTGATTAAAGCGGTTGTCAACCGGCCCAGCTGTTGGTAGGTCAAGCTTATGAAGAATTCTGAACATGTTCCCGGCGCATTTGCTCCGGCCAAGCGAAGCCTGGGGCAGAATTTCCTGTGCGACCAGAATATCGCGAGGAAAATCGTCGATGCTCTCGATATCGCCCCGGGCGACAACGTGCTGGAGATCGGTCCCGGGCGCGGGGCCTTGTCCGAGCAGGTGGTGCTGCGCAAGCCCGGCCGTTATATTGTGCTTGAGATGGACGACGCCCTTGCCGGGGCGCTGGAATTGAAGCACCCGCAAATCGAAGTGGTGCGCGGCGACGCCCTGGAGTACGCGTGGTCCGGTCTTGCCGAGGCGGACAAGTGGAAGATCGTCGGCAACCTTCCTTATAACATCGCTTCGCCCCTCATTTGGGATATTGTCAGCTTGGCGCATTTTGAGCGCGCCGTGTTCATGGTTCAGCTCGAAGCGGGGCAGCGCCTGGTGGCCCACAGCGGCGGGCGCGACTACGGCGCGCTTTCGGTTTTTGTGCAAAGCCATGCCCGTGCCGAGATGCTGTTCAAGGTTCCGCCGCAGGTCTTCCGGCCCCAGCCAAAGGTCACCTCAGCCGTGTTGCGTTTTTTTTCGCATCCCGACAGGCCCTCCGCTCAAGAGGCGCAACGCTTATCGGCCACACTGCGCCTCTGCTTTCAGATGCGGCGCAAGCAACTCGGTACGATACTGAAATTAAAAGATTTTTCAAACTACGAAGCCCTGCTTCGCTCCCTCGATATAAACCCGATGCAACGCCCGGAGACGCTTGAACCAGAACGGTTTCGCGCTTTATCAAAAGTATTGCCGCTTGATTTTCTTGCTTGACTTGCCTTTTGCTTTGGTGTTTATCCAGGTTCAGTCGCATATCGAGGCGGGTGCTGGGTTTGGCACCTCCTGGCGGCAAATGAGGAAATGAGGAAGGAGCGCCCGGGTTACTCCGTCTGCCATAACGGACAAGACCACCATGAATTTCACGGCAGATTCGGATAATTCGGGCCGCAAACAGTGACCCACCAATGAGGAGGAAGGACACATGACGAAGGCTGAGCTGGTTGTCAAAATTGCTGAAAAGGCCAACCTTACTAAGGCCAATGCTGAACGCGCCCTGAATGCTTTCATCGGTGCTGTTGAGGACGTCCTGGTGAAAGAAGGCAAGCTGACCCTTACCGGTTTCGGCACCTTCCAGGTGGAGAAGCGCAAGGCTCGTGTCGGCCGCAATCCCCGCACCGGCAAAGAGATCAAGATTCCGGCCACCAAGGTTGTCAAGTTCCGCCCCGGCAAGCTGTTGAAGGACGCCGTAAAGTAAATCTGGAGGCCTCCTATGCTTCGCGGTGAAACTGTTCACAGCCCATTGCCCCAGGATCTTCCCTGGTTTCAGGCTGACCATGCGGTGTTTTTTGGTGTGTTGTACATCGTGCTGTTCGTTATCTGCGCCGGGATGGGCTACTGCATCCTGAAGAGCTGGTTCGACAGTTGCGGCGAAGGCCACCAGTCTCACTAGACCAGTCTGAAAAGCGGCTTCGATAGTGCGAATACGGACCCTTCCGGCGCAAGTCGGGAGGGTCCGGTTTGTTCTCTCCTAATTCCCTTGCAATCGTGAGGGCGTTGGGGTAGGGAATTCGTCTGCGTTTTTGATCAGCACCATTTGGGGAGGTGATTCATTTGCCCGGTATTTTGTTGGATGACAGCGACAACTTCGAAATCGCCCTGCGTCGTTTCAAGAAGCAGGTCGAAAAGGCCGGCGTCCTCTCCGAGCTGAAGAAGCGTCAGCACTACGAAAAGCCCAGCGTTCAGGAAAAGAAGAAAAAGGCGGCCGCCAAAAAGCGCCTCGTCAAAAAGATGCGCAAGTCCAGGATCGACGGATGACCATCCAAGGACGCATCGAGTCCGACTACATAGTGGCCTACAAGGCCAAAGATACGGTTCGGCTGGCTGTCTTGAGGCATCTCAAGACAGCCGCCAAAAACCGTGCGGTGGAGACCATGCGGCCTCTCACCGATGATGATCTTTTGGAGATCATCGCCCGCCAGATCAAGCAGCGCCGCGAATCCATCGACCAGTACGAAAAGCATGGCCGCGCCGAGCTTGCCAGCGTTGAAGCCGCTGAGCTTGTTGTACTGCAGGACTACATGCCCACCTCGCTCACCGATGCCGAACTTGCCGAAGCCATTGACCGCTTTGTCGCCGAGACGGGCGCCCAGGGGCCGAAGGACATGGGCATGGTCATGCAGGCTTTGACCCAAGCCTACAAGGGACGCTACGACGGCAAGAAGGCCAGCGAGGCCGTTCGCGCCAAACTTTCCTCGTAACCGGACGGCCCGCATGGAACCTAGAACCCTGCACTTGCTGGAGTTCCCGAAGGTCCTGCGGGAACTGTCGGGCTTTGCCGTTTCCGAACCCGGAGCCGCGGCCTGTCTCGCCTTGACGCCTTACCAGACCGCTGAGGCCGTGCGCAGCCAGTTGACGCTGCTTGATCAAGCCTTGCGCTGGATCCGCGAGTCCGGCTTCCGCCTTGCCGCATTTCCAGATTTCGCCAGCTTTTTCCCGGAGCTTGACGTTTCGCACCGCGTGCTTGAGCAGGATGCGCTGTATGCGCTCTCGCTGACGCTGGAGCAGGCGCGCCACGCCCGCGACTTGCTGGAGCCCTTTCAGGAGCGCGGCTGGGATGAGCTTTTCGACGCCGTAGCCGGCGCTCCCTGGCCGCAGGCCACATGGTCCGGCCTCAAGCGCTGCCTGGACCAGGACGGCCGGCTCAAAGACGAAAGCTCGCCCGGACTTTTCTCCGTCCGTCAGGAGATCCGCGGCATCCACCAGAAGTGCACCAAGCGCGTCAAGGACTTCGTTCTTGCGGAAAACATCTCGCAATATCTGCAAGATGAGTACATCACTATTTCTTCCGACCGCTATGTGCTGCCCCTCAAGGTCAACTTTAAGAACCGCTTTCCCGGCATCATCCACGACTACTCGCAAACCGGCGAGACCTGCTACTTTGAGCCTATGTTTTTGGTGGAGATCAACAACTCCCTGCAGGAGCTCAAGCGCGAGGAGCGGGCCGAAGAACGCAAGGTTCTGGAGTATCTGACCGGGCTCATCCGCCAGGAGCGCCCCGGCGTTGTGGCCAGCTACGACAGCCTGGTCCAGCTGGACCTGCTCATGGCCAAGGCCAGGCTGGCGGATGCGACAAACGCCCGCGCGCTGGACATCGGCGCGGACTTGCCCGCGCGGCTCATAAAGGCGCGGCATCCGCTCCTCGCCCTGCACAACCCGGATACCCAGCCGCTGGACATCAAGCTGCAGGAAGGCCAGCTGGCGCTCATCGTCAGCGGCGGCAACGCGGGCGGCAAAACCGTGTGCCTCAAGACCATGGGCCTCATCGCGCTCATGGCCTTTTCCGGTTTGCCGGTGCCCGTGGCCGAGGGCTCGTCCTTGCCGCTGTGGACCAACATCTTCGTTGTCCTGGGCGACGAGCAGAGCCTTGAGGAGCACGTCAGCACCTTCACGGCGCAGATCCAGTACATTGCCCGCGTGTGGGACCGCGTGGACGACAAGACGCTTTTCCTGCTCGACGAGTTCGGCGCCGGCACGGATCCCACCCAGGGCGCGGCCTTGGCCCAGGCCGTCATCGACGGCTTGCTCGACCGTGGCGCGGCCAGCTTTGCGGCAACGCACTTTCCGGCCCTCAAGGCCTACGCCCTGGCCACGGAGCGCGTGCGCGCCGCCAGCGTGCTGTTCGATCCCAAGACCAAGAAGCCGCTGTACCGCCTGGCCTACGACCAGGTCGGGGCCAGCATCGCCCTGGATGTGGCCCGGGAGCACGGCCTGCCGCGCGCCATTCTTTCCCGCGCCGAGCAGTATCTGCTCCTCGACGGCTCGGACACGAGCGCCGTGCTGGACCGCTTGAACACCCTGGCCGTGCGGCGCGAGCAGGAAAACGACGCCCTTGCCGACGAGCGCGCAGCCCTGCGCAAGAAGCGCGACAGTCTTGAGGCGCGCTATGAGAAGGAGCGCGTCAAAGTGCTTGCCGAGGTGCGCGAACAGGCGCAGAGCGTGTTGCGCGAGTGGAAGACCGAGCGCATCGGCCGCAAGCAGGCGCTGAAGAAGCTCGCCGAGGTGCGCGAACGTCTTGAGCCCACGGCGCGGGAGGAAGCGGAGCAGAGCGCGCCGATGCTCGAATGGGCTGATCTCGCTCCGGGCCAGCGCGTGAGCTACAAGGCCTGGAACAAGGCTGGCGTCGTTCTGGAAAAGGACGAGCGCAAGCGCCAGGTGAAGGTCGATTTTTCCGGCGTGGCCATGTGGGTGGCCTTTGCCGAGCTGACCCAGGACGGCAAGAGCCCGCGCAAGGCCGAACGGCAGCAAGGCGCGGGCGGCGTCAGCGCCGATCTGGGCTTTACGCCGCGCATCGACCTGCGCGGCCAGCGGGCCGATGAGGCCATCGCGGCCTTGGAGCAGTTCTTGGACGCCTCGCTTCTGCGCGGCGCCACCGGCGTTGAGATCATTCATGGCCGGGGCACGGGCGCCCTGCGCAAGGAGATCCATGCGTTTCTGCGCACGGCACCTGGCGTCGCCTCGTACACTTTGGCCAACGAAGACCGCGGCGGCGACGGCATGACCGAAGCGACGCTGAAATAGCGCCGGTTCACTGGGGAGAGAGGGCGAATGGACAAGCAGGTCATCCAGACGCTCAAGCAGCGGCTCAACATCGTGGACGTCGTGCGGCGCTACGTGTCGTTGCGTCCTGGCGGCGGGCGGCAAATGGGCCTGTGTCCGTTCCACCAGGAAAAGACGCCGTCCTTCAGCGTCAACGAGGCCGAAGGCTTTTTTTATTGCTTCGGGTGTCAGGCCGGTGGCGATGTCATTGATTTTTATCAGCGCGTCAACGGTCTGGAATTCAAGGACGCGCTCACGCAGCTTGCCGCGGAGGCGGGCATAGAGCTGACGGCCTTCAAGCCCGACCCGGAGTATGACGAGCGGCAGACGCTGAAGCGTCGCTGCCTGGAGATGCACGAGGCCGCGCAAGAGTATTATAGCCGGAACTTGAACGTGGCCACGGGCGATGTTTCGCGGGCCTATTTGCGCAAGCGCGGCATGACACCGGAGATCGTTGCCGCCTTTGGCCTGGGCGCAAGCTCGGACGACTGGCAGGGCTTGGCCACGTTCCTGAAGGGGCGGGGCTTTACGCCCGAAGAAGGCGCCCTTGCCGGACTGCTTTCAAAGAACGACCGCGGGAAGATTTACGACCGCTTTCGCAGCCGTCTCATTTTCCCAATTCAGAATTTATCAGGTCAGGTTATTGCCTTTGGTGGAAGAATACTTACAGATGGTGAACCCAAGTATTTAAACAGCAGCGACACGCCCATCTATAAAAAGGGGGAACACCTCTACGGCCTCTTCCAGGCCCGCCAGGCCATGACCCGCAGCAAGCGGGCAATATTGACGGAAGGGTACATGGATGTGCTGTCGCTGCACCAGTTTGGATACACGGACGCCTGCGGAGTCCTCGGCACCGCGCTCACGCAAGACCAAGTGAAGCGCGTGGCTGGTTTTTGCTCGCGCATGGTTTTGATCTTTGACGGAGACACGGCCGGCCGCAAGGCGGCATTGCGCAGCGCGGAAATGATCCTGCAATACGGCGTTTCGTGCAGCGTTGTGCTTATGCCCGATGGCGAGGATGTGGACAGCCTGCTGCAAAGCAAAGGCAACGAGGGCCTGGATGCCTGCCTCAACGCCGCGCCAGACGGACTCGACTATTGTCTTTCCGTGGTGCGTGAGGGCTATGCCCCGCGAGAAATTGTCGGCTGGGCTAATGGGTTTTTGGCGCATTTGGCCGATAACTCCTTGCGGCCGTTCTACATACCGCGTCTGGCCCAGGGACTTGGCCTTGCCGAGTCCGACCTGCGCCGCTTTGGCGGAGGACAGGGCAGGCTTGGCAACGCGGCGGAGCCGACGCAGCGGACGCAGGCACAGCCGCGATCCGGCGGCTTCACAACTCCGGCCGCCACGCAGCAGCGTCAGCCGGCAGTGGGACGCGACGAACGGGACGACCGCTATTTTCTGCGCTTTCCCATCCAGTACCCGGAATACATACCGGAGCTGGTGAAACGCGGATTTGAACGCCTGTTCGTGACGGACTTCGGCCAGGATCTTTGGAAGAAGCTTGCCCAGGCCAGAAACGGGGACGTGGTGCCTCTTTTGGACGAAGCGGAAAAAAGCTTCTGGGCCAGGACGAGAAGCGAGGAGAAGCCGGAAGGCGACGACCTTGCGCAAGAGTGGGAACACGTGTGCGAACGCATCGCCCAGGCGGGCGTGAAGCATACGCGTGAACAACTTATGGAACAAATCCGCCTTGCCAGCCAAAACGGCGATGCGGAAGAATTAAAACGGCTCATGGCTGCCTTGACTGATCTCAATGCCCCCAGCAGGGAGGAAGAATGAATAATCTCAAAGAAATCCAGCAAATCAAGCTCCTGATCGCCAAGGGCAAGAAAAACGGATTTCTGACATTTGAGGAAGTGGGCAAAACGCTCCCCACGGAGATGAACACCCCCGACCAGCTCGAAGAAGTGATGAGCATCTTCGACCAGATGAACATCGTCATCGTGGATTCGGAGGAGAACGGCAAGAAGCTGACCTCTGAAACCGCGGACACGGACGAGGAACTCGATCTGGTTCCGAGCGAGGGCGACGATGCTGCTGACTATTCCTCCCGCAGCACCGACCCCGTGCGCATGTATCTGCGCGAAATGGGCGCCGTGCCGCTTCTCGACCGCGAGGGCGAGGTCGTCATCGCCAAGAAGATCGAAAACGGCGAAATGGAAGTCCTCTACGCCTTGGTCGAGGTGCCTGTCGCCATTGAGGAGCTCGTCCAGGTGGGCGAGGACCTCAAGAACATGCGCATCAAGCTCAAGGACGTGGTCAAGACCATTGAGGAGGACGACCCCACCGAGGACGAGATGAACCAGCGTCAGCGGGTCATCTTCCTGCTCGACGAGGTCAAGGCGCTATTCAAGAAAAAGCGTAAGATCTACGAGAAGCTGGACGCCTGTGCGCAGCTCGACCGCCGCGTTACCGGCGTGCAGAACGAGATCCTCTCGTATAAAGAGGAGATCGTCACCCGCCTGCGCGACATCAAGATCGAAAAGACGCTCATCGACCGCATCATTGAGACGGTTTCCGACTACGTGCGCCAGATGCACAACTGCCAGCGCGACCTCTCGGCCTACATCCTCTCCGTGGGCAAGAACCGCGACGAAATCGTGCGCATCTTCCACGGCGTGGACGACCGCGACATCAATCCGGTCAACGCGGCCGACATGCTGGGCATGACCGTTGAGGAGTTCTTCTCCTTCAAGGAAATGCTCTCCGGCAAGATGGAGATCATCACGCGGCTGCAAGACAAATGCTGCCACAACGTGGACGACCTTGAGGAAGTGCTCTGGCGCATCAAGCGCGGCAACTTGGCCGCCATGCGCGCCAAGCAGGAGCTCATCCGCGCCAACCTGCGCCTGGTCGTGTCCATCGCCAAAAAGTACACCAACCGCGGCCTGCAGTTCCTCGACCTCATCCAGGAAGGCAACATCGGCCTCATGAAGGCCGTGGACAAGTTCGAGTACCAGCGCGGCTACAAGTTCAGCACCTACGCCACGTGGTGGATCCGCCAGGCCATCACCCGCGCCATCGCCGACCAGGCCCGCACCATCCGCATCCCGGTGCACATGATCGAGACCATCAACAAGCTCATCCGCACCTCGCGCTATCTGGTGCAGGAGCTCGGCCGCGACCCCTCGCCGGAAGAAATCGCCGAGCGCATGGACTACCCGGTGGAGAAGGTCAAGAAGGTGCTCAAGATCGCCAAGGAGCCCATCTCGCTCGAAACGCCCATCGGCGACGAGGAAGATTCGAACCTCGGCGATTTCATCGAGGACAAGAAGGCCACGGCCCCGGCGGAAGAAGTGGTGAGCACCAAGCTCTCCGAGCAGATAGCCAAGGTGCTGGCCGACCTGACCCCGCGCGAGGAGCAGGTGCTGCGCAAGCGCTTCGGCATCGGCGAGAAGAGCGACCATACCCTCGAGGAAGTGGGCAAGCTCTTCAACGTCACCCGTGAGCGCATCCGCCAGATCGAAGCCAAGGCCCTGCGCAAACTCCGCCATCCGGTGCGCAGTTCCGTTCTGCGCTCCTACTTCGAAAGCTAGACAATCCCGCCTGGCGGGGATGGCAATCACGCCGTCCCCGCCTTTTTTCACACCCACACGGAGATCCCCGTGAAAATCCTTATTTGGACGCTGTTCAGCCTTCCGGCTCTCGCCTTTGTTCTTGATCTGCTTTTGGGCGACCCGCGCCGCCTGCCGCATCCCGTCCGGCTCATTGGCCGTTGGCTGGAGTGGCTGGAACCGCGCGCGCGCGGCTTCAAAATGAGCCTGCGGGCCTCCGGCGCGGTCTGCGTCGCCCTGACAGCCGGGCTTTCGGCCGCGGCCGTGTTCGGGCTCATGGAGCTCAAGCTCATCGGTATGGTCTTCATGGTCTACTTCGCCTACGCGGGCCTGGCCCTGGGCGAGCTGCTCGACAGCGCCCGCGACGTCGTGGAGATGCTGGAGGAGGGCAGCCTAGAGGAAGCGCGCGACGCCGTGGGCGAGCTTGTCAGCCGCACCACCACCTACATGAGCGAGCGCGAGATACGCCGCACCCTGGCGGAGACCGTGAGCGAAAACCTGTGCGACGGCTTTGTCGCACCGCTGTTCTATCTGGTCCTTGGCGGGCCCGCGCTCATGTGGGCCTACAAGGCGGTGAGCACCATGGACTCCATGTGGGGCTACAAGACCGACGAGTATAGGGAATTCGGCTGGGCCTCGGCCCGGGCGGACGACCTGCTGGCCTATGTTCCGGCGCGCCTCACGGCCTGGATGCTCATCGGCGTCGGTCGGCTCATGAAGCTGAACTGGAGGGAAGCGCGCACGCGTTTTCGCGCCGACGCCGTGAAGATGGAAAGCCCCAACGCGGGCTGGCCCATGGCGGCAACGGCTTGGCTCATGCAGGGCACCATGGGCGGCCCGGCCGTGTACTTCGGCACCGCCAAGGACAAGCCGCATCTCGGTCCGGATGACCAGGAATGGACGTTAGAGAAACTCAAGAGAATGTTTAGACTCGTTCTCTTCACCGGCATTGCGAGCGTTTTCCTGTTCCAGATGCTCAAGGTGTGCGTGACGAGCCTGCTCGGTCTGGCTGGAGTGTAGCCACCTGGGAGACGATGTTTCACGAAGCGTTTCACGCTCCTCGCCGGACAAGAAAAAGGCCGAAGGGTTTCCCCTCCGGCCTTTTTTAATGCATCGCTTGAAGCGTCGGAATCAGCCAAGCTCCACGTTGCGGTCGTATGCTTCGCGCACGGCGTCCACGATGATGCCGCGCATGGCCATGCGGTCGAAGTGCATGGTGGCGCGGATGGTGGAGCCGGCGGGGGAGGTGACCATCTCGCGCAGTTCCGCGAGGTGCAGGCCGCCTTCCTCGGCCAGTTTGGCCGAACCGCTGAAGAGCGCCTTGACGATCTCCGTGGTCTGGGCGCGCGGCAGGCCCAGGTTCACCCCGGCCTCCACAACGGCGTCCATGACGTAGAACACATAGGCCGGGCCACAGCCCGCTATGCTTGTGAAGGCGTCAAAGAGCTTCTCGGGCAGCTCGTGCACCTGCCCCAGGGGAGCAATGAGCGCACGGACGAAGTCGCGGCGCTCGGCGTCCAGGCTGGGGTCGTCGAAGCAGAGCGCGAACACGCCCGCGCCCACGAGCACCGGGGTGTTGGGCATGATGCGCACCACAGGGCAGCGCGAGCCAGAAAGCTCCATGAGCCGTTTCTGCGTCACGCCCGCGGCGATGGACAGCAGGCAATGCTCCTGCGTGAGCAGCGGGGCGATTTCCTCGACAACCGGCGCCAAATGCTGCGGCTTCATGGCCAGCAGCACGTAGCGGCAGTTTTTCACCAAGTCGGCGGGAGTGGCCTCCATCTTGAGGCCGATCTCCTGGGCCAGCTTGGACAGTCGTTCCGCGTTCGGATCACATCCATGGACCTCGATATTATGGGCGGCCAGTCTTGTGACGATGGCCGAACCCATATTCCCGACCCCGATGAAGCCGACGCTCTGTTTCATGGCGTTAGCCCACCAGTTCCAGGGAGCTGAAGAAGTAGGAGACTTCGACCTTGGCGGTTTCGGGGGCGTCGGAGCCGTGGCAGGCATTGGCCTCGATGCTCTTGCCGAAACGCTTGCGGATGGTGCCCTCGGCGGCCTTGGCCGGGTCTGTGGCGCCCATGAGGTCGCGGTAGCGGGCGATGGCGTTCTCGCCTTCCAGGCAGGACACGACCACCGGGCCGGAGATCATGTACTCGACCAGGTCCTTGAAGAAGGGGCGGGCGCTGTGCACAGCGTAGAAGCCTTCGGCCTGGGCGCGGGTCAGCTGGATCATCTTCATGCCTTTGACGGTCAGGCCAGCGTCAAGAATCATCTGGATGATGGCGCCGGTCTGTTTGGCGGCAACGGCGTCGGGCTTGACGATGGAGAAAGTGCGTTCAGTCATGGGAATGTCCTCCGAGGGAATGAGTGTAGAAAGCGGACCTTGTGATCCGCTTATTGTCGTGTGCAGGGGAAATGCACCGGTATGGCGCCTCAAGTCAAGGGCTTTGACGGAAAAGGGCCGCGCATGGCGGCCCTGAGGTGTTTTCGTGCGCGGCAGGAGCTAGAAATGCAGCTGCTCGTCCTTGATGATCTTGAAGCTTTTGTTGCCCTTCACGCGGCCGGGGATGCCGTGGAATTTGCGCACGCCTTCGATTTCGACCTCGAGCAGGTCCTCGGCGTCGGTATCAAGCAGCATGATGTCGCCCACTTCAAGGTTCAGCAACTGGCGGCCCGTGATGCGCGTGCGGCCCAGGCGCACCAGAAACTCCACCGGCGTCTCGAAAAGGCGCTCCTTGAAGCGGCTGATCCAGACATGGTCCACTTCCAGGCGTTCCGACTGGAAGGAGGCGTGCAGCTTGGAGCGAATGGGCTCCATGGTGGCGTATGGCAGGCAGCAAATGAGCGAGCCGATGGCGTTTTCAAGCTCGACTTCAAAGGTGATGACGATGACCACGTCACTCGGCGGCACGATGGCCGCGAACTGGGGGTTGACCTCGGAGCGCACGACCTCGATGTGCACCTCGTGCACCGGCTTCCACGACTCCTCCATGTTCGACAGGGCCACCTTGACGACCTTGTCGACGATGGCCTGTTCAATGGGCGTGAAGTCGCGTCCTTCCACCTTGGGCTGCGAGCCCGCGCCGCCGAAGAAATTCTCCACAAGGGCGAAAACGAGGCGCGAGTCGACCACGAGCAGGGCGTTGCCGCGCAGGGGCTCCATTTTGAAGATGGAGATGCTGGTGGGCACCGGCAGCGAGCGCATGAAGTCGCCGAACTTGCTCATGTCGATGGAGATGGGATTGATGTCGACGCGCTTGCGCATGGTGTTGGCCAGCGCGTTCGTGCACAACCGCGCAAAGCGGTCGTTGACGATTTCCAGGACCGGCATGCGGCCGCGGATGATGCGGTCCTGGTTGGTCAGGTCAAAAGGTACAATGCCGGAGTCGTCTTCGGGAATATCCGGCGTGGTTTCCACCTCGCCGCCGGAAAGACCGCGTAAGAGGGCATCTACTTCATCTTGTTCGAGAATTTTACTCATGTCCGCGATTCCTCGTGGGCCGCATGGTCAATCGGGTGGGACGAAACGTCCTGTCGGAATTGTTAAGCAAAAATCGGACCGATTCGTCACAAGCTTTAGCCTGATTCCAGGCGGACTTGACGATAGCCCGAGGGGGAAGCCTTGGCAAGCCGTGATGCGCCCGTGACCGAATCGGCTCAGAGCGGCGGCAGAGAGGTCAGCGTCACCACATGCACGGAGGGATCTTTTTCCTTCAACCAGCGCTTGAGGGCCGCAAGGGTTTCCTTGTGCGGGTGGCCGATGGCGATGGCGTGGCCGCGCTCCTGCGCGATCTTTTCGACCTGGCGCAACTGCTTCATGATGGCGGCGACGTTCTGGTCGTTGTCCAAAAACACGTCGCGTTGCTGCACGCGCAAGCCCAGGTGCTTGGCCTCGGCCACGCCGACGGTGCCGGCCGTGGTGCGGCTGTCGAGGAAGAACAGGCCGTCCTCGCGCATGGCGGAAAGGGCGGCGCGCATTCCGGCCGTCGATTCCGTGAACTGCGAACCCATGTGGTTGTTCAGGCCGATGGCTCCATGCACGCGCTTGACCGCGCGGCCCACCTCGGCCTTGATCTGCTCGGCGGTCATGGTGACGAGCAGGGGGTGCGGCCCGGGCGCGACCTTCGGGTAGCCCTTGGGCTGCATGGGCAGATGGATGAGGATTTCGCGACCCGAGGATTTGGCGATCTTGAGCACCTCTTCCCGGTGCCCGCTGTCCGGCCAGATGGAGAAGGCCACGGGAGCGCCAAGCTGAGAAAGCTCTCGCGCCATGGCGACGTCCTCGCCCATGTCGTCGATGACGATGGCCACGCGGCCCTTGGCGGACTTGGCCGGCGGTTCCGGACGGGCAGGCGGTTCGGCGGGCACGTTCAGGCGATGCGTGGGCAAGCCGTCGATGGCGATGTCCCAGATCTCCGGTCCCACGCGGGTGAGCTTGGCCGAAGGCACCAGCGCCGCCAGTTCCTTGACGAAGCGCTCGTGCAGGGCGCGGCTGTCCACTTGCGGCAGGCGCAGGGTGGTGAAGGTGTATTGCTGCTTGTTGTGCTCGCGCTGCTCCGTGGAGACGACCTGCAACGAGGCGAGGTCAGCCTGCTGGGCCTTGAGGGCCCGGTGCAGCGCCTCCTCCACAAGGGCCACGCGGTGCTCCAGCTCGCCCGCGCGGGGGGATGGCTTTGTGGCGTTCTCCGTGGGCGGCGGTGGCGTGGGCTGGAACAGACGGCCGAGAAAGAAGCCCCCGGCCAAACTGAGGATCAGGGCCAGTGCGATCCAGACCGGAGCGTTGCCTTTGCGCTTTGAAGAAGAAGGACCAGGCCGGGAGCTTCCAGCCTGGTCCTTTTTGTCCTTGTGGGTGGTCATGCGGTCTTTGGGTTACCGGATGTCTCGAATCTTGGGCAGGGTCTTGACCATTTCCAGACCGAGACGAAGCTGATTGTCCTTTTCCAGCATGGTGCGGGCGGTTTCGCTTTCCGCGGCCGCGCCGGCCTTGGAGCCCTTCTTGCCCTTCTTCGGGGTGCCGTTCTCCAGGTGGCGGGAGAAGTCCTTCTCGCGGAAGGTGAAGCGGTCCTTCATGTTCTTGTCGTCGTCGGACGGCGGAGCCACAAAGGGAATGGCCAGGTCGGGCACGATGCCCTCGGCCTGGATGGAGCGGCCGTTGGGCGTGTAGTAAAGCGCCGTGGTGAGCTTGATGCCGGAGCCGTCGGAAAGTGGCACGACTTCCTGCACAGACCCCTTGCCGAAGGACTTTTCGCCGATGAGCAGCGAACGCTTGCGGTCCTGCAGGGCGCCGGCGACGATTTCAGAGGCCGAGGCGGACCCGGCGTTGACGAGCGTCACCAGGGGAACGTCGACAAAGTCGCCCGCTTCCTTGTGGCCGGTGAAGTCGCGGCGGGACTGCGGGTTCCTGCCCTGGATGTAGACAATGAGGCCATCGCCCAGGAAGGTGTCTGCAACGGAAACGGCCTGGTCGAGCAGACCGCCGGGGTTGTTGCGCAGATCAAGCACGATGCCCTGGATGGGCGTCTTCTTGCCGTATTCGGCCAGCTTCTCGCGCAGCTCCTTGGTGGTGTGCTCGTTGAAGCGGGTGATGCGGCACATGAGGTAGCCCTTTTCGAGCTCCTGGGTCTTCACGCTCACGATGGGGATGGTGCCGCGGGCGATGGTGACGTCCACCGGCTGCTGCGCACCCTTGTGCAAAATGGTCAGGGTGACGCTGGTGCCCTGGGCGCCGCGGATCTTCTTCACGGCGTCATTGAGGCCCAGTTCGATGGTGGGCTCGCCGTCGATCTCCAAAATGGTGTCGCCGCTCTTGAGGCCGGCCTTGTCCGCCGGGGTGTCCTCGATGGGGGAGACGACGATGAGCCGGCCGTTCTCGGCGCTGATCTCGATGCCGATGCCCTGGAAGGCGCCGCTGGAGGAAACCTGCAGCTCCTTGAATTCCTCGGGAGACAGGAACGCCGAGTGCGGGTCAAGCTGCTCCAGCATGCCCTTGATCGAGTTCTGGATAAGCTCGGTCTTGGTCACAGGCTTAACGTAACGGGTCTCAACCATATCAATAACCTGGCTGAATCTGCGCAGGGCATCGAACTGGTCGTCTTTGCCAGCGGCCGCGCCCAGCGGTGCCGGGGCGATGGTCAGAGTCAAAAGCATTGTGAAACAGACAAACCAGATGCCTACGCGCATAGTCCCTCCGGAAAACCTTACAGGCCGGGCACCCCGTCCGCTATTGGGCGGGCATGAGCCACAGCAGGGGATTAATGGGTTTCTGATGAAAACGCAATTCGAAATAGAGCCCGTTTCCGTGTGCTTCCGGGTAATAGCCCGCGTGCCCGATGGCTTCGTCCTTCTCCACATCCTGTCCGGTCTGCACCGTTGTGTCGGAGAGATAGGCGTACAGGGTGTAATAGTCGCCGCCGTGGTACAGGATCACGACCTTGCCCAGGCCGCGCAGCACGTCGTTGTGCACCACCTTGCCCCAGAACACGCTGCGCACGGTTGCGCCTTCGCCAGTCGAGATGCCGATGCCCCGGCGGGGCGTTTTGGCGTCCGGCGCGAACCCGGCGGCCATGCGCCCGGCAACGGGCCAGGGCAGCGCGCCCTTGAAGGCGTCGAACTTGCGGCTGCGCTGGATCACAAGCTGGTAGTTCAATTGCTGGATGGTCTTGATGATCGACTGCAATTCGCTTTCAAGATCGCGGCGCTGGGTGCTGACCTGGTTCATGCGCGCGTTGACGGCCAGACGGTCACGCAGCAGGGCGTCCTTATCGGCGTTGATGGCTACAAGCTGGTGGTCGACCTGCGCCTCCAGCTCCTTTTGCCTGGCCAGCACGCCGGCAAGCTCCTGCTCCTGGCGACGCACGTTGTCCAGCATTGCCCTGGCGTGGTTGTAGGCCGCGCTGTTCCACTGGAAGCGGCGGTCGGCGTTGTCCCAGCTGTCGGTCAAACGCGCGCCCTCGTGCATGCCCTGGGCGTTGATGGGCCAGAGAAGCTCCAGGATGCGCCGCAACTCGCGCACGGCCTGCTCCCGCTTCTGGCGCACAACGTCATACTGCGCAGCGTACTTGGACTCCTCCTTGCGGATGACGTCCAAGGCTTCTTCCTGCTTCTGGATATGCCCTTCAGCGGCGCGCATGCGGGTTTCGATCTCGCCAAGTTTTCCGGCCAGGGCGCGCTCGCGGTCCGCAAGCTTCTGCACCGCGCCTTTGCGCTCATCAGCTTTCTGGCGCTCCGTCTGCAACGCCTTTTCCAGGTGCGCCGGCTGGGCGTACGCGAGCGCCGGCAGCAGGGCGAGCCCGAAGACGAGGAGGGCGGCGGTGCGGATGGCGGGTTTCATTGGGGCAGGCGCTCCGGGTCGGGCAGCAGGTGTCGGGCCGGGCACTCGGCGCAGCGTGGCTTGCTTTTGCTGCACCACTGCTTGGCCGCGCGCACGATGAGCGCATGGAATTCGTTCACGTCGGCCAGTTCTTTCGGCAAGGCCGATTGGCCGATATCCTGAACCTCGTCGTAATCCGTAACCTCTGGAATAAGCCCATGCCTGCCGAACATGCGCAGGGTGTACGCGTCGACGACGAAGACCGGCTTTTCCAAGGCATAGCACAGAATGCAGTCCGCTGTCTCCGGTCCGATGCCGCGCACGGCGAGCAGCTTGGGGCGCAGATTCTCAAGGCTTTGCTCGCGCAGAGCCATGATGTCCAAGCCGGATTCCTGCTCAAGAAAGTCGAGAAAGTTTAGCAACCTTGCTGTTTTTATACGAAAATGCCCAGCAGGGCGGATAAGCTCCTCGATCCTCTCCGGCGGCAGGGCGCGCAGGCCCTGTTCCGTCAGCCCGCCAGCGGACTTCAGCCCGGCAATGGCTTTCTCGACGTTCTTCCAGTTGGTGTTCTGCGTCAGAATGGCCCCGACAGCCACCTCGAAAGGCGTCTCGCCCGGCCACCAATGACTGGGGCCGAGAGCATCGGCGAAGGCCTTGTACAGCCCCCGGACGGTATCGCCCCATTGTGACATCAGGCCTCCGCGGAAGGGGCGCCCTGCTCGATGTTGGTCCACAGCAGGCCACACCAGTCGCCGTCGTCGCGCTGCACGGGTTCGGGCAGGCCAAGGCGCACATAGGCGCGGATGACATCCGGAGCCTGCTCGACCAAAATGCCGGACAAGGCCAGGCAGCCGCCCGGCGCCACGTGGCGCAGAATGTCCGGGGCCATGAAAATAAGCGGCTTGGACAGGATGTTGGCCACCACCACCTGGAACTTCTTGTTCTCCGGCAGGGTGTTGATGCCGCCCACGGCGACCTTCATGGCCTCCGAGACGTTGTTGATCTTGGTGTTCTCGTCCGCGCAGGCGATGGCTTGGGGGTCGATGTCCAGCCCGAGGCCGGTGAGGCCGAGCTTGGCCAGGCCGATGCCCAGGATGCCGGAGCCCGTGCCCAGGTCGAGGAACTCCATGCCCTGCTTGATGGCCCCGGAACGGTTCAAGTCCGCGATGCAGGTGAGGCACAGGGCGGTGGTGGGGTGGTGCCCGGTGCCGAAGGCCATCTTGGGCTCGATGATGATGGGCGTGAACTCGGCCTTCTGGTCATCCGCAAGCCAGGGCGGCAGGATTTCAAAGCGGCCGCCGCATTCGATGGGCGTGAAGAACTCGCGCCAGGAATGCCCCCAGTCCTGGCTCTGGGCTTCCTCGGTGCGGATGCCGGAGTGGGGCCAGCGTTCTCCGATCTGCCGGGCCACTTCCTTGCCGGCCTCGTGGTTCTCCAGATAGGTGCTGAAATGGGTGGTGCCGTCCACGGCCTGGGATTCCTCCCAGCCATGCTGGATGGCGGAGGAAAGAAACACCACGCCGTCTTCATAGTCGGCGGCGGGCAGGGAAAATTCAATCTTGAGCAGGTCCTGGGTCATGTCGCTCTCTGTTTTCATATGGTTTGAGGTTCAGGCGATGACGTCGACGAGACTGCCGGTTCCGGTCAGTTCCGCGCGCAGCTGCGCCACATGCAGGCGCTTGGCGTTGTCGTCCACCACGGTTTGCCCGGTCGGCGTGGCGGTGATGATGGGCGTGGGATGCGGCTGCACGGAGGTCAGCGCCTTGCCCGCGGGCAGGCGCGGCTCTTCCGGCATGGAAACCTTCGGCTCCGTGTTCGCAAAAGCCGCGCCTTTGGAAAGAGGAGTAATCTCCATCAGTCCCGCCACTGGGGCAGCCAGGTGCCCGGAATAGTCGGCCTATGCCTTGTTCCTGGTCAATATATCGTCCAGAGCCGCGGCAAAGGCAAGCAGGTCGTCCGCGCTGATGACAAGGGGCGGCAGAAGCCGGAGCACCTTGCCGTGGGCCAGGTTGCACACGAAGCCCCGGTCGCGCAGCTCCGCGTGGACCTTGTCGCCGCCGCTGGCGAGCTCGACGCCGATCATGAGCCCAAGCCCGCGCACGATGACGATGTCCTCCGGGTGCTTGGCCTGCAGTTTCCGGAAGGCGTCCAGCGCCAGCTTGCCAAGATCGCGCGCCCGGCCGGCGATGTCGTCGCGCAGCATGATCTCCACAGTCTTGGCCGCCACGGCGGAAACCACACCGCCGCCGCCGAAGGTTGTGGCGTGCGCGCCGGGCACAAAGCCCCGCGCCACGTGCTCCTTGGCCAGCATGGCCCCCATGGGCAGGCCGTTGGCCAGGGCCTTGGAGCAGGTGAAGATGTCCGGCTCGATGCCGTAGTGCTGGTGCGCCCAGAATTTGCCCGTGCGACACATGCCGGTCTGCACCTCATCGACGATGAGCAGGCAGTTCTCGGCCTTGCACAGTGCGGCGATCTCGCGCACGTAGTCCTCGGGCATGGGCAGCACGCCGCCCTCGCCTTGGATCATTTCGAGCATCACCGCCGCGGTTTTGCCGGTGACCGCGGCGCGCATGGCGGCCATGTCTCCGGCGGGCACATGGGTGAAGCCTTCGGGCAGGGGCTCAAAACCTTCCTTGATGCGTCCGCCCTGGCCGGTGGCCGTCAGGGTGCCCAAGGTCCGGCCGTGGAACGAACCCGTGAGGGTGATGACCTCGCCCGCGTCCTTGTAGCGCACGGTGCGCATGTACCGCCGGGCCAGCTTGATGGCGGCCTCGTTGGCCTCCGCCCCGGAATTGCAAAAGAAGACCCGATCGCACGCGCAGGTGGTCACGAGCTTTTCGGCCAGCTCCACCTGCTTGGGCTGATAGAAGAGGTTGCTGATGTGGACGAGGTTCTGGGCCTGCTCGGCCATGACGGCCGTCAGCTCCGGGTGGCAGTGGCCCAGGTTGGCCACGGCGATGCCCGCCAGAAGATCGACGTATTCCTTGCCGTCCAGATCGAACATGCGCGCGCCCACGGCCTTTTCGATGGCCAGGGGATAGCGGCCGTAGGTCTGGCAAAGAACTTTCTTTTCCCGGGCCACCAATGCGTCATATTTCGTGCTCATGAGCTTCAACTCCTTAACGTGAGAAAATCGTGTGCCTACACCTTGCCTGTATGCCCGAATCCGCCCGCGCCGCGCGCGGTGTCGCCCAGCGCATCCACAGCGGTGAGCCTGGCCGTGAAGACCGGCATGAACACCAGCTGCGCGATGCGCTGTCCTCGCTCGATTCGTCGAAGCTGGCCGGAGGTGTTCAACAGCGACACGATGATCTCGCCCCGGTAGTCGGGGTCGATGACACCCACGCCCTGGCTGACGGTGAGGCCTTCCTTGGTGCCCAGCCCGCTGCGCGAGTATATGAACCCGGCAATGCCGGGCCGAGTGATCTCAATGGCCAGCCCGGCGGGGACGGCCGCGCGGCCGCCGGCGGGAATCTCGAGGGTTTCCGCGTCGATGCAGGCGCGCAGGTCAAGACCGGCCGAATGGTCCGTGGCGTAGGCCAGGGCGTGCTCGGTCCACACGGGATGCAGAAAGCGCACCCGCACGTCGAGGGGCTCAAGGCCGGTCTTGCTGTTTTGGTCCGTCATGAGTGGCTATCCTCCTCATACCTGAAGCGGTTTTCTTTCCACCGAATCGGCCGTCCTGTCAATGAATCTGACCGCCCCGGAAATGTAACGGAACGAGCCTTGCATTTTCTCGGTGGGCTTTATAGGCTGTAGACAGAAGAAGTCCCCCATCCCTCTTTCAAGGAGTCTCCATGCAGGCCTTGCGCGTATTCAGCGTCGTCCCCAAGCTTCCGCCCAAGCTCGAAGTCCTGTGGGACATCGCGTTCAACCTTTGGTTCTCATGGAACGATGAACTCACCAACATCTTTACAACAATAGACCACAGCCTGTGGGTGGAGTGCGACCAGAACCCGGTGGCCCTTTTGAACAGGCTGCCGCAGCGGCGCATCGAAGAACTTGCCCGCGACGATTTCTTCCTGCAGCGCCTAGCCGACGCCAAGCGCTCCCTTGAGCACTACCTGGCGCGCCGGCACACGCCCTTCAAATTCCCCACGCTGCCAGACCGCAACATGGCCGTGGCCTATTTCAGCCTGGAATACGGCATCGCCATGTGCCTGCCCATCTATTCCGGCGGCCTGGGCGTGCTGGCGGGCGACCACCTGAAAAGCGCCAGCGATTTGAACGTGCCCCTGGTGGCCGTGGGGCTTTTGTACCGCGAGGGCTACTTCCGCCAGTACATGACCCCGGACGGCTGGCAGCAGGAGCGCTACCCGGACCATGACTTCGAGCAGATGCCGCTCAAGCCCGCGCAGGACAGTCTCGGCAACCAGGTACGCATCTGCGTCGACCTGGCCGGGCAGACCCTGTGCGCGCGCATCTGGGAAGCCCATGTGGGCAAGGTGCGCCTGTATTTGCTGGACACCAACCTGCCGGACAACTCGCCGGAGTTCCGCCAGGTCACCGCGCGCCTGTACGGCGGCGGGCTGGAGATGCGCCTGTGGCAGGAGATCCTCCTGGGCATCGGCGGCATAAAGGCTCTGGCCGCCCTCGGCATCGAGCCCATGGTCATCCATATGAATGAGGGGCACTCGGCCTTTGCCGGGTTGGAGCGCATCCGCGTGTACATGCAGGAGCACGGCCTCAGTTTTGAGGCCGCCACGGAGCTGACCGCGTCCTCCAGCGTGTTCACCACGCATACCCCGGTGCCCGCCGGCAACGACCGCTTTCCGCCCGAGCTGATGCAGAAGTATTTCGAGACCTACGCGGGCAAGCTGGGCCTTGCGTTCAAGGTGTTCATGGCCCTGGGGCGAGAGGACCAGCGCGACGACGCGGAGCAGTTCTGCATGACCGTTCTCGCCCTGCGCCTTTCGCGCTTCAACAACGGCGTGTCCAAGCTGCACGGCGAGGTTTCGCGCCGCATGTGGCAGAAGGTGTGGCCCAAGAACCCCATCGAGGACGTGCCCATCGGCTCCATCACCAACGGCATCCACGCCGCCACCTGGGTCGCCACGGACATGTCCATTCTCTATGACCGCTACCTGGGCAACTGGCGCGAGGACCCGGATTGCGGCCGCATATGGGAGCAGGCCGAGGCCATCCCCGATTCCGAACTGTGGCGCACCCACGAGCGCCTGCGCGAACGCCTTGTGGACTTCGTTCGCAAACGCCTGCGTAAGCAGTACATGGAGAAGGGCGCCCGCCACAAGGAATTGCAGCTTGCCGATGAAGTGCTGGACCCGCAGGCCCTGACCATCGGCTTTGCCAGACGCTTCGCCACCTACAAGCGCGCCAACCTGCTGCTCATGGACAAGGAGCGGCTGGTGAAGCTTTTGACGGACACCAAACGCCGCGTGCAGTTCATCTTCGCCGGCAAGGCCCACCCCAACGACAACGAGGGCAAGAAGATCATCCAAGAGCTGCAGCAGCTTTGCCGACGCGAGGACTGCCGCCTGAGCATGGTCTTTTTGGAGGACTACGACGTCAAGATCGCCAGCCGCATGGTGCAGGGCTGCGACGTGTGGCTCAACAACCCCCGCCGCCCCCTTGAGGCCTGCGGCACCAGCGGCATGAAGGCCATGGCCAACGGCGTGCTTCAGGTGTCCACCCTGGACGGCTGGTGGGACGAGGCCTACCGGGCCGACAACAGCCTGGGCTGGGCCATCGGCAGGGGAGAGGAGTACGACGACCTCGCCTATCAGGACTTTGTGGAAAGCCAGACCCTGTTCAACCTGCTTGAAAATGACATTTTGACGGAATTCTACGACCGCGGACGCGGTAACCTGCCGCGCACCTGGATCCGCAAGATGAAGTCGGCCCTGCGCGAGTTGGGGCCCGTCTTCAACGCCCACCGCATGGTGGAGGACTATGTCGACAAGGCGTATCTGCCTTCGTGCCGCAACTACGTGAGCCTGGTGAAGGACAACTTCCGCGCCGCCAAGGATCTTGCCGAATGGCGCATGCGGCTCATGACGCGCTGGAGCAATCTGGCCATCGCCGACATCCGCACCGAGACGCATGCGACGGTCTTCGTGGAGGAGCCTATATTAGTGGAGGCGCGGGTGCACCTGGACGGCCTGGCCCCAACGGACGTGCGCGTGGAGATATACCACGGGCCGGTGAGCCAGGACAGCGTGTTCACCCGCCGCCGCACCACGCTCATGACCCCGGAAAAGGACCTTGGCGACGGCTGGCACATGTACCGGGGCGAGGTGATGCCGCCGGAGGCCGGGCGTTTCGGCTTCACCGTCAGGATTTTGCCCCACCACCCGCTTTTGCTTGATAGTCACGCCCTGGGACTCATCCACTGGGCAAACGTCTAAGGATGACCATGATGGCCGCTTTTTGTTCTGGAAAGCGGCCCTTTTTTGGCACAATTATCGTCGAATCGGGTCATTCCCAACTGCGAAATTGTCAGCCAAAAATGACAATTTTCGAAATTTCGCACCATTTTGTCATTCAATTGTTGACAGCCTTTGGCTGTTATGATTTTCTGGCGACCCCCTGCCAGCCGGGCTTACTGGCTGATAGGCAGGTGGCCCACGGCCCCGTGCGCGTTCATCCAAACCAATTGGAGCGAGGTAACGGTTTTGCTTTTCCAGCCGATCAACCGAAACTATCATGATTTCTCCATTGTCCGCGACAAGGACCTTTGCATCAATTGCAAGGTCTGTGTGCGCCAGTGCTCGTACGAGGCCCACTACTGGGACGAAACGCGCCAGAAGGTAATGCACGACAACGCCAAGTGCGTCGGCTGTCACCGTTGTGAAGCCCTGTGCCCGACCTCCGCGATTCTGATCCAGAAGAAGCACTCGGACTTCAAGGACAACGCCCTGTGGCGTCCTGAATTCCTTAAATACATCTATAAACAGGCCGATACCGGCGGCGTGCTGCTGACCGGCATGGGCAGCCCGGTGAACATCCCGATTTATTGGGATAAGCTCCTGCTCGACGCCAGCCAGGTGACCAACCCCTCCATCGACCCCCTGCGCGAGCCCATGGAGCTGAAGACCTTCCTTGGCTCCAAGCCGGACAAGCTGGAGTTCTCCAAGACCAAGGACGGCAGCCCCAAGCTGAAGACCAAGCTCGCGCCGCAGATCGAGTTGAACTACCCCCTCATGTTCTCCGCCATGAGCTTCGGGTCCATCAACTTCAATCTGCACATCGCCATGGCGCGCGCCGCCACGGAGTTGGGCATTTGCTACAACACCGGTGAGGGCGGGCTGCACAAGAGCCTGTACCAGTACGGCAAAAACACCATCGTTCAGGTCGCCTCGGGCCGCTTCGGCGTCCACCGCGACTTCCTGAACGCGGGCGCGGGCATCGAGATCAAGGTCGGCCAGGGCGCCAAGCCCGGCATCGGCGGGCACCTGCCCGGCGAGAAGATCAACGAGATGGTCTCCGAAACGCGCATGGTTCCGCTCGGGTCCGACGCCATTTCCCCGGCGCCGCACCACGACATCTACTCCATTGAAGACCTGCACCAGCTCATCTACGCCTTGAAGGAAGCCAGCGAGTACCGCGTTCCCGTGAGCGTGAAGATCGCGGCCGTGCACAACGTGGCCGCCATCGCCTCTGGCGTGGTGCGCGCCGGTGCGGACATCGTCGCCATCGACGGCATCCGCGGCGGCACGGGCGCTGCTCCCGGTATGATCCGCGACAACGTGGGCATTCCCATCGAGCTCGCCCTCGCCCAGGTCGACCAGCGTCTGCGCGACGAAGGCATCCGTAACCGCGCCTCCATCGTGGCCGCGGGCGGCACGCGCTGCAGCGCCGACGTGATCAAGGCCATCGCCCTTGGCGCCGACGCCTGCTACATCGCCACCTCGGTGCTGCTGGCCGTGGGCTGCACGCTGTGCGCCAAATGCTACACCGGCAAATGCCCCTGGGGCATCGCCACCAATGACGCCCGCCTGGCCAAGCGCCAGAACCCGGACGTCGCCGCCCAGAAGATGGTCAACCTCGTTCATGCCTGGGGCCATGAGATCGAGGAAATGCTCGGCGGCATGGGCCTCAACTCCATCGAAAGCCTGCGCGGCAACCGCGACAAGCTGCGCGCCGTTGGACTGTCCGATACCGAGATGGACATCCTTGGCGTCAAGCACGCCGGTCGCTAACAAGGGGGCGAGAAGATAATGAAACGCGTCTACCCCAACAAAGACTTCTGCATCGGCTGCCACATCTGTGAGCTGGCCTGCCTGACCGCACACTCCCAGAGCAAGGATCTCATCCTGGCGTATACTGTGGAGCGCGGGCAGAGCGGCGTGTCCTCGTGCAAGCATGTGCACGAGGCCGGTCCCACCTGCGTGGCCCTTTCCTGCCGTCATTGCGACGAGCCCTCCTGCGTTGCCGCGTGCATCTCCGGCGCGCTGCAGAAGGACCCGGAAACCGGCCGCACCGTTTACGACCGCGAAAAGTGCGTGGGCTGCTGGTCCTGCCTTATGGCTTGCCCGTATGGCGCCATCGCCCGCCACCCGCTGGAGCAGAAGATCGTCAAGTGCGACCTGTGCCACGACCGCCCCGGCGGACCGGCCTGTGTGGCCGCCTGCCCCAACAAGGCGCTGAAGCAAGAGGAACGTTAGGGCATGTGCCCGGCACGAAACGTGAAGCCTCATGAGGACGCTATGACTTACGTGATTATCGGCAACGGCGTGGCCTCCATCGGCGCCATCGAGGGCATCCGGCGGCACGACCCGAAAGGGCAGATCGTCATCATCGGCGCGGAAGAAACCGCCGCCTATGGACGTCCGCTCATTTCGTATCTGCTGGCTGGCAAGATCGGCCCCGAGCGCCTGGCGCTGCGCGGCGAGGACTACTACGCCAAGAACGGCGTCGAGCTGAAGCTCGGCACCACGGCCACCAATATCGACACGGCAAAGAAGACCGTCACCACCGACAAGGGTGAGACGATCAAATTCGACCGGCTGCTCATCGCCACCGGCGGCATTCCCTTTGTGCCGCCCATTCCCGGCGTGCAGGGAGCCGACATCTATTCCTTCACCACCCTGGCCCACGCCAACACGCTCATCGAGCTCTCGAGCAAGATCAAGCGCGCCGTGGTCATCGGCGGCGGCCTCATCGGCCTGAAGGCCGCGGAAAGCCTGCACGACCGCGGCGTTGCCGTGACCATCGTGGAGCTGGCTCCGCGCATCCTCTCCGGCGGCTTTGACGAAAAGGCGGGCAAGCTTGCCGCCAATCGTCTGAAGAAGGTCGGCATCGAGGTGAACTGCGGCGTGACGGCCAAGGAGATTCAGCGTACCAAGGACGGCCACGTCAAGGGCGTGCTCCTGACCGACGGCCGTTTCCTCGAGACCGAGGTGGTCGTGGTCGCCATCGGCGTCGTGCCCCACAGCGCCGTGGCCAAAGAGGCCGGCATCAAGGTCGAGCGCGGCATCATCGTCGACGGCAAGCTGATGACCAGCGCCAAGGACGTGTACGCCGCGGGCGACGTGGCCCAGGCCATGGACATGCTCTCCGGCGAGCACCGCGTGGTGCCCATTTGGCCCAACGCCTACAATCAGGGCTACGCATCCGGCCGCAACATGGCCGGCGCCAAGCAGCCTTACATGGGCGGTCTGCCCATGAACTCCATCAGCTTCTACGGTCTGCCCACCATCTCGGTCGGCACCGTGAACCCGCCTGAGGGAGACAAGAACTTCGAGGTCCACGCCTTCCTCGACGAGGAAAAGGAAACCTACCGCAAGCTCGTCTTCCGCGACGAGAAGCTGGTGGGCTACGTGCTCGTGGGCGACATCGACAAGGGCGGCATGTACACCGCCTTCATCAAGTTCGAGATGCCGCTTGCCGGCGAGGCCAAGGACAAGCTCATCAACGCCGGCCCCGAGGTTTTCCTCTGGCCAGCCGAGCTGTTCGACGAGACCTGGAACCCAGAGCCGGCCAAGGCTGCCCGCTAAGTAAGTCCGCGGTTGATCAGAACATCGTAGAACATCCGCGTAGGAGCACGAGTAGGATGAAAGCACCTGAACGGTATTACGACTTCCAAAAAGACATCTCCGGTTGCGGCGTCTTCGGAGTGATCCACAAGAAGCGTGGACTCATTCCCGGCGACATGCCCATCCGGTCCATGGCCTGCATGCACGATCGCGGCAACGGCCTGGGCGGCGGTTTCGCCGCGTACGGCATCTACCCCGATCTGGCCGACAAATACGCCTTCCACCTGATGTGCGACACCCAGGACGCCCAGGACAACGCCGAGGAAGTGCTCAAGCACTACTTTACGGTTCACCTGGCCGAGCCCATTCCCACGCGCAAGGTCGTGACCATCAAGAACCCGCCCATAATGTCCCGTTATTTCTTGACCATCAAGAAGGACCGGCCGCAGGAAGTGCGTGAACTTGGCGAGCAGGACTACGTGGTCAACGCGGTCATGCACATCAACCACAAGGTGCCGAACGCGTTCGTCTTCTCCAGCGGCAAGAACATGGGCGCCTTCAAGGGCGTGGGCTTCCCCGAAGACATCGCCGACTTCTTCCGCCTGGAAGAATACAAGGCGTACATCTGGACCGGCCACAACCGCTTCCCGACCAACACCCCGGGCTGGTGGGGCGGTGCGCACCCCTTCACGCTGCTCGACTGGTCCATTGTGCACAACGGCGAAATCTCCTCGTACGGCATCAACCGCCGCTACCTGTGCGAACACAACTACCTGTGCACGCTCATGACCGACACCGAGGTCGTGGCCTACGAGCTCGACCTGCTCATCCGCAAGCACGGCCTCTCCAAGGAGATGGCCTGCAAGGTCTTCGCGCCTCCCTTCTGGGACGAGATTGCCCGGATGCCCAAACAGGAAAAGGAAGCCTACACCGCTCTGCGCATGGTGTACGGCCAGGCTCTTCTGAACGGCCCCTTCGCCATTCTCGTGGCCGACAACACCGGGCTCTTCGGCCTCAACGACCGCATCAAGCTGCGGCCGCTGGTTGTTGCGGAAAAAGACGACATGATCTTCATGTCGAGCGAGGAGAGCGCCATCCGTGAAGTCCAGCCCGAGCTGGATCGCGTGTGGATGCCCAAGGCGGGCGAACCGGTCATCGTGCATCTGGAGGCGTAGGATAATGGCCAAGACTTTCACCCTTGACGCGAGCGGCATCTACTACCGACAGCTCAACGAGCAGATCCGCGAGGCTGTTGCCGGCGGCGCCACCAATATCGTTCTGAAAAACGTCAATGGCCAGCGCTACATAGCCGGCGCCATGGTCGGTGATCTCACCTTTGAGGTTCAGGGCGTGCCCGGGCAGGACATGTGCTCGTTCATGCGCGGGCCCAAGGTCCGCGTGAAGGCCAACGCCCAGGACGGCGTGGGCAACACCATGGACGACGGCCTTGTCGTCATCGAAGGCCTGGCGGGCGATGTTGTGGGCTACGCCATGCGCGGTGGCAAGATTTTTATCAAAGGCGACGTGGGTTATCGCGTCGGCATTCACATGAAAGCCTACATGGAAAAGCTTCCGACCATTGTCATTGGCGGCAAAGCGGGCGACTTCCTGGGCGAATATATGGCGGGCGGAATCCTTTTGCTTCTTGGCATGTTCTCTGATAAGCCGACGGAACCGATCGCCGGACGCAGCCTGGGAACTGGCATGCACGGCGGCGTGATTTATGTGCGCGGCGAAGTGCCCAAGGAGCAGATTGGTCCCGGCCTTTCCGCGCAGCCCGTTGATGAGGCCGACAAGGCCGTCATCGCGAAGCTGGTCGAGGAGTACGCCATGGAGCTCGGGCTGAACGCCAAGGAGATCCTGGCGGCCGACTTTGTTAAGATCAAGCCCTTCTCCCACCGTCCGTACGGCAATCTGTACGTGCCGGCCTAAAGAGGAGGGCAGACGCTGGGGCATTTCGCCCAGGGCGTCACTATCCAGGAGGACTCCATGCTTTTTGACAATCTCGCGTTCGCCATGGGCGGCGTCGGCGGAGCCGGCGGTGGCCAGGGCAACCCGCTGGGCGCCTTTGTGCCGCTCATTCTCATGTTCGCCATTTTCTATTTCCTGCTCATTCGTCCGCAGCAGAAAAAGGCCAAGCAGCACAAAGAGATGATCAGCAACCTCAAGATTGGTGATCGCATCGTCACCAACGGCGGGTTGTACGGGAACATCGTCCGCATGACGGACATGACCCTCATCGTTGAGATCGCCGACAAGGTGCAGGTGGAGATGCTCCGCAACACCGTTGCCGACAAGGCTGAGGCCTTTGAAAAATTGGAAAAGAAGGGAAAGTAAGCTTTTCCTTTTATTTTAAGCCGTAAGGCGGATACGCGGACCTGGGAATGCGCCTGGGTCCGCGCTTGTCTTTGTCAAAAGGCCCGCCTCGGGGGTGATGACGCCCTCGATTTCGTGAAGTCATCGGACGCAACTGGGAGAGCACATGTACCGCAACCTGCGCTGGCGTTTACTTTTGACCCTCGCGGTGATGATCGTCGCCCTGGTCTTTTTGCTGCCCTCGGCACCAGGCATAAAGAACACCACCCTGGGCAAATACCTGCCTGATTCCGCCATCAATCTCGGCCTGGACCTCAAGGGCGGCATCCATCTCACCCTCGGTGTGGATGTCGACAAGGCCATTGAAAACAACATGTCCTCCTTGGGGCAGGACATAAAGGCCAGCGCCCGCGAGGAGAACCTCGCCGTGCTGAAGCCCAACGTGCTGCCCGGCCCCCGTCTCGAGGCCGTGCTTGTTGGCGCGGACAAGCAGGAGGCCTTCGAGAGCCTGCTCAAGAAGAGCTTCTCCTCCCTCAAGATCGACGCCAAGGAAACCCAGCCCGAAGACCGCGTGCGCTACGTGCTGTCCATGACTCCGGACTACAAGAAATATCTTTCCAAGCTCACCCTGGACCAGGCGGTCAAGACCATCCGCAACCGCATTGACCAGTTCGGCGTTTCCGAGCCGGACATCCGCCGCCAGGAAGGCAACCGCATCCAGGTGCAGCTGCCCGGCCTGACCGACCCCGAGCGCGCCATCGCCATCATCGGCAAGACCGCGCACCTTGAGTTCAAGATCGTGGACGACTCCGTCGACCCGGCGAGCGTGCAGCAGGGGCTTGTCGGTCCCGGCCGCGAGCTTTCGGTGATCAAGTCGCGCGGGCCCAAGGGCAACACCATCGACGCGCCCATCGTCCTCAAGAAGGACGCCGTGATGACCGGCGAGTACATCACCGACGCGCGCGCCACTATCGAATCGAACAACAACCAGTTCTCCGTCAGCATGACCTTCAACGCCCGCGGCGCCAAGGTCTTCGAGCGCGTCACCGAAGAGAACATCAAGAAGCGCCTCGCCATCGTCCTCGACGGCAAGTGCTATTCCGCTCCCGTCATCCAGGACAAGATCCCGGGCGGCAAGGCGCAGATCACCGGCAGCTTCACCCAGGACGAAGCGCGCGACTTGGCCATCGTGCTGCGCGCGGGCGCCTTGCCCGCTCCGGTCAACGTGCTTGAGCAGCGCACCGTCGGCCCCACCCTCGGACAGGAGTCCATCGACGCGGGCATGATGTCCACGCTCATCGCCGCCGCGGCCATCATCATCTTCATGGCTGTGTACTACGGCGTGGCCGGGCTCTTCGCCAACTGCGTGCTCATCCTGAACATCGTGCTGACCATGGCCGGGTTGGCCGCCTTTGGCGCAACCCTCACCCTGCCGGGCATCGCGGGCATCATCCTGACCATCGCCATGGCCGTCGACGCAAACGTGCTCATCTACGAACGCATCCGCGAGGAACTGCGGCTCGGTCTCAAGCCCGCCGACGCGGTCCACAAGGGCTACGACCTCGCCACCCTCGCCATTCTGGATTCGAACACCACCAACGTCCTGGTGGCCATCATCCTGTACCAGTTCGGCACCGGCCCCATCCGCGGCTTCGCCGTCACGCTGGTGCTCGGCATCATCATGAGCATGTTCACGGCAATCTTCGTCTCGCGGATCATGTTCGATCTGTACATCTCCAAGCGCCCGGCGGATGCCGCCGTGAGCATTTAAGGGGAAGCCATGGTTTTCCACATCATCAAACCCGACACCAAGATCAACTTCATCGGGCTTCGGTATTACGCCTTCGCCATCTCCGCGTTGATGATCATCCTCGGCGGCATTTCCCTGGTCATGAAGGGCGGCCCCCGTTACGGCATCGACTTCGCTGGCGGCGTCATCATCCAGGCCAAGTTTGAAACCGACACCAAACTCGATGCTGTCAAAAAAAGCCTTGAGGCCACAAATCTGCCCGGCTTGGTGGTGCAGCAGATGGGACCGGAGAAGGACAACGACTTCCTCATCCGCACCAGCACGACCGACAACTCCAGCGAGGTGGTGAAGAGCACAGTCGTGGCCGCCTTGGACAAAGACCTGGCTGGCAGCAAGTACACCTTCAAGCGCATCGAAATGGTCGGCCCGAAGGTGGGCGAGGACCTGCGGGGCAAGGCGCTTGAGGCCATGTACTTCGCCATCCTGCTCATAGCCATCTACATCTCCGGCCGCTTCGAGCACCGCTGGATGGCCGCGGGCATCATGGCCGCGGGTCTGTTCGCGGGCATCACGGCCCTGCAATACATCAACGCACCGCAAGTTTGGCTCGTGCTGGGGGCGCTGCTCATCACCCTTGTCTTGTGCTTCATGCTCAAGCTCAACTATGCGCTGGGGGCCATCGTCGCGCTCATCCACGACGTGCTGACGACGGTGGGCATCTTCTCCATCCTGAACAAGGAATTCGACCTCACCATCATTGCGGCGTTGTTGACCCTCATCGGCTTCTCGCTCAACGACACCATCATCGTCTACGACCGCATCCGCGAGACGCGCCGCCACAACACGGGCGACAGCCTCTCCAAGATCATCAACTACAGCGTCAACCAGACCCTGTCGCGCACGGTGCTCACCTCCGGTTTGGCCTTCCTGGCCGTGTTCAGCCTGTACCTCTTCGGCGGGCAGGTCATTCACGACTTCGCGCTGGCCATGCTCATCGGCATCGTCGTCGGCACCTATTCCTCGATCTACGTTGCCGCCCCGATCATCGTGAGCCTGAGCTCCGATGCGCACGAGACGCCTCCCGCCGTGCCGACCAAGGGTAAGGCCAAGACCGTCGAAGCCTAACCTCTCAAGACCATCCGCAAAAGGAAAGGCCCCGCATCCACGAAGGAAGCGGGGCCTTTTTATTGGCGTCTTCGGAAACGGCTTAGAGCTGGTCCAGCAGGGTCTTCTTGATGGAGTCGATGGAGCCTTCGCCGTTGAGCTCGATGTACTTGCAGGCGCCCTTGGCGGCCAGAGCCTTGTAGAAGTAGGCGGCGGCCATGGTGCCGGTCTTGTCGTCGTAGTAGATGTCGTGGCGCTTGTCGATGGCGCCCTCGTCCTGGTCGTCGGCGCGGGCGGTCAGAGCGCCGCCGCACACGCGGCACACGTCGCCGTTGGGCTTAATGGCGTCGATGAAGATGTTGTTCGGGTGGTTGTTGTCGTTGGCGCACAGGCGACGGCCCATGATGCGGTTCTTGGCGACCTGGCGGGGCAGCAGGATCTCGATGACGAAGTCGAGCTTTTCGCCGCCTTTCTGCAGGGCGTCCCACAACTTTTCAGCCTGCACCAGGGAGCGCGGGAAGCCGTCGAGCAGCCAGCCGTTCTTGCTGGCGTTCTTCAGCACGTCGAGCACCATGGGAATGGTGATGTCGTCGGGGACCAGTTCGCCGCGGTTGATGAATTCCTTGGCTTTCATGCCGAGCTCGGTGCCGCCGCCGATGTGCTTGCGGAAGATCGCGCCGGACTCGATGTGGTCGAGATTATACTTGGCTTTCACCAGGGTGCCCTGGGTGCCTTTGCCGCTGCCGTTGGGTCCGAAGATAAGAATATTCATGGTGCCTCCTAAGGGAATTTGCTTTTTGCTTGTGCAAAAGATTCACAAGGTCTTAGCCGCACTCTTTTTTCCTGTCAATGACTTGCAGAACCACGCCCGACTTGGCGATGCGCGCCTCCTTGTCGCCGGGAAAGCGCAAACGCTTGCCATTGGCGCGTTGCCGCCACAAATCATCCAGCCGGAACAAGCTGTCGGCCAGTGGTTGCCCAGGGCCGAGGCGCTCCAAAACCGCCTTGAAAAGACGCAAACGCAAGGGCGCGGGCGTGGTGTCGAGCACATGCCCCGTCAAGGTGAACGGTTCACCGGGAATGATGGCCGGAAGGGCGCTTACGAGCGGTTCCAACGCTTCGTCCCAGTGCGCGGCATCGAGCCTGGCCTGACGCCACAGCCGCGCCGCGGCGTTGAGATAGCCAGGGTTCTCGCGCAGCATGGCCGGCAGGATGTCCAGGCGCACGCGGTTGCGCGTGGTCACCGGCATAAAGTTGCTCTGATCGGTTTGCCAGCGCGTTCCACAGGCCTTGAGGAATCCTTCCAGTTCCACGCGCGGCGTCAGCAGCAGGGGACGCAGCAGGCTCCGGTCCGCATCAAAAGCCGCCATGCCGCCAAGGGCCGGCCAGCCAGCGCCGCGCATCATGCGCAGCAACTGGTCCTCGGCAAGGTCGTTCAGCTGATGTGCCACCAGCACGAACTGCGCGCCGGTCTCCCGGCGCACGCGCTCAAGCAGGGCATAGCGTGCGTTCCGGCCCGCCTCTTCGATTCCGATGCGCTCGGCCTGGGCCTGTGCAAAGACATCCTGGACCTCGGGCGCCAAAGGTATGTTCCAATTTTCACAAATGGCGGAGACGAACCGCGCCTCCGTGCCGGATTCCGGACGCAGGCCATGGTCGAGGTGCGCGGCGGTGAGCGTGCCGCCGTTCTTGCGGCACAGCAGGGCGGTCAGCAGCAGCAGGGCGGTGGAGTCCGCGCCGCCGGAACAGGCGACAACGCAGCGCGCGCGCGTGAAGTCGCACCCAAGACCAGCGGCGAAGGATTCAATGCCGAGACAAAACCGCGCCCATTTGGGCGGCAGGTCTTGGAGTCTCGGCAACGCGTCGGCCATGCGGCTACACGGAGATGTCGAGTTGGCGGATGAAGGCGTCGAGGAAGTCGATGATGTATTCGCGCTGGGCCGACGTGGCGTACATGACGCACTCGCAGCGCAGCTTCTTCTGCGCGCGCACAAGCAGCTCAAGCTTCAGCGTGCTTTCGTCCACGGCCTCCAGCACGAAGATATGCGGCCCGCACACGTCCGCATGCTCACGCTGCACATCGGTCAGCAGCTCTTGCGGCAGGGGCAGGTAGAAAATGCCGTCCAGGGGGCCGGCATAGCCCTTGTCCGCCAAGGCGGCCACGACTTTGGCCAGGTGTTCCGGATAAAAGTCTTCGATGAGATAATTGCGCATGCGCTTCCCTACTGGTGTTCCGTGTGCTTGGGCGCGTCTTGGGATTCCTGCTCCGGGTCGCGGCAGCACTCGCACTCCAAGGGCTCGTCCTCATCGCTCGTGCGCCTGTCGAGGTGGGCGTCCGGGTTCACCGGGTCGCTGTCCAGGTTGAAGATGCGGCGCGTCACGTCGATGAAGCGTTCGGCCGTGCCTTCCTCGCGCGTGCGGCGCTTGAGGAAGCAGATGGGCTCGTGCAGCAGCTTGCGGCTGACGGAATGGACGAGCACCTCAAGGGCCTCGCGGGTTTCCTCATCCACGCTGCCAAGGCGCTTCAGCGTTTTGGCGAGCTCGCGCTGGGCCACGTCCTCGGCCCGGCCAAGCAGGTCGGTTATTGTGGGCTGCAGGGCGAGGGACTTCATCCAGGTGGCGAAGGCGTCGGTCTCCAGGTCCACAATGGCCCGGGCCTTCACGGCCTCGCCCTGGCGGGCGCTCATGTTCTCCTCCACAACTTCCTTCAGGTCGTCGATGTCGTAGAGGTACACGTTGTCCAGGCTGTTCACGTCCGGGTCGATGTCGCGCGGCACGGCGATGTCGATGAAGAACATGGCGCGGTTGCGGCGCTTTTTGAGCACCTCGCGGATGTCCTTGGCGCGGATGATGGCCGTGGGCGAGCCTGTGGAGCTGATGACGATGTCCACGCCCTTGAGCCGCTCGACCATGTCCTCGAAAAAGACGGCCTCGCCGTGCATGGTCTTGGCCAGTTCCTGGGCTCTGGCGTAGGTGCGGTTGCAGATGAAAAGCTTGTCGATGCCGGAGGCCAGCAGGTGCGTGGCGGCCAATTCGGCCATTTCGCCCGCGCCCACCAGCATGGCGGTTTTGCCGCCCAGTTCGCCGAAGATCTTCTTGGCCAGCTCCACCGCCGCGTAGCTGATGGACACCGCGCTGCTGGCGATGGCCGTTTCCGTGCGCACGCGCTTGGCCACGGAGAACGACTTGTGCAGCAGGCGGTTGATGATGACGCGCGCCGTGCCGGTCTCCACGGCCTTGCGGTAGCTCTTCTTGAGCTGGCCCAGAATCTGCGGCTCGCCCATGATCATGGAGTCGAGGCTGGCGGCCACGCAGAACAGGTGCGAGACGGCGTCCAGCCCCTGGTTCTTGTAGGTGTGGGTGCGCAGCACATCCAGGGGGCCGTTGCAGGTCTCGGCCCAATGGCTCAGCACGGCCTCGCTGATGTCCATGTCCTGGCAGCGGGCGCTGTCCGCCACCACGAGGATCTCCACGCGGTTGCAGGTGGAAAGGGCCATGACCTCACGCAGGGGGCAGGCTGCCAGCAGGCTTTTCTCAAAGTCCGCAACGCTGGTGAGCGCGAATTTTTCGCGCACGTCGACACTGGCGCTGCGGTGATTGAGTCCGACGAGATAGATGTTCTTATCCATTACGGTTTGAACCCGTGGAAGGTTGTGGGAACAAGGAAGTTGATGCCGAGCATGGAGAGCACGGTGAGCAGGAACACGCAAATGACCATGACCGCGGGTTTGCGGCCCCGCCAGCCATAGGCCAGCCGCTGGTGGAAGAGATAAGCATAGAGGCCGAGCATGACCAGGGCCAGAATTTCCTTGGGATCAAAGGAGAACACGCGCTTGGCCGAAAGCCAGGCCCAGACGAAGCCTGACACGAGCCCGATGGTGTACAGCGGAAAGCCCGCGATGATGACCCAGTGGTTCACCTTGTCGAAAGTGTCGAGGGAGGGCATGTCTTGTTGGAACTTTTTGAGCCCGGTCTTGGTCTTGATGCGCTTTTCAAGGTGCATGAAGGCCAGGCCAGCCCCAGCGCCCATGGCGAGCAGGGCCATGCTGGAAAAGAGCGTGCCGATATGCAGGAGGAAGAAGAGTCCGGAAAGCATGGGCGGCAGGCTGGCCTTGATGCCTGAGGTCGCATCGGCCGTGGCGTAGAACACCAGGGCCAGCGGCAGGGCCACAACGGCCAGGAAGCGCATTTTGAGCCGCCACCACAGGAGCAGGAAGATGAGCAGGATGCCGAAGCCCAGCAGGCAGAACAGGAACCGGCCGGAGGTCAGCGCCATGGCGGCGTCCGCGCCGGCAACCTGTCGCGCCAGGTCAAGGGCGTGCAGGGCGAAGCCGATGCCGCCAAAAAAGAGGGCCATGATCTTGATGCGCTCGTTGCGCAGCGCAGAACCCAGCACATAAAAACCCGTGCCGAGAAAGTAGAGGCCGATGATCAAGATCGGCAAGAAATCAGGCAAGCCCATCGGTCAACTCCGGAATCAAATGATGCAGTTCAAGGGGCAGCAGGGCCGACAACTCCGTCTGAACCAGCGCCGCGTCGCCCAACCTCAAGGCCTCAAGCAGCTGGGATCCCACAAGTTTGCGGAACAGCGCCGAGTTGGCCTCGGTCTCTAGGCCCAAAGCCAGCACGCGCGGGCGCAAGCGGCTCATGAGGAGCAGGAATCCTGCGTACTCCTCGCCGAACCGGTCCTGCAAGTCTTTTCGAATGCGCTTGGTGAGCGCCGGGCTTTGCCCGCTGGTGGAAATGGCTATGGAAAGATCGCCCCGCTGCACACAGGAGGGCACGATGAAGCTGCCTTCCTCAGGCAAGTCCACAATATTGCAGAGAATACCTTTGGCGCGGCACAAATCGCCGATGGTCTTGTTCACCGCCGGGTTGCTGGTGGCGGCAATGACCAGAAACATTCCGTCCAAATCCGCTTCCGCAAAGTCGCGCCGGGCCAGGGTGACTCCGGGGCGCGCGGCCAGTTCGCGCAGGGCGCCGTTGGGCTCGGCCCGTTCGATTATCAGCAGCCTGGAGGCGCCGCAATCGGCCAGGGACTGGATCTTGCGCAAGCCCACCTGGCCGGCGCCGACGACCAGACAGGCACGCCCCTCAAGGCTCACGAACATCGGATAGTAGCGCATCCAGATTCTATACCAAACTTCGCGGGGCTCTGTAAAATGCCAAGAAGCCCTTTCTTGCCAGATTCACCCCGCCTGGGGTAGACACAACACACCAGAAGAGGAGCTTCCGCCCATGCGTCATCTCGTCATCCAGCTCGCACGCTTCGGCGATCTCGTGCAGACCAAGCGTCTCATGCTGACCCTTTTGGCCGAGGCCGAAGTTCATCTGTGCCTGGACGCGTCCCTGGCCCCTTTGGCGCGGCTGATTTATCCCGATGCCGTTCTGCACCCCGTGGTGGCCCACGGCACGGCCTTGGGCAAGCTTTCGGCCGCGGAGCAAGCCCTGGCGCTGCTTGGCACCAACGCTCCGGTGTTCCGCGAGCTTGCTGCCATGCCTTTCGACCGCGTGTACAATCTCAACTTTTCGCCGCTCAACTTCCGCGTCGCCAGCCTGTTCGATCCCGCTCTCGTGCGGGGGCATGTCTGGGAGAATGGACAAGAGATAGTGGGCCAATGGGCCAGAATCGCCATGCGCTGGTCGGCCATGCGCCGCATCGGCCTCAACATCGCGGACTTCTGGGCCTGGCATCATCCGGCCCCCATTGCGCCGGAGCTGGTGAATCCGCCGGCCAAGGGCAGGGGAGGGGGCCTTGGCGTGGTGCTGGCCGGACGCGAGTCCCGGCGCTCCCTGCCGGCCAGGGAGCTTGCCGCGTTGGTGGCGGGGCAGTTGGACATGCACGGCGGCCGGTTGACCTTGCTGGGCAGCACGGCCGAGGCTGTAGCCGCGCGCCAGCTTCTGCGGGTCCTGCCGCAACGCCACGCGGCCCAGGCGAAGAATCTCTGCGGCGGCACGGACTTGCCCGGTCTCGCCGCTGTGGTGGGCGGGCTGGATCTGCTCCTCACACCGGACACGGGTACCATGCACCTTGCCGCCGCCCTTGGCGTGCCCGTGCTGGCCACATTTCTGTCCTCGGCCTGGTGCTACGAGACCGGACCGTACGGCGCGGGACATCGGGTTCTGCAGGCCGTCACCGACTGCCTGCCCTGCCTGGAGTCGCGCCCCTGCGAAGTCGGCGTGCGCTGCCTCGCCCCCTTCAGCGATGCGCGGCTCACGCGGTATCTCGCCACAAGCGACGCCAAGCACCTGCCAGAGGGGCTTCTCGACCTTGAAACCGAACTGGACGGCCTGGGGCTGACCTTCCGCGCCACCAACGGCCTGGACGACCACGCGGCGTTGCGCGGCATGTTCCGTGAGTTCCTCCGCCGCCACCTTGGCGCAGGCGGCTCCTGGCAGGAACCGGTGGTGCACGAGTTGACGGAGCGGCTGTATGCTGAACGGGACTGGCTTGTGGCGGATGGGGAATCCAGCGCTTCCAGATTCGCATCGCGAGGGGCATTTGACTAGTTTAGCACGAGAATAAAGCATATTAAACAAAGTCTAAATTTTTTCTTGATACATTTTTGCGATTCCGCCGCACCACTTTGAGGCGAGTGTTGACCAAATAGCAGACAGGGGAGGGGAGTGCATGAGGGTTCTGGTTGTGCTGCCGATGTATGGCGGTTCGCTTCCTGTGGGGCGCTATTGCGCCGCCGCCTTGTCCGGCCTGGGGCATTTGGTCGAGGTCTTCGACGCACCGGAATTCTATGCATCCTTCCGCGCGCTCAAGGGACTCAAGGTGACGACGGATCGCCTGCATTACTTAGAGAACAGCTACCTGCAAGTGGTCTCTCAGGCCGTGCTCGCCAAGGTGGAGACCTTTGAGCCGGATCTCGTGCTGGCCCTGGCCCAGGCGCCGCTTTCCATGCAAGCCCTCAAGCGCCTGCGCCGCGACGGCGTGACCACGGCCATGTGGTTCGTGGAGGACTTCCGCCTGTTCACCTACTGGCAGGCGTACGCGCCCTATTATGATTTCTTCGCCGTCATCCAGAAGGATGAAATCTTCTCGGCATTACAGTCGATTGGCGTCGAGAACGCCTTGTATCTGCCCCTGGCCGCGCAGCCGGATGTTCATCAAACACTTGAACTTCCGCCGGCGGAACAACGGAAGTTCGGCTCGGACGTCTCCTTCATGGGCGCCGGTTACCCCAATCGCCGCAAGGCCTTCCGCGATCTCGTGCGCTTCGACTTCAAGCTCTGGGGCACGGACTGGGACGGCGACGCCATCCTTGCGCCCTATGTGCAGCTTTCCGGGGCGCGCGTGTCGAGCGAGGACTGCGTCCGCATCTTCAACGCCACCAAGGTGAACATCAACCTGCACTCGAGCATCCAGGCCAAGGACCTCGTCACCGGCGGAGACTTCGTCAACCCGCGCACCTTTGAGGTCGCGGCCTGCGGAGCCTTCCAGCTTGTGGACCGCCGCAGCCTCATGGCCGAGCTTTTTACCGAGGATGAGCTTGCCGTGTTCGACGGCATGGAGGAGCTCACGCCGCGCATCGAGCACTACCTGGCGCATCCCGAGGAACGCCAGGCCATTGCCCGGCGCGGGCAGGCCAGGGTGCTGGCGGAGCACACCTATGCCGCGCGCATGAAGACGCTGCTGGATTTTGTGGCCGCGCGCAAACCAGGCTGGCCCAAGGGCAAGGCGGCGGCTCCCGCCCTGGAGGGCATGCCGCAGGAACTGGCGGCCGACATCGCCGCGCTGTTGGAGCGCCTGGGCTTGCCGGGGGATGCGGGCTTTGAGGATCTTGTGTGGGCGTTGCGGCAGCAGCAGGGCAAGCTGGAAGGTCTGGACGCCGCTGTGCTCTTCTTGGATGAGTGGCGCAAGCTCTACGCCAAATCCGGCGGTCCGAGCCCTACGGCCTCCTGATGCCGCGCTTGCGCGTGGAGAGCCACGTTTGCAGGCGCGCCTCGGCCCCTTCGTTCTTGGGGAAATAGAACTGCGTGCCGCGCTTGACCAGATCGTGCGGCAAGTATTCCTGCTCCACCCAGGAACCGGGGAAGGCGTGCGGGTACTTGTAGCCCCGGCCATAGCCCCATTCCTTGTGCAGGCTTGTGCTGGCGTTGCGCAAATGCAGGGGCACGGGCTGCAGCCCATTCTCCCGCACTTCCTTCAGCGCGTTCAAATAGGCGGCGTAACTTGCGTTGTTTTTCGGCGCCAGCGCCAGGTACACGGTCGTTTCCGCCAGCGGCAAAAAGCCTTCCGGCATGCCCACAAACTCCACGGCCTGCTGACAGGCCACGGCCAGAGGCAACGCCTGCGGGTCCCCCAGGCCGACATCCTCCGCCGCGGAAAGCACGAGCCTGCGGCACACGAAGCGCGGGTCTTCGCCGCTTTCAAGCAGGCACGCCAAGTAATACAAAGCCGCGTCCACATCACTGCCGCGGATGGACTTGATGAGCGCCGAGGCCAGCTCATAGTGCGAATCGCCTTCGCGGTCGCCCCGGATGATGACTTCCGGCAAGGCTTGGCGCAGGGCCTCCAGCTCCAGCTTCTCCTTTGGCAGGCCGGCCACATGCTCGACAAGGTTCAAGAGCGCGCGGCCATCGCCGCCGCACATGCCCGCCAGCAGGTCGAACACCTCGTCCGGCCATTCCGCCTTGAGCACCGTGGCGCCGCGCCGCGCCATGCGCACAAGCTCCTCGCGCGTCAGCGAGCGGAAGCGCAGCACGTGCAGCCGTGAAAGCAGCTGCCGCGTGACGCTGAAGGACGGATTCTCCGTGGTGGTGGCCAGCAGCACGATCTCGCCGTTTTCGAGGATGGGCAGGAAAAAGTCCTGCTGCGCCTTGGAAAAGCGGTGGATCTCGTCGAGAATGAGCACCTCGGCCCCTTCCAGATGCTTGCGCAGGGCGGCCAGCCCGGCCTCGGGCGCGCTCACGCGCACCCAGCGCTTGCCCGCGGCCTTGGCCATGAGCATGGCCAGGGTGGACTTGCCGCAGCCCGGGGGGCCGAAGAAGAGCAGGCTGGGCAAGCGCGGGCCGTTGGCAAAGGCCGCAATGCGCTCCAGCAAATGGCTTTGCCCCACGAATTCATCGAGGGTCTGCGGGCGGATCTTATCCGCCAGGGGCTGCTTTTCAGAAAGTTCAATGCGCATGCGTGAGCCTCGTTACTATGCAAGCAGGGCGTGGTGCGTCAGCGCCAGGCAGGAAAGGGCCGCGGTTTCCCAGCGCAGGGGCAGGGGGCCAAGGCTCAATAAGTTGAAACCCGCCTCGGCGAGACGCGCGGCCTCGCGTTCCTCTATTCCGCCCTCCGGCCCAAGCACCACAAGGCTGCGGCCAGCGGCAAGACGCTTGGGATCGAGCAGGGCGTCTTGCCGCGCCCCCTCGTAGAGCACATAGCATCCGTCGAAATCTCCCGCAATGCGCACAAGCCCTTCCACGCCTCCGGGCACGGTGCCAAGGCCCGGCAGCCAGGCGGTTTGGCACTGCTTGGCCGCCTGCACGCATTTCTCAAGCCAGGTCTCCTTGGCTTCGCACGGCATTTCGCCCTGGCTGCGTGTGGCTTGCCAGAACAGAATGCCCAGCGCGCCAAGCTCGACACCTTTTTCCAGCAGCCAGTCACGCCGGGAGGATTTGTTCCACCCCAGGGCCAGGGTGACGCCGCGAGCCGGCGCAGGCTCCGTGCTTTCCGACACGAGCCGCAACCGGGCTTGGCTTTTGCCGCTGGTCTCCACAAGCTCAAAGAGCCCGTGCCGGCCAAAGCCGTCGAACAGGCGCACGGTTTCGCCCAGGCGGGCGCGCAGCACGCCGAGCAGGTGTCGGGCTTCCGGGCCTTCCAGGCGCGCAAGATCAGACCCGCCAGGCCAGCGGTCTTGCGGAAGATGATAGGAGTTGAGCCGGGTCATGGTTGAGGGTGCGGGGCCGGAAGTCGCGTTCCGGCCCCGCGTTCGGCTAGATTTCGTGCGCCACGAGGGACTCGTAGGTTTCGCGGCGGCGGGCGACAATGACCTTGTCGCCGTCCACCAGGATCTCCGCGGCCCGGGTGCGGGTGTTGTAGTTGGAACTCATGGTGAAGCCGTAGGCTCCGGCGGAATACACTGCCAGGAGTTCGCCCTGGCGCACCTCCGGCAGCTGACGGTCCTTGGCGAGAAAATCGCCGGACTCGCAGATGGGGCCGACCACGTCGACGTCGATGGCGGCGCGTCCCTGGGGGGCGACTTCCTCAATGCGGTGGAAGGAGCCGTACAGCGAGGGCCGCACGAGATCGTTCATGGCCGCGTCCACGATGACGAAGCTCTTGCTCGGGGTCTGCTTGGTGTAGAGCACCTCGGTGACGAGGATGCCCGCGTTGCCGACGATGACGCGGCCGGGCTCCAGGATGACCTTGAGGGGCAGGCCGCTCATGGCCTTGGTCAGCGCGGCGCCGAACTCCTTGGGATGGGGAGGCTCTTCCTCGTTGTAGGGAATGCCGAGCCCGCCGCCGAGATCAAGGTAGCGGATGTTCAGGTTCATGCCCTTGAGCTTTTCGTAGAAGGCCATCAGCTTGTCCAGGGCCTCCAAAAACGGCTCGATGGTGGTGAGCTGGGAGCCGATGTGGCAATCCATGCCCACGGCTTCGATGCCGGGCAGATCGCGCGCCATGGCGTAAGCGTCCAGCGCGCTCTCGATGCTCAGGCCGAACTTGTTCTTCTTCATGCCAGTTGAGATGTACGGGTGGGTCTTAGGGTCCACGTCCGGATTGATGCGGAAGCTCACCTTGGCGATTTTGCCGAGCCCCAGGGCGACCTCGTTGATGCGGGTAAGCTCCTGCACGCTCTCCACGTTGAACATGAGGATGCCGGCGTTCAGCGCCTGGGCGATTTCGGCGGGCTTTTTGCCCACGCCGGAGTACACGATCTTTTCGGAGGACACGCCAGCCAGCAGCGCGCGGTACAGCTCGCCGCCGGAAACGATGTCCATGCCCGCGCCAAGGGAGGCGAGCAGGCGCAGCACCGAGAGGTTCGAATTGGCCTTCACCGAATAGCAGGTGAGGTGCTCCATGGCGTTGAAGGCGGAATCGAAGGCCTGGAAGTGGCGCTTCAGCGTGGCCGTGGAATACACATACAACGGCGTGCCGAACTGCTTGGCGAGTTCCTTCACACTGACGCCTTCCGCGAACAAGGTGCCGTTCTTCATCTCGAAATGATGCATCTGGACGGTACTCCTCTCACTAGGGATGGTTATTGCGGCGCTGCGATCTTCAGCTCGGACATGACAAGTTCCAGGGTCGGGTAGACATTGTTGGCCACCACCTGCAGACGGTACGTCTTTTTCGGGTCCAGGTCGCAGGCGGTAATGACCAGCCGGTTCATGTCGCGGCGCACTTCCGGCGCGGACGGACCATACAGCCGGGAAATGCGCGGCGCAAAGGGGCAGGTGGCGCAGCCGTCGCCCGGTCCGGTGCCTATGGGCTCCATGAGCAGGCGGATGCTTTCCAGATTCTGCCACGCGCCAGCCAGCTCCATGTCGACGATGACGCAGTTCTGGGCGCGGGTCACGTTCACGGAGCGGATGCGGTAGCGGTCTTCGCTCAGTTTGGGCGAGGGCCATTCGCGCTTGCCGCAGGCGACCAGCCCCACGAGCAGGGCGGCCACGATCACCGCGGCCAGCGCATTCAGCAAATTTTGATGACGCATGCTCATGAGGCGCTCACGCTTTTTTTCCATTCATGCAACAGGGTCAGCGCGGCCAGAGGAGACAGGCCGTTCACATCAAGCCGCTTGAGCTCCACCAGCACCGGACTTTCCGGCTCCGGCGCCTTGGGCTCCGGTGGGGCGGCAACGCCGGGCAGCATGGACTGCCGGGCGCTTTGCGCCTGGGAGCCGCCGCGCTCACTCTGCGATTTTTCCTCGAGGGATGCAAGGATTTCGCGGGCGCGCTGCACCACGGGCTGGGGTACGCCCGCGAGCCGCGCCACCTCGATGCCGTAGCTCTTGTCGGCCGGGCCGGGAATGAGCTTGCGCAAGAAGACGATGTCGCCCTTCCACTCGCGCACGGCGATATTCATGTTGCGCAGACCGGGAATGCGGCCCTCAAGGGACGTCAGCTCGTGGTAGTGCGTGGCGAACAGCGTGCGGATGCCGCCGCGCCCGCGCCGGGAAAGCTCCTCCACAACGGCCCAGGCCAGAGCCAAGCCGTCGAAGGTGCTGGTGCCCCGGCCGATCTCGTCCAAAATGACAAGGCTGCGCGAGGTGGCCTGGCGCAAAATGCGCGCGGTCTCCATCATCTCGACCATGAAGGTGCTCTGGCCGCGGGCGAGGTTGTCGGAGGCGCCCACGCGGGAGAACACGCGGTCCACAAGGCCCAGGCGGGCCGTGCGGGCAGGAACGAAAGAACCCAGCTGGGCCAGGATGCTCATGAGCGCGGCCTGGCGCAGCACGGTGGACTTGCCCGCCATGTTCGGACCTGTGATGAGCAGGATGCGCCGGGATTCGTCAATGCGCAAATCGTTGGGGATGTATCCGGCCGAGCCAGTGGCCGCCTCGACCACGGGATGGCGTCCCTGGGTCACCTCGATCTCGATGCCCTCGTGGAGTTCCGGGCGGCTCCATTCGTTCACGCGGGCGGCCTCGGCCAGGCCCTGCCAGTAGTCCAGAGCGGCCAAGCCGGCGGCCATGAACATGAGCCGGGTGCGCACCTGGGCCACGGTCTCGCGCAATTCGTTGAACAGCTTGTATTCAAGCGACTTGCGCTCTTCGGCGGCGCCTTGCAGACGCTCCTCGAGTTCCTTCAACTCCTGGGTGATGTATCGCTCGCCGTTGACCAGGGTCTGCTTTCGGATGAAGTGCTCCGGCACTTGGCCCTGGTAGGCGTGCGAGACTTCGAGATAATAGCCGAAGACCTTGTTGAAGCCGAGCTTGAGCTTCTGGATGCCGCAGGAGTCGCGCTCGCGCTCCAGCATTTCCTGAATGCGCGCCTCGCCGTGCTCGGTGAGGCTGATGAGCTCGTCCAGCGCGGAGTCGAAGCCCGGCAAAAACAGGCCGCCGTCGGTGATGACCAGCGGCGGGGAGTCCACAAAGGCCCGGCCAAGCAGGTCCGAAATGTCGGAAAGATCATCCCAGCTCTTGAGAAGGCTGCGCAGCTCCGCCGGGGCCTCGGCCCCGGTCTCGTCGGCCACGGCCGTCAATTGGGCGCGCAGGGCGGGCAAGCGCCCGAGGCTTTCGCGCACGGCCACAAAGTCGCGCGGGGTGGCGCGACCCAAGGCTATGCGGGTCGAAAGGCGTTCCAGGTCCTGCACGTCCGAGAGATGCCGGCGCAGATCCTGGCGCAGGGAATCGCGCTCGAAAAACAACGCCACCATGTCCTGGGTCCGCGTGATGGGCCCAAGCTCGCGCCAAGGCTGGCGCAGGCGCGACTCCAGAAGCCGCCCGCCCATGGGGGTGGCCGTCTTGTCCAGCACATGCCAGAGGGTGCCGGGACCGGCCTTGCCATCCAGGCGGCGGAATATCTCCAGGTTGCGTTCGGTGACTTCGTCGAGGATCAGGTGCCGGGAAAGATCCAAGGGCCGGAACTCGCCCAATGGCGGCAAGTCCGTGCGCTGGGTCATGCGCAGATAGGCCAGGAGCGCGCCGAGCGAGCGCACAAGCTCCGGCTTGTCGGCCAGGTCCAGGGTGCCCAGTTCCGGCGCGCCCTGCGCGGCCAAAACCGCGGCCGTGGCCGTGGCCAGGTCGAAGGAGCTGGGCGATGCCATCTGGCTCACCTGGCCCGAAAGGTCGCCGCAACTTGGCGGCACCTTTTTGCCCTGCGGCAAAATGATTTCGCGCGGGGACAGCTTCATGGCCCATTGCCAGAGTTCCGGCTCGCGCTTGGAGTAGAGTCCGCTCCATTCGGCCGTGGAGATGTCCACCCAGCCCAGCCCGCCCGCGCCCTTGTCCGCGTCCCAGTAGAGCGCGCAAAGATAGTTGTGGGACTTTGCGGTCAGCGAGAGGTCTTCAACAACGGTCCCGGGGGTTAGCACGCGCGTCACTGCGCGCTTGACCAGCCCCTTGGCCTGGCGCGGATCTTCAATCTGGTCGCAGACCGCGATCTTGTATCCCTTCTCCAGCAGCTGGGCCAGATAGCCGTTCACGGAGTGGTGCGGCACGCCGCACATGGGGATTTTGGACTCGGAGTTGGGGTTGCGGGTGGTGAGGGTTATCTGCAACTCCCTTGCGGCCACCTGCGCATCCTCGAAGAAGAGCTCGAAAAAGTCGCCCATGCGGAAGAAGAGCAGGGCATCCGGGTGCTCCGTCTTGACCTGCATGTACTGCTCGAACATGGGGGTAAGCTTGCTGGCTGGATCCATGAGCATCCTTGCGCCTTACGAGAATTCCTGGCGGAACAGGATGCTGTGCCAGGAGCGGCAGCGCGGGCAGATGAAGAACGTCTTGTCCCAGCGGAACCCGCAGGTGCGGCAGACAAAGCGCTTGCTCTTGCGGGCGTGGCCGACGAAATAGGCCAACTGGTCGCGCAGAAAGGGCGTCAGCTCCTGGTGCACCAGCACAAGGCTCACGAGCTCAAGCCGCGCCAGCCAGAAGTCCGCGTTGAGCACGAGGGACTTTTCCAGCCAATGCCGGGCGTTGTCGCGGTCGGCCTCGAACAGGCAAAGCTTGGCGCAGTAGTAGCAGACAAGGGCGTCCGGCGGCAGGTCCGCCAGCACGGCGACGCAGGCGCGTACAAGCTCCGTGATGGTGGCCGGGCTTAGGGGCTGCCCCGGCGTGCCGCCTTCGACGCGCGCGGAGGAAAGCACTTCAAGCAATCCTTCGAGAAGCAGAAAACGCTGTTCCGACGGTATGTTGCCGCACGCGGCTGCCAGGGTCTTGGCAAGGGCCGGCGTGTCGGCCGTGAGGGCGCTTTGCACAATGCTGGCAAGCCAGGCCTCCGGGGAAGCCGGAAAAATCTTCAGGGCCTGCTGCACCAGGCGTTCGCCCTGCACAGGATCGTTGCGGTGAAAATGCTCGCTCGCCTGCCGGGCCAGATAGTGCGCCTGGGCCATGGCGCGGTCCACGCGGCCATAGTGCTCCGCAGCGAGTTCGAACTCGCCGCTGTCCGCCGCGAGGCGCGCCAGCTCCAGCTGAACCTCTTCCGTGTCGCCCATGAGCCCGGCTGCCTGGGAAAAGGCCTCGCGGGACTTGTCCAGCATGCCGCCGCGCCGGAAGTCGCGGCCAAGTTCGAAAAAGCTCCGGGCGCGCAGCTCCGGGGCAAGGCCAGGCCGGTCCGTCAGGCTGTGGCGGATATGGATGGCGCGTTCAATCTCGCCCTGGGAGCGGTACAGATTGCCCAGGGCCAAATAAATCTCGACCGATTCCGGGTTGTTGCGGACGGCTTGCGAGAGTTCCTCGATGGCCGCACGGGTGTCCTGGTGTGTCAGAGGCTCTGGTCCGCGCGTGGCATCCTGTTCGGAATGCGTGTGGCGCTTGCGGCCGAGTTTGAAGAGCGCGTTCCAGGGCAAGCTGTGGGCTCCTAGATGCTGAGGCCGGAACCGGAGGCGGGACCGGACGGGGTGGTGACTGCACTGCTTTGCTGATTTTCGGGCTGATTGAGCGGGATGGTGCGCAGGGACAGCGTCTCATCCTCCAGCGCGGCGTAGCGGGTGCGCAGGGTCTTCAGCTCCAGGCCAAGGCGGATGCGGTCCACCAGGACAAAAGCCAACGTGAACAGCGCGCCGAGCAGGAATCCGCCAAGCACGAGGATATAGAGCGGCAGCGGCACGGAATACAGGTGCGCCGCCACGACGTTGAACTCCAGCACGACCGAGGTGGCCAGGGGCTGGTTGTTCTGCACGAAGAACAGCATGGAAACCACGAACACCAGGATGATGGCCAGGGATTTGAGGTAGCGCATGGGGAATACTCCTTGACGGCGTTGCCGGGCATCAGCCCAGGGCGTCGAAATGTGGCTTGAGGGTCGCGTAGGTGGAGCGCAGGTGCTCGGGAATGACCCTGGTTTCGCTGAACACGGCCATGTACGAACTGTCGCCGTTCCAGCGCGGAACAATCTGAAAATGGATGTGCGCGGCAATGCCCGAACCGGCGGCCTCGCCCAGGTTGAGCCCGGCGTTGATGCCGTGCGGCTTGAACGCGTCGCCCAGAATCTTCACGCACGCCTGCAGCAGGTCCATGCACTCGTGGGCTTCCTCCGGCGCCAGGGCGGTGAGGCAATTCACGTGCCGGTAGGGGGTCACCATCAGGTGGCCATTGTTGTACGGGTAGCGGTTCATGATCACATAGCAGTGGGTGCCGCGGTGGAGGATGAAGCGCTCCTCATCCTCGTCCGTGTTCTTCGGCACGCAAAAAACGCACTCGGCCGGTTTGGGGCCAAGAATGTATTCCATTCGCCAGGGAGCCCACAACACGTTCATTTCGTCTCTCACCTTGCACGTTGAATATGCGCCGAAAAGCCGCCGCCAGTCCTCTTTACCCCGCGCGGGCCCCAAGGGCAAGACTTTGAACCTTCAACCACGACATGAGCACAAGATCACACCTCGTCCTCGCGCATCAGCTTATCGGCGAAAATACCATTATTATCCCTGCGCATTACAGCTATCCAGCGCATCACCGACCGATGATGATCGTCGCCGGTGCGCCCTATGCTCAGCGTCATGGCGGCTTGGCTTCAGCCATGCACTCCGAAACGCCGGCAGCGGAAGGGCGTCATCAAACTTCAACGTGCTCTTCATGGGCGCTTGAACAAAGGCCCGCTGGTGATCGGCATGCGCCACGCATTTGCTCTGGCAAGGCGTGCGGCTCAACCCGCCATGAAAAAGATGAAGGTCATGATGAAAAAGAGCGGGATCAGTATGCCGACAGACCAGGCCATGTAACCGAAAAAGCTTGGCATCTTCACACCCTGCGATTCTGCGATCGACCGGATCATGAAGTTTGGCGCGTTGCCGATGTAGGAATTGGCGCCCATGAACACGGAGCCGCAGGAGATGGCCGCGAGCGTGAGCGGCGCTTCAAGCATCAGATGCGTGGCGTCGCCACCGGCTGTGTTGAAGAACACCAGGTATGTCGGTGCGTTGTCCAGGAAGCTGGAGAGAATGCCCGATAGCCAGAAGTACATGTGGTTCACGGGCTGACCATCGCGGGTCACCAGGGCGATGATGTCGTGGAACGCTCCCTCGGAACCGGCCTTGAGCATGGCGATTGCCGGAATCATGGTGACGAAGATGCCCAGGAACAGCTTGCCGACCTCTTCGATGGGCTCCCAGGAGAAGTCGTTCTGCTTCCGCGTCTCCTTGGACGTGAGCAGCAGGGAAAGCCCTGCCAGGGCCAGCAGCAGCACATCGCGCAACACGTCCTGCAGCGCGATCTCCAACTGAGCGACATGGAACACGATGCCGGAATCCCACACGCCGCTCATGAGCACAGCGCCGACAACCCCGAGAAGCAGCAGGAGGTTCACGCCGCCTTCAATACCCAGGGCAGCCTTGCGGCCAGTGGTGTTGGCAGGGGCTGCGGGGCGGCCCTCCTTGATGAACAGCTGGGCATCCAGAATGAAGTAGATGGTCAGCAACACGCCCGAGGCGAAGAGCATCTCCGCGAACATATGGCTGGTGGTCCAAAAGAAATGGACGCCTTTGAGGAAGCCGAGAAACAAGGGAGGATCGCCGAGAGGCGTGAGCGATCCGCCGATGTTCGCCACAAGAAAAATAAAGAACACAATGGTGTGCACCTTGTAGCGGCGGTGCGCCGTGGCCCTTAAAAGCGGACGGATGAGCAGCATGGATGCGCCGGTGGTGCCCATGATGCTGGAGAGGAAGGTGCCAACGGCCAAGAGCGCCACATTGGAAAGCGGCGCGCCGCTCAGGCTGCCTGTTATGCGCACCCCGCCGGAGATGGTGAACAAGGCGAAGAGCAGGACGAGAAAGGGCACGTACTCCAGCACGATCGTATGCGAAAGCACGGCAAGAGCGGTGAGCGGTCCAGCGGAGATCGCGCAGGGGACAAGAAACGCCAAAGCCCAAAGGGCTGCGATCTTGCCGAAATGGCCGGACCAGAGCTCAGGCAAGGCAAGGGGCAAAATGGCGATGGACAGCAGCATGCAGACGAACGGCAGCGCCCACCAGACTGGCAGGGCTGCGCCATCAAGGGCCAGGCCGGAGGCGAAAGCCGGAGCGGCGTTTGCCGCGATCAACAGTGCCGAAGCCGGAACGGTGAGAAGCGTTGAACCGCGCAAGACCATGAATCCTCCGAAAAGACAATGCGTTAGACAGAACAGAATGTGCGGCCTTGAGGTGCCAAGGGGGCACAAACAAACCTCCCGCGGACGCATTCTCGGCCACGGATTCACACTGTCGATTGCGTTCCGCGCGCCCTAACGCCGAGCATCGCGTGCGCCTCCGACCGGAGGGATGAAATGTATGCCGTAGCGCTCGTCAGCTTTGGGCACCGGCTGTTCTGGGCGCTGCTTTGAAGACAAAGGCTTCCTTGTGCACGGACTCGGGCGGCACGCCGCATTTGGCAAGCTCGTCCAGAACGGTCTGCTGCATGGGCGGCGGCCCGCAAAGGTAAAACGCGGCGGCGGCGGTGGTCATGTGCCGCTTGAGAAGCTCTTGGCTGAGCCGCCCGTACTCGTGGCTCACGCGGCCAGGCCGTGCGTCGGCGAACGTCGGCGCCGGCTTGCGGTCCTGTGGCTCGACCCGGCTCAGCACATGCACCACATGCAGGCGCATGCTCTTTGTGTAGTCTTCCAACTCCGCAGCGGCAAAAGCGTCGGCAAAGGTCTTGTTGGCCCAAAAGAGCACGATGTTGTTGCCCGCGCCCACATCCTTGAAGTGGCGCAGCACGCTCAAAAATGGCGTGATGCCGACCCCGCCGGCGATCATCACGATTTCCGGGTTGGCCTCGATGCCGTGGCAGAACTGTCCAAAGGGGCCTGCGCACTCAATGGGCGTGCCGGGTTCAAGCTCCGGTATGGAGCTGGTGAACGCGCCGGACTTCTTGATGGTCATCTGCAAGGTGTCCGCCTCTGGCGCGCTGGAAAGGGTGAAGGGATGCGCCTCGGTCCACTGGCCGTCCTTGAGCACGCGTATGGCGGCAAACTGTCCGGCCTCGCGTTTCTTGAAGCGCTCAATATCCGGGCCGGTAAAGTAGATGGACGTTGTGTCGTGGTTTTCCTGAGCGACTTTGACGACCTTGAGTCCCGCGTCTTTCTTGGTCTCCGTCTTCGTCATGCTTCCCCCAGCGGAAAATCATGTGTCCTTATGGCGAGAATTTCGTCCCCGCGGCCGGTGCGGCCCCAACGCCCTTTCCGTGCGTAGCGTTTCCATGAGGGTCTTGGCAAGCTCCAGCTGCTTTTCGCGGGTCGTGGCCCCGCCGTCCACGGCGGAGGCGCGCACCCGCCGCAGAATCCGGGCAAAGCTCGGGCCATCGGTCAGCCCAAGATTCTTCAGGTCCGAACCGTCGATAAGCAGCTCCAGGCTGCGCAGGCGCGTCAAATACTGCGAAATGTTCTTGCGCATGACTTCGCGGCGGCTGCGCGCCATGAGGAAGAGCACGCCCTCCAACGGCAGTTCGTCGAGGATGAAGTAGATGTCGCTCAGGGAGGACTGCCCGTCCTGCCAGTTCATGAGCTTGGCCAGCGCCTCGCCCAGATGGTCGCGCAGGGTGAGGAAGTCGCGCAGCTCGCGTTCGGTGAAGGAAAGCCTGCGGCAGATGTCCTCGAGCTGATCGCGCTCCGCTCCCATGGTCAGGCCCAGCATGTACAGCCGCCAGGTGCTCGCCGGCGGCTCCAGGTAGAGCAGGGCGTACCAGTTATGGACCTTGTGCAGCTCCATCAAAACACGCAGGCGGTCGGCGTCCTGGTTCAGCTGCGGATGGATGGCGGCAAGAAGCTTCAGTTCCTGCATGCGGTTCAGGCTCTCCAGCACGTTGTCCTCGTTCAGGATGAGCTGCAGTTCGTGCGAAAGCCGGATCCCCGAAAGCTTGGAGAACAGGTTGAGCTGCACGGCGTTCTTGATGAGCTTGAGCGTCTGGCCGTCGATGCGGAAATTGAAGCGTTGTTCAAAGCGCACAGCGCGCAGGATGCGCGTGGGATCTTCGACAAAGCTCAAGGAATGCAGGACGCGGATGACTTTTTCCTTGATGTCGCGCTGGGCGCCGAAAAAGTCCATGAGCTGCCCGAAATGCCCAGGCGAAAGGTTGAGGGCCAGGGCGTTGACCGTGAAGTCGCGGCGGTACAGGTCCATTTTGATTGAGGAAAGCTCAACCGTGGGCAGGGCCGTGGGGTATTCGTAATATTCAAGCCGGGCCGTGGCCACGTCGATGCGCTGGCCGTCCGGAAAGACCACAACAGCGGTCTTGAACTTCTGGTGCTCCTTGACCCGGCCTTGCCGGGCCTTGGCCAGCTCCCTGGCGAAACGGATGCCGTCGCCTTCCACAACAAGGTCGATGTCCAGGTTGGGCCGGGCCAGCAGAATATCGCGCACAAACCCGCCGGCCGCGTAGATCTTGTAACCCAGTTCCTGGGCCAGGTATCCCGCCTGCTCCAGCAAGGCCAGGATGGACCCGGGCAGACGCTGGCGCATGACGGCCCGGATGTTCCTGCCAGGCTTGTGGTCCGGCAGCATGGCCTCGGGGATGCGCGCGGATTCCTCCACAAGCAGGTTGACGATGTCGGTTCTGGTGATGACGCCGACGATGTTCTCGCCCTCCAGCACCGGCAAAAAACGCTGCCGCTTGCCGATGACGACTTCCATGACCGTGTGCAGATCGGCGCTGGCAGGCACCGTGACAAAGTCCATGAGCATGTATTCGACGATGGGCACCTGCTGCAGCCCGTGCCCCACGGCCTTGTCCGCGGTGTGGTAGTCCAGCACCCCCACGCAGCGCATGCCGCCTGGCGCTACCACGGCGACGGCCTTGAGCCCGAAGCGGGTCATGAGCTCGGCCGCGTCGGCCATGCTGCGCGAGGACTCGATGACCATGGGCGGCTTGGACATGACCGTGGCCGCCGTTATCTGCGGGTTGATGTGGGAGTAGAGCAGGGCGAGGAGTTCATCGCGCACCTCGCTCAGGGTCTTGTCCTTCACCGTGGCCGAGGCCGCGTAGCCGTGGCCGCCACCGCCGAAGAACGAGCAGATGAAGCCCACGTTGACATCGCCCACGCGGGAGCGCGCCACGATGTGGATGCGGTCGCCCATGCGGCCCAGGGCGAACATGACGCGGATGTTCTCCATGTCGATGAATTTGTGCACAAGATACGCGAAATCGCTGATGAACTCTTCCGTGCTCACCTCGGCGATGACCACCGGAATGCCATGAAAGTCATGGGTCTTGGAGGACTCGATGAGTTCGGAGAGCACGCGGATCTGCTCGGACGAGAGGTCGCGGGCGAGAAGATCGGAAATGACGCCGAGGTCCATGCCGTGCTGGCGCAGCCAGGCCGCGGCGGTGAAGTCCTCCGGCGTGGTGGAGGTGAAGGTGAAGGAGCCCGTGTCCTCGAAGATGCCCAGGCCAAGCACCGTGGCTTCTTCAATGTTGGGCACAATCCCGCCCTTCATGAGCTCGTGGATGATGATCGTGGTGGTGGAGCCCCAGTTGACCACGCGGGAATACTCGGCGGTCACGTCTTCTTCCGTGTCCGGGTGGTGGTCGAACACATGGATGCGGATGCCGGGCTTGTCGAGCAAGGGCTGCACATGGCTGATGCGGGACTTTTGCCGCGTGTCCACAACGACGAGCAGTTCCACGTCCTCGGGGTCGATGTCCTTGAAGGACTTGAAATTGAACAGATAGGTGGTGCTTTGGATGAAATAGTTGCGCAGGTTCTTTTCCTGGCTGCCAGGAAAGATGAGCGCAGCGTCCGGATACAGGCGGTTGGCCGCGATCATGGCCGCAAGGGCGTCGAAGTCGGCGTTGGCGTGGGCGGTTATGACGGTTTTGGGACGTGGGCGGACAGGGGCGGCGGTCATTGTTTGTCTCCCGCGCGGCGCGGCTTGGTGGTGGCGAAGGCCGTGGACCGTGGGTGAAATTCCTCGTGGATGCGCATGAGCCTGCCGGACTGGATGTGCGTGTAGATCTCCGTGGCGTTGATGGCCGAGTGGCCGAGAAGCAGCTGCACGGTGCGCAGGTCCGCGCCGCCCTCCAAAAGATGCGTGGCAAAGGTGTGCCGGAAGGTGTGCGGCGAGATGCTGCGGCGTATCCCCGCGGCCTCGGCATAGCGCTTGATGAGCTTCCACACGCCCTGCCGGGTGAGGCCCTTGCCGGAACGGTTGAGGAAAATGTGCTGGCTCAAGGGGCCGAAGGCGGCGCGCTTGAAGTCCAGGTAGTCGCACAGCAGCCGCTGCGCCTCATAGTGGATGGGCACCAGGCGCTCCTTGGCCCGTTTGCCGAACACGCGCAAAATGCCGGTCTGCGGGTCAAAGTCGCCCAGCACCAGTCCGATGAGCTCTGAGATGCGCAAGCCCGCGGCGTATAAAAGCTCCAGCATCACCCGGTCGCGGAAGCCCAGGTTCGTGCTCGGGTCCGGCTGGTCGAGCAGACAGTCCATTTCCGCGCGGGTGAGGAACTCCGGCAACTGCGCCGGGAGTTTTGGGCTTTCGAGAAGGGCTGCCGGGTCTTCGTCCAGCAGCTTGGACTGCACGGCGAAGGCGAACAGCCCGCGCACGGTGGAAAGGTTGCGCGCCAGGCTGGTCGCGGCCAGCTTTTTAGCCCGCAAGTGTGTCAAATAGAGGAACAAATGACGTGACGAGCAGGCGTCCAGGCGCACGTCCAGGCCATCCAGAAAGGAGAGCAGGGCGGCGATGTCCGCTCCGTAGGCGCCCAGGGTGTTTTCCGAGAGCCCGCGTTCCACGGTCAGGTGTTCAAGATACCTGTCCGCGATGGGGTGCGAAAGGACGGGGGCGCTGCCGGGAGCCGTGCTGTTCATCAGATTATCACCGGAGGTCGAGGGTGAGCCAGAAAATGATGACGCGAAAGAGACGAAATGATCGCGCAACCGGGCTCTGATTTTCTGGCAATACCCGGCACATCTAAACTTTTTCTTGCAATCCGGCAAGGCCCGGGCCCGGTGGAGCGTCGGCCCAGCAACGGCGGCTCGATTGACAGCAAGGGGACGGGGCATTACACAAGCGTTTCCAATTGCACCATAAGGAGCCGATCATGTCCGAATTTCAGCTTGCCCAGCGTTTGGCGAACCTGCCCCCGTATTTGTTCGCGGCCATCGACAAAGCCAAGGAAGAAGTCCGCGCCAAGGGCATGGACATCATCAGCCTGGGCATCGGCGATCCCGATCTGCCCACTCCGGGCTTCATCATCGACGCCTTGTGCGAAGCGGCGAAAAAGCCGGCCAACCATCAGTACCCGTCCTATGTGGGGCTTTTGAGCTTCCGCCAGGCCGTTGCGGACTGGTACAAGCGCCGCTTTGACGTCAGCCTCGACCCGAATACCGAGATTGTGGGGCTCATCGGCTCCAAGGAAGGCATTGCGCACTTCCCGCTGGCCTTTGTGAATCCTGGCGATCTGGCGCTCATCGCCACGCCGAACTACCCCGTGTACGGCGTCACCACCGAGTTCGTGGGCGGCATTCCCATGTACCTGCCGCTGACCGACGAAAACAACTTCCTGCCCGATCTCGACGCCATCGACAACGACACCTGGAAGCGCGCCAAGCTCATCTACATCAATTACCCGAACAACCCCACGGCCGCCACGGCTCCGCGCTCCTTCTACGAGAAGCTCATCGAGAAGGCCAAGGAGTTCAACGTCATCGTCGTGCATGACGCCGCCTACACCGAGATGTATTTCGACGAGGCCAAGAAACCCCTGTCCATCATGGAGATTCCCGGCGGCAAAGACGTCGCCATCGAGTTCCATTCCCTGTCCAAGACCTACAACATGACCGGCTGGCGCATCGGCATGGCCGTGGGCAATCCGTCCCTGGTGCGCGGCTTGGCCAAGGTCAAGGAGCAGATGGACTCCGGCATCTTCCAGGCCGTGCAGGAGGCCGGTGTCGTGGCCCTCAATCAGGGCGACGCCTTCAGCGCCGAACTGCGCGCCATTTATAAGGAACGCCGCGACGTCGTCGTCACCGCGCTCAAGAAGGCTGGCATCTCCTGCCGCGTGCCCGACGCCAGCTTCTACATCTGGTCCAAGGTGCCGGCCGGCTTCACCTCCCAGGATTTTGTCACCAAACTGCTTATGCAGACGGGCGTGGTCACCACCCCCGGCAACGGCTTCGGGACCCCGGGCGAGGGCTATTTCCGCATCTCGCTCACGGTGAACACGGATCGGCTGAAGGAGGCGGTGTTACGGATTTCCCAACTCTAGACTGCTACATCTCCCTGGGCTCCAACCAGGGCGATGGCGAGGCCAATATCGAGGGCGCGCTCCAGCGCCTGGAGCACTACGGCAACGACCTCGTGTTCGACGCCCAGTCTCCCATTTATACAACCGAACCCCAGGGCGCCGTGAAGGATCAGCCCTGGTTCTCCAACTGTGTGGTGCGGCTCAAGGCCGGCTCCGACATTTGGGCGCCGGAAGGGCTCTTGTCCACGCTGCAGGCGGTGGAGGCCCAGATGGGCCGCATCCGCGGCGAGGTTGTGGGCGGCCCACGGGTCATCGATCTGGACCTCTTGATGTTCGGCGATGTGGAGATGGACGGCGAGTACCTGCAACTGCCGCATCCGCGCATGCTTGAGCGCGCCTTTGTGCTCATCCCCCTGCGCGACATCGCCCCGGACCTCGTGTTCAAGGACGGCAGAACCATCGACCAGGTGCTTGCCGGGCTTTCGTACAGCCTGGACGGCCGCGCCATTGGTCAGAAATAGGGCGGCCTAAGCCCAAACAGGACGTGCCAAGATGAGCGTGACCAAACTTCTGATTCTGGCCATTTGCGCCTTTGTGGTCTGGAAGCTCTTTGCGGGCGACAAACGCTTCAAAGAGACCAAGGAGAAAGAGAACAAGGAGAACCTTGTGGCCTCCGGCGAGATGGTCAAAGACCCGGTGTGCGGGGCGTATGTCTCCAAGAACAGCGACATCCGCGTGCGCCAGGGCGACACGGTGCTGAATTTCTGCTCCTATGATTGCCGCGAAAAGTACCTGAAGCGGCTTGAGGAACAGAACGGCGCGCCCAAGGCATAAATCACAAGACACACCAATGGCCGGGCCGCAAGCCCGGCCGTACCTTTCTGGCGGAGGAGCACATGAAGATTTTCCTCGACAGCGCCAATATCGATCAAATCAAGCAAGCCAAAGCCTTGGGCGCCATTGAGGGCGTGACGACCAATCCCAGCCTTTTGGCCAAGGAAAAGGGCGATTGGAAGAAGATCGTCCGCCAGATCTGCAAGGAGATTGACGGCCCGGTGAGCGTTGAGGTGCTGGCCACGGAGTCCACGGCCATGCTGGCCGAGGCGCGTGAGCTGGTGAAGATCGCCTCCAACATCGTCGTCAAGGTGCCCGTGACCCTCGAAGGCCTCAAGACCATCAACGTGCTGCACGAACGCGGCGTGGAAACCAACGCGACCCTCGTGTTCTCGCCCAATCAGGCGCTGCTGGCGGCCAAGGCCGGCGCGTCGTTCGTCAGTCCATTTGTCGGCCGGCTCGACGACATCGGCCAGGACGGCATGCAGGTCATCCAAGACATCATGACCATCTTCCGCAATTACGACCTGTCGACCCAGGTGCTGGCGGCGAGCATACGCCACACCAGCCATTTCTTTCAGGCCGGGCTGTTGGGCGCCGACGCGGCGACCATTCCGTTGTCCGTGCTGTTCGACCTGGTGAAGCACCCGCTTACCGACATCGGCCTCGCCAAGTTCCAAGCCGACTGGGCCAGCAAATAGAAAGCCCGTGCACGTTTGCTTGGTCGTTCCACATACACCATGTTGTCTCATAATGTAAATTATGTTAACTTTCATATCCGGAGCAGGGCTCTCTCCTTCCCTTTGAAAGAGAACTGTGGCAGGAACTCTTCGCCCTTGATCAACCCCCGACCGCTCTGCCTTTCAACAGGGCGCAACAGCCACTGAGGCGATTGCAGATGAACAAGGATTTCCGTAATGCCGCGCTGAACGGCCTGATCATGACCTCACTGCTCATGCTTCCCGCCGGCGCGCACGCCGCAGCCAAGAAAGCCGCCAAACCCGCAGCCGACACCAAAACCGTTCAGCCCGCGCCGACAGATTCCGCCTATGAGCAATGGCTCAAAAAATACGGCGCCTATGACCGCGTCGCCCAACCCATTGATGAAATTTCCGACACCACCAGCGCCACGGCACTGAAGCGCGCCGAGGCGCACTTGCTTCAAGGCGTGCCCGCGCAGGCCCTCGCGGTTGTCGAGGGCTTGAAGCCCTATGACGATCCCGGCATGGAGATCCACCGGCTGTGGCTTGGCGGCAACGCCCACCGCGCCCTGGGCGATCCTTACAAGGCCGTGGTCTGGTACAGCCAGGCGGCCAAGCTCATGGACGCCAAGCAGATGAAGGCCAAGCTCTCGGCCGAGGCCGGACTCGACGCCCTGTGGATCGATGTGTGGCGCCGCCAGTACTGGGCCTTTGTGGGCAATCCTTCCGCCTCCCGCGAGGCCCTGGAATTGACCCTGCGCACCCTGCAAAACCAAGCCGAAACCGCCTGGGGAAAGGAGAACTTCTGGATAAAATCCAAGGAAGCCCTTTCCCTGGCCACTGGCGAAACCACGCCGCCGGCAGCGGACAAGGCCGCCAAGGACGGCGCGCTCAAGGTCAGCGACGCCGACCGCCTGCGCATCGCCCAGGCCGTGGCGGCCGCGAGCATTGAGGACTACGCCCAGGCGAAGTCCATTCTGGCCAAGGTCGGCGAGCCCGCCCTGCGCGATTTCTGGGGCGCCCTGCTGGGCTTTTTGAACACCGGCAAAACGCCGGATGCCAAGAGCATCGGCGCGGCGGGCTATGCCAAGGCGGCGGGATTCTGGAACGCCAATCTGCTTGCGGCATATTCCGCGAACCGCTCGGAATGGCTGCTCGGAAGCTCTACAGCCTCTTGGACGAAGTTCAAGGCGAATCTGTCGCAACTCTCCAAGACCGAGGCCCAGGAGGCCGTGGACAAGGAGATGCAGTCCCTGCTCATTTCCGATGAAATGTCCCGGCTGCTGCGCTCCCTCAAGTTCATCCTCACCCTTGAGGAAGGCAACACCGACGCCGCCAAGGAAATTTGGGACGGCCTGGATAAGCGCAAGCTGCCCATCAGCCTCCGGGTCGCGGGCGGTTTGGCCTTCCGCGAAGAGCTGCAGTCCCTGCTGCCGCAGGAAATCGGCGCCGCGGGCAAGCTCTCCCCTGCCCTGGCCGCCCTTTTGGCCGCTGGCGGCACTGGCGCGCCTCTTGCGGGCGAAGCCCCCTTCTGGACCCGCGTTGAAGTCGGCCGTTCCAGCAATGTGAACAAGACCTGGCCTTTGGACCGGCTGCTCGTCCTTTCGGACTGGCAGGCGCGTTGGGTGGCCGGCCCGGGTTCTGAACTGGCGCGCCGCTCGGCCTTCCTTTTTCCGGATACCATGTACGGGTATGACTGCCTGGTCTACCTGACGCAGAAGGCTGTGGAGAACCGGGCTTTTCAACAGGCCGGCACCTATCTTGAGCGCATGGCCGCATTGTCGACTGACAAAAGGCGGGCGGCCATTCGCCTCGGCCTCAAGGGCAAGATGGAGCGCGAAAGCGGCAAGGACGCGGAAGCCCTTGCAACCTATCAGGAAATTGCGGAGCTTGGCGTCGACATGGACCCCAAGACCCGCCTGGACATGGCGACCTTCTTCCAGCTGAAGAACGATCTCGACAATGGCCGCAAGCAACTGCTGATCCTCTGGGAGCAGCATGACAAGCTGCCGCGCAACATGCAGGCGGAAATCCTGTTCTGGCTGGGCGAGGGCGAACATTCTCAGCGCAACTACGACGCTGCGCTGGATTATTATCTGCGCCTCGCGTATCAATACCCGCAGGAACCCATGTGGCCAACGGTGGCCATGTACCGCTCGGCCATGATCTACGAGATCAAGGGCAATTTCGAGACGGCCAAGAAGCTTCTCCGGTCGGTCATCGCCACCGCGGACACCAAAGAGGCCCAGGAAGCGGCCCGCAATCGCTTGAACGCTCTTGAGGCAAAGGCCGGCAAGCCTTCGACCAAGGAAAGCGGCGAGCCCGTTTATCCGTTCTAGTCACGCACAGAGACACGCAGGAGATCCCCATGGCTGAAGACTTCCGGACAATGCTCAAAGAGGACTCGAGGGATGCCGAGACCGGCGAACGCTGGTTCGAGGACATCGAGATGGGCGATGTCTTCTTCTTCTCGGTGCAGGCCAGCGCCCTGCACGGCAGCACTCCGGCGGCCCTGCTGGACGACATCATGGGCTACGAGACGTTCCAGGTGACCATCCAGTCGAAGCACGGTGTTTTCGCCCATGGCCGGCGCGGCGCCTGGCAACACCTGGAAGGAAAATCCTGGTGGCCCCTTTTTGTGGACGACTCCCCGATCCTCTACGTGGCCGAAAACGTTCCCGTGGCGACAACGCAGCAGATCTATGAGGATCTTCTGGCCTGCGTGGCGGAACACCCGGAGCTGGCGCCCAAGAAGTGCGGTTGCGGCGGCCTGAAGCCCTGCTAAACAAAACGTCCAATCCCCCGCGGCATAAATCGAAGCGCCGCCTGCGAAATGAATCGCAGGCGGCGCTTTTCTTTGTCATGGCGGAATGCGCCATGGGCAAGGTCGTTTAAGACATGGTGCTTTCGCTCTCATAAAAGAGCTTGCGGCGCAGGCAGCGCATCAAGGCCAGTTCCGGGGCGTTCCGGTAGAGCTTGTGCTGCAGCCGGTAGCGGAAGAAGGCGCTGGTGGGCCGGGAGATGGACTTGAACAGCAGCCGCAGCGGCGTGGAGCTCACGTCGAGCACGCGGGAGCGGTGCTTCACGTACATGTCGCGGTGGATGTTGTTCTCCACGTTCACCAGGTGCCAGGGCACGGGCAGCAAGGTCCTCGATGTTCATGAGGGGGTGCCCTTCGTTGCGGACGACCTTGCCGCCGTCCTTGTAAGCGCGGCAGCAAGCAGCACAGCGGGGTGATACGGCGGGTGCCGGCCCACAAAGGCCGAAACGCCGACGCCATGGAAGGGATACCAGCTGAACACTCCATATTGGAGAAACAGCTAGGCCATGTTCTGAAAATGGCTGAAGTGGACTTCGATGGTGTCGTTAAAGTCGACAAAGCCAGAGGGGCCGAGAAACTGATCCAAATGGACGATGACGCCCACCCCCAAGAACAGCAGAAAGGCGCTCGGCAGCGCGCTGCGTGTGTCTGTGGGAGAAAGGCGTGTCATTCAGGCAAACCTGCTTGGCTCAAAGCGTGAAGATGAAACCCGTTGGAGCCCGGCGGCGACTTAGCTCCACCACAGCTTTTCGCGGAAGAACTGGAAAAAGTACGCGCAACCCCAGCGGATGATCTGCAGCTTGCGCTCGCCGCCGATGCGCGCGGGTTCGTCGCCGGGAATCTCGGTGATCTTCAGCTTGCGCTTGGCCGCGCGCACGGAGAGCAGCGGCTCCCAGCTGATCTTGGTAAAGAACAGGCGCTCCGGCGTTCTGTAGGCGCCCTCGTCCATCAGCTCAAGGTCGTGGACCATCTGCTTCTTGTAGGCGCGGTAGATGACCATGGCGTCGGTGTAGTGGCCGCCATGCAGGATGTTGATGGTCTTGGTGAAGAGCCAGTTGCCGAAGGCCGTGATAGGATCGTCGTCGTCGCTCTTGGCCTCGCCCAGGTAGCGCGACGCGATGACCATGTCGTACCCCTCGCGCATCTTCTCGACAAGATCGGGAATGAGCTCCGGCACGGAATTGCCGTCCGGGCTGAAGGTCAGAAGCACGTCCCCCTTCACCAGAGGCATGACTTCGCAGTAGGCGTGGCGGAAGCCGCGCTGCTTCTGGACATACACTTCATAACCCTGCTCGCGTGACCATTCGATGGTGCCGTCCTTGGACCCGCCGTCCACAACGATGATCTGATCGACCCATTCGCGTTTGATCTTCGGCATGATCGCTTTCATGCCTTCGATCTCATTGAGCGTCATCACAAGAAGCGTCGTTTTCATGTTCCAATCCGTCGTCGGGAGGTTAGATGGGCCGTTTGAAGTAATGCTTGAAAGCGGTGTACCCGGCAATGGCGATGCAGACAGTGAGCGAGACGGCGACGATGAGCTGCGTGAGCCGCTGGGCCTCGCCCCCGAGGATGATGCCGCCCGCGGCCTCGCCCACGTAGGCGAAGGCCAGGCAAAGCGGATACGGAAAAATCAGGGTAGCCCAGAAGTAGTGCCTGAAGGAAAGCGAGGTCAGCCCCAGGAGGTAGTTCACCGGTCCGCTGGGAAAAACCGGATTGATGCGGATGAAGGCCACGACCTTCCAGCCGTTTTGCGAAACCTGGGTGGCGAGCCATTGCAGGATGTTGTTGTCGAACTTCCTGGCCAGAGGCTGGCCAAGGGCCGTGCGAGCGAACAAGAACGCCACAACCGAGCCGACGGTGCAGCCGATGAGCGTGTAGACGCTGCCCCAAAAAGCGCCCCAAAGCAGCCCAGCCCCAAGGTTCAGGGGCAGGCTCGGGATCATGAAGAAGACCACGAGCGCATAGGCGGCAATAAACAGCACAGGGGCTGCGACATTGTTCTGCGCAACGTAGCGGAGAACGACCTCCGGCGTCAGCGCGCCGATTTTCCAATAATACCAGAGCACCGCCGCAACAAGCGCATAGATCAAGAGCAGACACAGGCGCTTGGGGCCAATGAATCTGCGCAGCCCGCTTTTTGCCGCTCGCGGTGAATTCTGCTCGTCAGGACGCACGGTTGCTCACTCTGCTACAGTTCCAGATGCTCGCGCACCAGACTCTTCTCGGCCATGGTCTGGATGTGGCGCATGGTCTCTTCGTCGAACTTGCGGCGGATCATACTCAAATAGCGCGGGTTCTTGTAGTAGGCGTCGAAGGAGTAGTCGCGGAAGGCCAGCACCTGGCCGCCCGTGAGGTACTTGGTGGGCAGGGGCAGGCAGTCGCGGCTGTACTGCGAGTAGCCGTTCCATGTGGCCGGCAGCGGCGCGCCAGCCGTGACGGCGTCTTCGTACAGCTTGGAGCCGGGGTAGGCCATGGCCGAATAGATGTTCGCCCATTCGGCGTTGATCTCCTGCATGAGGGCGTTGGTCTCCTGCATGGAGTCGTAGTCGTCCTCGGGCAGGCCGAAGATGAAATTGGCGCAGATGTGTTGATCCTGCGCATAGGTCATCTCCACCACGCGCATGACCTGGTCGAGCTTGTAGCCCTTGGTCACGTCCTCGATGACGCGCTTGCTGCCGGACTCGAAGCCGTAGGCGATCCAGTTGACGCCGGCCTGCTTCATGGCCGCGAGCATGCGCTCCGAAACCGTGTTCACCCGGGCGTAGGCCCAAAAGTTCAGGTCATAGCCGCGCTCGGCAATGCGTCCGCACAGCTCCAGCACACGCTTCTCGTTCACGGCGAACAGCTCGTCCATGATCTTGATGTTGCGCACGCCATAGTTGGTGACGAGAAAGTCGATCTCGGCCATGACCGCGTCCACCCCGCGGGTGCGCAGGCGGTGCTCGCCGAACAGGGCGTTGATGCAGCAGAACGAGCACTGGTACGGGCAGCCCAGGCTGGTGTAGAGCGTGGCATAGGGCTGCCGGCGCGAAACATCGTCGAAGCAATGCCAGTTGTGCGCGCGGTAGCGCTCCATGGGCAGCAGGTCCCAGGCAGGCATGGGCAGGGTGTCCAGGTCGGCCCACATCTCGGGCATGGCGCCGGGCACAATGTGCCCGCCCTCGCGCCGCCACAGGCCCGGAATGCCGGCCGGGCTCCGCGCGCCGGCCTTGAGCGCGTCGATGAGCGGCGGCAGGGTGCGCAGGCCCTCGCCCTGAATGGCGAAGTCGGCGGCTTCCTCGCGCAGGGTGCGCTCCGGCAGGGCGCTCACGTGCAGACCGGTGAGGCACACGGCCATTCCCGGCGCGAGTTCCTTGATCTTGCGGGTGATGGCCCCGACGCCGGTCATGTTCATGGTCGAGGCGGAAGGATTGTGCCCGGAAGCCATGACCACGGTCAAAAGCGCGCCCCGGTCCACAGCCTCCTGCGCCACCTGATCCCAGGACAGGCCGTCGGTCTCGGCGTCCAGAATCTCCACGCCGTAGCCAAGGCCGCGCAGGTAGCCGCCCAGAATGCCGGCCCACAGCGGCGGCTCGATTGCCGTCAGGTCATGGTCCGACAGGGAGCCGTAGATCTGCTTCTGGCTGCCGGGCTTGATGAACAGGACGTCGGGCGTGCGGGACATGGCCCCCTACCCTTCCACCGCGTTCAGCACGGCGCAAAGTTCCACGATGCGCTCCGCGCTCAGGCTCGGATAGTTGCCGATGTAATAGCCGAAGAAATGGATGTGCTCCACCTGCGGGTACTTCTTGTATTCGCCGTCGGGCACAATGCCTTTGAGATAGGGCTGGCGCAGCTGGTTGCCGCCGCCCGCGCTGCCGCGCCGGAACTCGATGCCGTTCTCGCGCATCTGCTTTTCCAGGCGCTCGCGCAGGGCCTCGTCGGGCTTATTCAACACCAGGTTGAAGGCATAGTTGCAGCTTCCTTCCAGGTCGAAGTCCGTGCGATATTTGGAGGAATCAATCAACTTCAAGAACAGCTCGAAGTTTTCGCGGCGGCGCTGGTTGCAGTCGTCCAGGCGCTTCAGCTGGCTGCGGCCCAGCACGGCGTTGATCTCGGTACTGCGCACGTTGAAGGCCGGGAAGGCGAAGATGAAGTCCTGCGAAAGTTCCGGATTTTCCGCAGCATAGCGCGCCTTGGTGTCCGGGCTCTCGGCCTCGCGGACCATGCCGTGGGAGCGGAACATGCGGATGGCGTCGTAGAAGGCATCGTCGTTGGTGCAGACCATGCCGCCCTCGACGGTGCTCATGTGGTGGGCGAAATAAAAGGAGAAGTTGGATGCGAGACCAAAGGACCCCAGACGCCGGCCCTTGAAGGTGGCCCCGTGCGACTCGCACACGTCCTCGATGAGCTGGATGTTGCGGCGCGCAAGCTCCTCGAGCAGGCGGTCGGACAGGCCGTTGAAGCCCTGCACGTAGGTCAAAAACACCGCGCGGGTCTTGTCGGAAAGCTTGGCGATGACCTGGTCTTCGTCCATGCACAGGGTGCGCGGGTTTATGTCCACAAAAACGGGCGTAAAGCCGTTCTGCAACACCGAGGCGATGTCTGAAACCCAGGTGAGCGTCGGCACGATGACCTCGCCGCCGCCATAAAGATGTTTCAGCGCGCCCATGGTGATGAGGTTGGCCGAGGCGCCGGAGTTCACGAACACGCTGTGCTTCACGCCAAGCCATGCCGACCACTCGCGCTCCAGGGCGCGCACGTTCTCCGACTGGGTGAGCCGCGGCATGCCCTGCAAAAACGCGATAAGACCATCAAGGTCCTGCCGGGTGACATTGTCTTCCATCAACGGCCATTTAAAGCTCATGGCAACCTCACGGGATTATTTCTGTTGCAGGTACCAGTCGTAGGTGCGGCGCAGCCCCTCGGCAAAGGGCACCCGGGGCGCCCATCCCAGTCCGGCCAGGCGGGAGGAATCCAGAACCTTCACGGGCATGCCATCGGGCTTGGACGTGTCGTAGGTAAGCGCGCCGGGAAAGTTGGTTATCTCCTTGAGCATCTGCGCCAGCTCCGCAATGGAGACGGCCGAGCCGGAGCCGATGTTCAGCGGCCCTTCCCAGCTGTGCCCCAGCATGAGGAACACGGCCGCGTCGGCCACGTCGTCAACGTACAAAAACTCGCGCCGCGCCTTGCCCGTGCCCCAGATGGCGAGATCCGGGTCGCCGGCGGCCGTGGCCGCGCGCATGCGCGCCATGAGCGCGCCCACCACGTGGGAGTTCTCCGGGCTGAAGTCGTCGCCAGGGCCGAAGTAGTTCGTGGGCACAGCGATGTTGAAGTCCACGCCGTGCTGCTGCCGCAGCGCCCGGCAGAGCTCCAGGCCCGCCAGCTTGCTCACGGCGTAGGCCAGGTTCGTGGGCTCAATCGGCGAGCCGTACATGCTCCCCTCTTGGATGGGCTGGGCCGCGTCCTTGGGGTAGACGCAGGAGCTTGCCAGATACAAGAGCTTGCGGACGCCGAAGCGGTGCGCCGCGTGCAGCACGTGGGTGGCGCAGAGCAGATTGTCCAGAATGAGGTCCGCCGGGGCGCGGCGATTGAGCCCGATGCCGCCGGCCTTGCCCGCGGCGTAAACCACCCACTCCGGTTGCTGGGCCTCGAAAAAGGCGTCCACGGCGCGCTGGTTGCGCAGGTCCGGCTCCAGGGCCGAGGACAGGCAGGTATGCCCGGCCTGGGCGAAAGCACGCTGAATAGCCGAGCCGAGGGCCTTGGCGCCGCCGGCGACAAAGATTTTCGGAGCCGCGATCATGCGCAGCGCACCGCCTTCAGAATCCCCTGCTTGATGTCTTCCTTGCCGATGTAATAGGCCCGCTCCAGGGTGTAGCCGCTGGGCGTGGGCAGATCGGGGTTGGCGACGCGCACAATGGGCGCCTTGAGGGAGCTGAAGCCTTTCTCCGCCACCATGGCGGCGATTTCCGCCGTCACGCCGCCGGTCTTCCAGCCGGTGTCGGTCACCACCAGCCGTCCGGTGCGCGCCACAGACTCCAGAATCAGGTCCTCGTCGAGGGGGCGCAGGGTGCGCGGGTCCACGATCTCGGCCTCTATGCCCTGCTCCGCCAGTTCCTGGGCGGCGGCAAAGGCCTCGGCCACCAGATGCGACACGGCCACAACGGTCACGTCGCGGCCCTTGCGGCGGATGGTCCCCTTGCCTATGGGCAAGGTGTAGGGTTCTTCCGGCACAAGGCCGCGCAGCTTGAAGTTCATGCGATGCTCGATGATGAGCACGGGGTTGTTGTCGGCAATGGCCGCAAGCATGAGCCCCTTGGCGTCGTAGCAGGTGGCCGGCATGATGAGCTTGAGGCCGGGCACGTGGTTGAAAAGCCCCTGCAAGGCCTGGGAGTGCTGGGCCGCGGAGCCCCAGCCCCGTCCGATGCACGCCCAGAACACCAGAGGCACGCACGCCGCGCCGCCGAACATGAAGTGCCACTTCGCCGCGTGGTTCACCAGCTGGTCCATGGCGAGCAGCAAAAAGTCCGGGCGGTTGTGGAAGTATACCGGGCGCATGCCGCCCAGGGCCGCGCCCACGGCAACGCCGGAAAGGGCCGTCTCGGCGAGGGGCGTGTCGAACACGCGCTGCGCGCCGTGCTTCAGGTGCAGGCCTCTCGTCGCCCCGAACATGCCCGAGGGGTCGTCGACGCCCTGCCCCATGACGAACACGCGCGGGTCCAGGGTCAGCGCCTGCGAAAGGGCTTCGTTGATGGCCTCGGCGTAGGAGATCATCCTGCCGGACCTATTGTCGGCCAGGCCGTCGTTGTAGAATTCCGGCTCGTTGGTGTCTGTTTTGATGCGTGACCAGGGCATGAGCTACTCGCAGAAAAGATGGTTGTGCATGGCCTCGGCCACGGGCAGCGGGCTCTGCCGCGCATATTCAAAGGCCGCGTCGATTTCGGCGCCCACCTCGGCCTCAAGGGCGTTCAGGTCCGTTTCGGACAAGAGCCCTTGCGCCCGCAGCGCCTGCTGGTACGAGCACACCGGGCAGCGTTCGCGCCAAGCGTCTATCTCGGCCGGGTCGCGGTAGCCCTTGGGGTCCTGCTGCCAGCATCCGGCATGGCCCAAAATTCGGTAGGTCACGCACTCGATGAAGGACGGCCCCTCGCCCGCGCGCGCGCGCGCCACGGCCTTGGCCGCGGTCTCGTAGACCAGCTCCGGGTCGTTGCCGTCGATTTTTGCGGTAAAAAGACGATCGCCCGCGCCCTTGTGGAACACGTTGTCGCCGCAGTGGCGCGTGGCCGTGGGCGAACAAACCGCCCAACCGTTGTTCTCCATGACGTAAACCACGGGCAATTGTTTCAGCATGGCGAAATTGAGGGACTCATAAAGGGTGCCCTCGTCGGCCGCGCCATCGCCGAAAAAGACCACGCTCACGCGGTCCTGCCTCTGCATCTTCATAGCCAGGCCCTGGCCGGTGGCGATGGGAATGCCGCCGCCAACAATGGCCGAGGTGCCCATGTTGCCATGGGCCACATCCACAAGATGCATGCTGCCGCCGTAGCCGCCGGAGCAGCCTGTAGCCTTGCAGAACAGCTCGGCCATCAGGGCGTTCAGGTCGCCGCCCTTGGCCAGATAATGGCCGTGGCTTCTGTGGTTGCTGTTGATGGCGTCGTCGTCGCGCAGGCAGGCGCACACGCCGGTGGCGATGGCTTCCTGCCCGATGTACAGATGCACGGGCGTCTTCATCTCGTCCTTCATGTACTCGGACTCGATGCGCTCCTGAACGCGGCGGATGCGCAGCATGGTGCGCAAAAGCCGCAGCTTGGTCTCAACGTTCAAAGACATGTTCACCCCTTCAACGTGCCCAGCTCGCGGAAGCTGTTGATGGAGCGGTTGTGGTGGTCGCGCTCGCTCTGGCGGTAGTCCGCGGTCTGGGGCTCGTAAAAGATGATCTGGCTGCCGTCGCGGCAGAAGGTAAAGGGCACGTGCAGCAGTTCGGAAAGCTCCTCGCGCACCCTGTCGCGGGCGGAGGGCGGAACGAACAGCAGCAGAAAGCCGCCGCCGCCGGCGCCGATGAGCTTGCCGCCGATGGCGCCGTTCTCCTGGGCGCGGGAGTAGAAGTCGTCCACCACGCCGTTGGAGATGTTCGGGCTGAGGGACCGCTTGGCCTCCCAGGCCTGGTTCAGCAGTTCGCCGAAACCGCAGATGCAGCGGCTGCTCTGGATCAGCTTGATGCCGTCGTCCACCATGCCGTGCATTTGGCGCAAAAGGGCCTCTTTCGCGCCAAGGTTCTCCACGTAGGTGTCCGCCACGTCCGATGCCGTGCGCATGATGCCGGTGTAGAAGAGCATCAGGTGATCGGAGAGTTCCGTCAGGCGCGAGCGCGACAGGGTCAGCGGCCGCACCTCGATTTCTCCGTCGCGGTGGAAAATGATGTGATTGAATCCGCCATAGGCCGCGGCGCACTGGTCTTGCGAGCCCACGGTCTCCTTGATGAGATCCTGCTCGATGTGGATGGCCTCGCGCGCCAGGCGCTCCTTGGTGGGCATTTGCCCCCGCAGGGCGTACAGCGCGTGCAAAAGCCCAACCGTGAAGGAGGAGCTGGAGCCCATGCCACTGCGCGCGGGCAGGTCGCCGTCGTGGTGGATCTCCACGTTGCGGGCGAAGTTCATGAAGCGCAGGGTTTCGCGGATGGCCGGGTGCTTGATCTCGTCGAGGATCTGGCACTGCTCGATCTTGGAATAGACCGCGCGGATCTTGTGCTCGAAGAAAGGCGGCAGGTAGCGCAGGGTGATGTAGCAGAATTTGTCGATGGCCGTGGACAACACCTGCCCGCCGTGTTCCCGGTACCAGCCGGGATAATCAGTGCCACCGCCAAAGAACGAAACGCGAAATGGGGTTCTGCAAATGATCATGTATGCTCCGCACCGCCAGTGTTGTGGGCGGCCAGGATGGAACCGATGGTGTTGGCGGCTTCTAGCAGGTTCGTCGAAACATGGTGCGGGCGGCAATCGCCGGCATCGGCGTGTGCGGCACCGTAGCCTGTTGTGACCAAAAACGTCGTTGCGTTCACTATCAGTCCAAGGTCGACATCGCAAGGCTTGTCGCCAATAACAAAGCTCAGTCGAGGATCAAGGTCCAGTTCCTTGCATGCGCGCTCAATGAGTCCGGGCAAAGGTTTGCGGCAGTTGCAGGCATCGCCGGGGGCATGCGGGCACACATACAGCGCGTCCAGGCGCACGCCCTGGGCCTCCAGCAGTTCTATGAGCCGTCCGTGCACCCGCTCGACATCGCCGCGGGTGAAGTACCCGCGCCCCACGCCGGACTGATTGCTCACCAGCACAAGCCGCAGCCCCAGGTCGCGCATGCGGCGCAAGCCTTCGGCCGCGCCTGGCAAAAGCTCCACTCCGGCGGGATCATGCAGGTAATGCACCTGCGCTATGATCGTGCCATCGCGGTCCAGAAACACGGCGCCCTTGGCCGCAGGATCGGGCCCGCCCAGAAGGAAGCGTCCGGCCTCGGCGTAAGAATCCGGCGTGCCGATATCCAGAAACCGCGCCGCGACCTTGTGCGCGCACAACAACCCTTTGGCGGCGAGCACAGGGAACACGTCCTGCTCAATGGACGCGGCCTGGCCAGGTTCAATGCCCTCAAGGCAGCGCGGGCGCAGCAGATAGATGCCTGCGCTGATGAAGCCCGGGCCGCTTTGCCCTTTTTCGACAAAGCCGGTGACCTGTTCCGCATCGTCCAAGGACACGCTGCCATACCGCGCGGTGTCTTCCATGGGCGCCAAAAGCAAGGCCCCCTGCTCTTTCCGCCCGTCAAACCACGTCAAAAACGCGGCAAGGTCGGCATCGGTGAGGGAGTCACCGTTGATGCACAGGGCCAGCTCGGCCGGAAAGCGCGAAAAGGCGAGCTTGAGCGCGCCGCCAGTGCCCAGGGGCGTTTCCTCGCGGGAATACTTGAGTTCCATGCCCCGGTATTCGGAGCCGAGAAAGGACTCGAGCATTTCGGCCATGTGCCCGGTGCAGAGCACCACGCGCTTGAGGCCGAATCCCGCAAGGCTGTCCAGCAGATGATAGATGTAGGGGCGGCCGAGAATTTCCGCCAGGGCCTTGGGGCGGTCGGAAACAACCTGGCGAAGGCGGGTACCGAACCCGCCCGCCAGGATGTATGCTGTGACAGTGCCGAAACCGGGCATGCGCCTAAACGTTGGCAAACCGGTTGGGCTTCAGGATCTTGTAGCCCTTGAGCAGCTCCACGATGCCGGCATCGAGGGTGTTGTCCGGGGTCCAGCCCAAACCCTCGATCTTGTCATTGCTGACGAGATAGTCGCGCTTGTCCGGGTCTTCGCCAATGGCCGCGGAGTGGATGTAGAAGCCGGGCACGTACTGCTTGATCTTCTCCGCCAGCTGACGCTTGGTCAGGTTGGCGGAAGACAGGCCGACGTTGTACGGCTGGCCCTTCATCTTCTCATAGTTGTCCATGCCGAACATGAAGGCCTTGGCCACGTCGCGCACATGGATGTAATTGCGGCGGAAGTGGTCCTCAAAGAGGATGACGCTCTTGTCCTTGAAGGCGCGGTAGGTGAAGTCGTTCACCAGCAGGTCCATGCGCATGCGCGGGCTCATTCCGAACACCGTGGCCAGGCGGAAGGTGATGGCGCTGCCCTTGTCCAAAAACGCCTTTTCTATCTCCACCTTGGTCACGCCGTACGACGAAAGGGGACGCAGCGGCGACTCCTCGGTGCAGTAGGCGTCCTTTTCGCCAATACCGTAGCCGGAATTGGTGGTGGGGAAAATGACAAGCTGGTCCTTGCTGGTGGCCTTGACCATGTTCAGGTGGGCCTCGCGGTTCACCATCTCGGTCAGGGTGGGGTTGAGCTTGCAGGCGGGCGCGCCGACAATGGCGGCCAGCGGAATGATGATGTCGTGCTTGGCGATGAGGCCATTGATGAGGCTGTGATCGCAGATGTCGCCCTTGATGAAGTCGAAACCCGTGTAGGCGCAGCAATCCAGCAGCACGTGCTGACCGTGCATAAGGTTGTCGAGAACCGTGACCTCATAGCCTTTGGCCAAAAGCAGGGGAACGAGGGTAGAGCCGAGGTAGCCCGCGCCGCCGGTGACGAATACCTTCTGTGCCATGTGCTCTCCGTGCGGTTTTTCACGGCTCAGGCATGCCTGGCCGCGAGTGAGGGGACTGGGGCAAAGAGGCGGCGCAAATGGGAGCAGACCGTTCAGATCCGGCCGTTGCCGCCTTGCCGCGCGTGTGCGCCGTGTCGTTTATACATACCCGTACCGGATTTGGGAACCCGCCGCGGAAACGTTGCAGCAGAGGCGCTCACACGGCAACAAAAAAAGGAGATCAGCCAGGGCCAATCTCCTTTAATCTTTTGTGGTGCCGAAGGGGGGACTCGAACCCCCACAGGATTTCTCCCACTACCACCTCAAAGTAGCGTGTCTACCAATTCCACCACCTCGGCATGAGAATAAACTATTTGGTCTCGCTTGCGGGTTCGGCCGGCTTGGGGAGCGCCTTCTCTTCGAAGGAAACGCCGCCCGGAGCGGGAGCCTGAACCGGAGCAGGAGCGGCCATTCCGGCAGCGCCCTGCGTCATCAAGGCACTATCACCCAAATTGCTAGGCTTTGTCAAGACATTGTATGCTAAAGATGTGACGAGAAAAATTGCGGCCAAAACTGCCGTAACGCGTACCAGGAGCCCACCGGCACCGGTGCTGCCGAACACGGACCCGCTGCCGCCGCCGAAAATCACACCCATGCCCTCCTGACCGGACTGCAGGAGCACGAACAGGACCAGAAAGACACAGGTCAAAATATGAATTGTCAGAACCAGGGTTTGCAACGCTTTCTCCTCGCGTGATGCCTGTGCGTCCTTAAGCCAGGACGATGCGGCTGAAGTCTTCAGCCTTCAAGCTCGCGCCTCCTACCAGCACTCCGTCGACATTGTCAAGTGCAATGATCTCGGCGGCATTGTCCGGTTTGACGCTTCCGCCATAGAGAATGCGCACCTGCCGGCCATTTGCCCCGAAAATTTTCAAAAGCTGCGCACGCACCAGAGCATGCGCCTCCAAGATTTCCTTGGGTCCGGCCACAAGCCCGGTGCCGATGGCCCAAACCGGCTCGTAGGCCACGCTGATGCGCTCGGGATCGGTATCCTTCGGCACATCGGCCAGCCCGGCGGCGATCTGCCGCGTCAGCACTTCTTCGAGTTTGCCGGCCTTGCGCTCCTCAATCATCTCGCCCACGCAAAGAATGATCTTGAGCCCGGCGGCCAGGCCAAAGGCCGTCTTCTTGCCCACCAGGGCGTCGTCCTCGCCAAGAATGTGACGGCGCTCCGAATGTCCGGTCAGGGCGAAGGCGGCGCCGCAATCAAGCAGCATGGCCGGAGAAACCTCTCCGGTGAAGGCCCCGTGATCGGCGGGATAGAAGTTCTGCCCGCCCACGGAAAACCAATCGCGCCCGCAGAGCGCCGCGCCGGTGACGGAAAGGGCCGTGAACGGCGGGATGAGAAGCACTTCGCGCCCATCGGGCAGGTCCGCGCAGCGGCGGACGAGCTCGGCGGTGGTTTCCCCGGCCTCGGCCTGGGTCTTGTGCATTTTCCAGTTGGCGGCAAAAAGCTTGTTCATGTACTCCGCTCCGGTGTCAGGACGTTTTGCGCCCCGGCTCGTGTTGCACCGCGGTGCCGCTTTCCTGGCCGGTCATGTCCAGCCTGTACAAAAGCGCATCCTCGTTGTTGTCGGGGTAATAATTTTTCCGTGTGCCCACTTGGATAAACCCGAATTTCTCGTAAAGGTCAATGGCGCCGACGTTGGACCGGCGGACCTCGAGGAAGCCGACCTCCACCCGCTCCGCGCGGCAAACGCCCAGCACCTCGGCCATGAGCTTCTTGGCCATGCCCTTGCGGCGGTGAAACGGATGCGTTGCGATGTTCAGAATCTCCATTTCTCCGGCGATGACCGAAAAGGCGGCATAGGCCACAAGCACGCCGCGCTCGCGGATGCCGAAAATGCGGAAGGCGTGGCGCTCAAGTCCGAGCAGGAACTGGTCGCGCGTCCAGTGGGTGCGGAAGCACAGGCGCTCCAGCTCCATGACCCCGCTCACGTCCTGCGGTCCCAAAAGCTCGCAATTCAAGGTTTGCATCCGGTCCAGGTCCTGCTATTCGTGTCTTGCGCAGCGCATTTTCGAAAACCCAAAGCCCAAGCGGCAACAATGGCAAAAGCTCCGCCCCAGATCCAACCAGCAGTTCCGCCCCTTCTTGTGGAGGTGCTCGACGATGCGCGCCGCGTGGTGGCCATATTGCCGGCAAACGAGGTCGCCCGGCAGAAGCTGCGCCACCGCGCCATCGCCATACTGCTTTTCGACGACCAGGGGCGGCTCAACCTGCGCCGGCGCGAATCGTCGGTACGGCGCGGGACCAGCCGCTGGGACGTTCCCGTGCGCGGGCCGGTCCTGGCGGGAGAGGCCGTGCTGGACGCCGCCACGCGCGCCCTGAAAGCCGAGCTGGGCATTCATGCGGAACGCCTGCGCCCCCTGCTGGAGCTGCAGGCCCAGCCGGAAAACGGCAACAGGTTCCTGCACGTGTTCAGCCTAGTCCGCACAGAGCCAGCCGCGCCTGGAGCGCAGGACGCCGAGTCCGGCGACTACAATTTCACCACCGAGGAACTGGACTGCCTGCTGCGGGACTTCCGCGACCTGGTGTCGCCGCCGTTTCTGCAATTGGCCGAGGCTTTGAGCCTCAGGGGATTATGGCGGCGGCGGCCTTGAGCATGCCTTGCAGGGGTCCGAAAAGCTGACCGTTGGCGGCGAGAATGTCGGGACCGCCCAAACGGTATGGCGCGCCGGTCATTGTGCCCACACGGCCTCCGGCCTCTTCGATGAGCAGCACCCCGGCTGCTGTGTCCCACGCGTTCAGCGCAAATTCAAAGAACCCGTCATAGCGGCCGCAAGCCACAAAGGCCAGGTCCAGGGCGGCGGCACCGGCCCTGCGCACCCCTTGGGTCGCGGGCATTGCCAGGCTCAGCTGGCGCAAAATCGCGGCCTTGTGGTCTTCTATGCGGTACGGAAACCCGGTGGCGACGAGCGCCGCGTCGAGTGCGTCAATCTCAGACACGTGGATGGCCCCGCCGTTCATATGCGCGCCGCATCCCCGCACGGCGGAAAACAGCTCGCCGAGAAGCGGCAGGTTCACAATGCCGAGCACGGGCCGGCCGTCTTGGCAAAGGGCCACGCTGGTGGCCACAAAGGGCACGCCGTGGACGAAATTCGTGGTGCCGTCCACAGGGTCCACCACCCACTTGAGCCCGGCGAGGCCGAGCTCGGGACTGCCCTCCTCGCCCAGAAAACCGGCCTCGGGCACGAGCTTGCCCAGGCTCTCGCGCAGCATGGCCTCCACCGCGCCGTCCGTCTCGGTGACGAGATCCTTGATGCTTGATTTGTGTCGGATCTTTCTGGGGCGGCTGTTGTGCCGGCAGATGAGCTTGCCGGCGTCCCGCACGGCCGCCTCTGCCTGGGCGAGCAGCTCCGGCGTTTGGAGAGCCTGCAAATCCGTGTTGGTCATCACCGGACCAGCAGCTTGCGGAAGCCGAGATCGGGGCGCAGGGCTGCCGTGGCGCCGCGCAGGCTGGCCATTTGCGGATCGTTGGCCACGGTGATGCGCAGCTTGAGGCGTTCGCCCAGGTAACGGTCGAGCCCGCAAAGCTGCGCGCCGCCGCCATAGAGGAGCAGCCCTGTTTCGCCGATGTCGGCCACCAGCTCGGCCGGGGCGTGCTCCATGACGCTGCGCACCAGGCCTTCAAGCTCGGCCAGGGGGGTGTCGAACGCGCCATCCAGATCGGCATTGCTCAGCTCAAGCGCGCAGGGAGTGCCTGTGGCCGCGTATTTTCCGGTCAGCGTGAGGGTTCTCGGCGTTGCCGGGTTGCTCACGCAGGCCAGGTGCAGCGTGGCCTGCTCGGCCATGTTCTCGCCGATGGATATCTGCTGGTGCTCGGCCAAGTGGTGCGCCACGGCGTCGTGAAAGGCCTGCGCGCCGCATTTGATGGTTTCGGAATGGACGACATCGGACAGGCAGATGACCGAGGCTTCGGCCAGGCCGTTGCCGATGCCGAGCAAGAGCCTTCCCTTGGGCAGGGTGATGTCGAGCCCGGAGCCGATCGCCGCGGCCAGGGGAGCGCTGACCAAGTCCACATGGCCGATGCCGGCGGCCTTGCAGCAGTCGGCCAAGGTGCGTTTTTCCAGCTCTGTCAGCCCCTGTGCGACCACAACGCAGGCCTTGATGCGCGTGCCGTCCGAAGGAAGCACCCGCGCAACGAAATGGCGCAGCAGCTCGCGTGCGGCCTCGAAATCGACCACGGCACCGGCCTCCACTGGGCGGGCCACACGGATGCGGTCCGGAGCCTTTCCGAGATACGTCTTGGCCTCGGTGCCGGTGACGATGACCGTGACGCCGCCTTGTTCCAGGGCGACGACCGTGGGCTCGTTCAGGAGCGTTTCACCCTCGGGGGTTGCAATGCGCGTGTGCCCGGAGCCCATGTCCAGGGCGACGGCATTGCTGCGCAGCATCTTAAGCGGATTGCGCAGTTGAAGCGACATGGAAGACCTACTTGCCGGAGCGGCGTTGAATGAAAAACTCTATGCTGCGATTGAACGTCTTTTCTTCTTCCTCGGTGAAATAGCACGCGGGCAGTTCGCCGCGCATGCGGTGGTAGTGCAAACACTCGCAGCAAAGGGCGTGCTTGTTGCACGAAGCGTGCGTACAAGTGCAGTATTTCGAATTAATGCCGACACGGGGACATTGATCAATCTTTCGCATGCGAACCTCCAGGCGTTTCCGCCTCAGGCGTTTTTCTAAAGAAAATCGCTCCCAGCGTCAACATGGCCGGGAGTGTGAAAATCCATGCCCCGCGCCCCACGCAAGACGATTGAGCTGCCGTCCGGATTGTGGCATAGTGGAAAAGTTCTCACGATATTATGAATAAGGAGCACACTGTGGAAACTCTCAGAGAGACGCCGCTGAGCCAGTGGCACAAGGCCAAGGGCGCCAAAATGGCCGCCTTCGCCGGATTCGACATGCCCATCCAGTACGAGGGCATCATTGCGGAACACAACCACACCCGCGCAAGCGCCGGCATTTTCGATATTTGCCACATGGGCGAGTTCTCTTTGCGCGGCCCGGGCGCCAAGCAGGCGCTCAACGCCGTGGTGACCCAGGACCTGGAGACACTTGCTCCGGGCAAATGCCGCTACGGCTTTCTGCTCAACGAAAAAGCCGGTGTGCAGGACGATCTCATCATCTATTGCCTTGACGTGGACGACTACATGCTGGTGGTCAACGGCGCGTGCGAAAAAAGCGACTTCGATTGGATCAGGGCGCAGCTCGCCAGCGGCCCGGTCTTCACCAATATTTCGGACGCCACAGGCAAAATCGACCTGCAAGGCCCCAAGTCCTATGAAGTTTTGAAGGACATCATGGGACCGGACTTCGTCTCTCCGGGCTATTTCAATTTCATCCGCACCACATGGCAGGGCTCGCCCATCACGGTGAGCCGCACCGGCTACACCGGTGAACTCGGCTACGAGCTGTACCAGGACTCCTCCAAGACTCCGGCCATGTGGGAAGCCCTTGCCGCGCATCCGCTGGTGAAGCCCGTGGGCCTGGGCGCGCGCGACACCCTGCGCCTGGAAATGGGCTATCCCCTGTACGGTCAGGACCTGGACACCGAGCACACGCCGGTCGAGGCCGGCTTCGGCGGGCTCATCACCAAAAAAACGCCCTTCACCGGCCAGGCCGGTCTGGCCACCGTGCGCGAGAAGCTCATCCCCCTGACCCTGGACAGCCGCCGCAGCGCGCGCCATTACGACACCCTGCACCTGCCCGACGGCACCAAGGTCGGCATGGTCACCAGCGGCTCGTTCTGTCCCACCCTGGGTCATAGCGTGGCGCTGGGCTATGTGGCCGCGGAAGCCGCAGAGCAGACGGACTTCCTGGTGCGCACGCAGCGTGGCGATTTCCCGGCCAAGCGTTCCGCCCTGCCCTTCCATCCCGGTGGCACCGCGCGCGTGAAGCTGGCCTAAACGCCCACGCATTGCATAAAACAAAGGGGGAGCCGCTGCTCCCCCTTTTCTTTTGTTCATGTCACGCTTCAGCTATTCCGGATTCAGCTATTCCAGCGGCAAGGCCTCTTGCAGCGCCTTCTCCAAGCGTGCCCCCTCGCTGGCAAGCAGTTCCGGCGTCAACTTATCGTGCAGAAATTCGAGGGGTTGCCCGAAGTAGACCGGACAGCGGGTAAAGGGCATGGGCAACTGGAACTTGTCCCAGGAGCGCTCGAACACATGCATGCTCGCCGGGCGCGAGCGCACGGGAAACAGCAGCGCACCCGTGCGGTGGGCCAGATACACGGCCCCGTCCTTGACCTTGTGCCTTGGGCCGCGCGGGCCATCAACGGTGATGACGCCGATGCGTCCCTGCTCCATGTGCCGCTTGAGGGCGATGAGCGCCTTGAGCCCGCCGCGCGTGCTCGACCCCCGCGCCGTGCCGTAGTCGATGCGCTCCAGCACCTGGGCGATGATCTCGCCGTCGCGGCTCTCGCTGACCACTGTGGCCAGGCGTCCGTTGAGCCGGCACATGCCGTAGCCGGTCAGGGCGAACAGCTCGGAATGCCAAATGGCCAGCAACACGGGCCGACCGGAATCGGCGGCTTCAACAATGGATTTGGGGCCGCCGCCATCATCGAAGCGGATGCTGCGGACCCAGGCCCGGTAAAGAACGGTCAGCGCCGGGCTGATGAGACTTGGACTGATGCGCATGACAGGCCTGCATGTTCCGCGTCGAAGTGACGAACGCGGGACTGAAATTATATTATGTACGATATCGAGCAGTTACGCAATATCCATGGTGCCACAAAAACGCATGGGCAAACCAAGGATTTTTCCGTAACATCCGCTCGTTCTTCCGGCCAAGGTCTTGGCACGCATGCGCCAGCGCCGCGCGGCCGAGCAGTTGTGGTGTACCGATAGGCTGCGGGACTGGCAATGGAAATCCCAGGGCTGCTCCAGTTTTGGACGCTCATTCTTCGATTTTTAGCCAGTTTCAAACAGATCAGCTACTCACGACTTTATTGCGACTTTCTCTAGACTATATAACACACTGGAATATATGACTCAGCAAAATACCACCTCCGTGCGCATCAACAAGTACCTGTCCGAGTGCGGCGTGGCCTCACGGCGCGGCGCGGACGAACTCGTCCTGGCCGGACGCGTCCAACTCAACGGTGTCGTCGTGGCCGAACCCGGTGTGCGCGTCGACCCGGCAACGGACGTGGTGCTTGTGGACGGCAAGCGTGTCAGCCACCCCGCCACCTCGGCCTCTGGAGGCGAGAACCTCACCCTGCTGCTGCACAAGCCGGTGCAGGTGGTCACCACCAAAAGCGATCCCCAGGGGCGTCAGACCGTTTTCGATCTGCTCCCCGAGGAGTACAAGAACGAACGCCTGCTGCACGTTGGCCGCCTGGATTATTTTTCGGAAGGGCTGCTGCTGCTGACGACCGACGGCGAATTGCTGAACCGGCTCATCCACCCGCGCTGGCACCTGCCCAAGGTGTATCATGTGCTGGTGCGCGGGTCCGTCACCATCAACAAGCTCGACATGATGCGCCGCGGCATGACCCTGGCCGAAGGCGAGAAGCTTGCTCCGGTGGAGGCGACGATTCTTCGCCGCGACCAGGACGCGGTGTGGCTGGCCATGACGCTGAATCAGGGCGTGAACCGTCAGATACGGCGCATGTGCAGGGATTTGGGGCTGACTGTGCTGAAGCTGATCCGGGTCAAGCAGGGCGACATCGCCCTGGGGCCGCTCAACCCCGGCCAGTGCAGGCCGCTCACCCCGGAAGAGGTTCGCGGCCTGCGCAAGGCCGTTGGGCTGAAATAGCGCTTACTTCTGCTTGGTGTTGTCCTTCACCTGCACGCCGGAGGGCGGGGTGAACTCGAACAGGCGGGCGTCGGCCTTCTTGTCCAACACGAGGTTGCTCAAAGTCACCTGGTTGCCGTTGCCGAAGAAATCGACGATGAGCACCTTGCCCAGCATGTTCGTCTTGGGGTCGACCCACATGTAGGCCAGGACCATGGTCGGCTCGGGTTCTTTCGGAATAAGGCGCAGCTTTATCAGGCCATTATCCGTGCCCTGCTCTTCGATCTTGAAGTCTTCCTTGAGGTTGGCCTTGCCGGACAGGAAGCGGATCATGGTCTTGGAGTTGAACACCTGGGTAGTGCGGTACTTCATGGCGACCTTGTCCGCCTCGAAGTAGTTCCACACCACGTGTTGCCCCACCACGAGCAGCTCTTTCTCCGGCTTGTGGGTTTCCCAGCGCACAAGCGACTGCTTGAACCAGATTTTCCCGCTGCGCTTCTCCACGCTGCCGCTGGCGGCGTTGGTGAGTTCCTGCTGGAAATCCGTCTGGAACGAGTTTAAGGAATCGTAACGCTTCTGAATGGCGTCGCTTATTTTATTGGCCTGGGCGAAAGCGGGCGCAAGCACCGCGAACATAACCACCAATAACTTGAAAATATTGCGAATACGCATCACTAGCTCCGTGTTAGATGTGCCTTGGGCCCTTGCCCGGCGGCAGATTAGGTGAAGTGTACAGCAAAAGCAACGGAGGCCATATGGCCGCAGATTTGACCAATGTAAAGCTCAATGCCAGGCGCGCCATCGAGGCCGAGCTGGCGAACCGCATTTTCACCGCGTCGCGTTCCATTCTCAGCGAGGCGGGGGCGCTGGCGATTCTCAACGCTGCCATCGACGCGGCCGCGAAGGAAGCGGGCCAGGCCTTCGCCGCGACGGCCCCGAACGGTCCCAGCCTGGCGCATTTCGCCCAGGTGCTCGACCTTTGGCAGGCGGGCGGCGCGCTCAGCATCGCAGACATCCGGCAAGATGAGGACAGCCTCGACTTCACGGTCACTCGTTGCGGGTATATGGAAATGTACCACGAAATGGGCCTGCCCACGGTGCTGCACGCCACGCTGTCCTGCCGGCGCGACGCCGCCTTTGCCGCAGGATATTCGCCCTACCTGCGCTTGGAGCGTCCGCAAACCATCTCCGAGGGCGCGCCGGGCTGCCTTTTCCGCTTCCGCTGGGTGCGCTAGCCCGCCTCTTCCGTTCAGGGATAAAGTCTGGCACTACTCGTGCCCAGGCAGCGCAACCACAAACCTGGAGATACGCATGACCGAGAAAACCCTGATCACTTCCGGCTCCAAGTGGGAGCCCTTGTTGGGCTATTCCCGCGCCGTCGTCGCGGGGAACACCATCTATGTTTCCGGCACCTGCGGTGTCGAGGCCGACGGCTCCGTGGCTCCGGACATGTACCGCCAGGCCAAGCGCGCCCTGGAGATCATCGACGCGGCCCTGGGCCAGGCCGGAGCGGGTTTGAAAGACGTCGTGCGCACGCGCATCTTCACCACCGACGCCTCCAAGTTCGAAGAGATCGCCAAGGCCCATGGCGAGGCCTTCAGCGCGGTCCGGCCGGCCACCACCATCGTCGAGGTGGTCCGTCTCGTGGATGCCTGCTTCCTCATCGAAATCGAGGCTGTGGCCGTTCTCTAAGCCCAGCCGTTGCGCCAAGGCCCGGCACGACCGGTCCCCAAGGGGATGCGCCGGGCCTTGGCGCAAACAAGCCACAGCAACACCAAGGATCCCTGATGCCCGCACAGCCCTTCCGCACAGCCTATCCGCAAGATATTCCCGATGACCTGGCCTTGGCCGGGCCGCTGGTCTGCCGTGAGTATCTGCTGGATGGCGAGCTGCGCACCTGGACCGGGCCCATGCAGGATGTCTTTGCGCCCATTTTTGTCGATGCGGGCAACGGCCCGGTGCGCCAGTTGCTGGGCAGCTGCCCGGTGCACGACGCCGAAACGGGCGAGGCGGCGCTGGAGGCGGCCTGCGCGGCCTATGACCAGGGTCTCGGCCACTGGCCCACCCTGCCGCCGGAAGCGCGCATGGCCTGCGTGGAGGACTTTTGCCGCCGCATGCGCGCGTGCAGGGCCGACATCGTCCGGCTCATGGTCTGGGAGATCTGCAAGTCGCGCAAGGAGTCCGAGCAGGAGTTCGACCGCACCATCGAATACATCGACAACACGCTGACCGCCCTGCGGGCCATGCTCGCCGAGGGCGCGCGCCCGGTCGAGACCTCCGGCCTGTCCGCCAGCCTGGGCCGCTCGCCCCTTGGCGTGGTGCTCTGCATGGGGCCGTATAATTTTCCGCTGAACGAAACCCTGGCCACGCTCATTCCGGCCCTGGCCATGGGCAACACGGCCATCGTGAAGCTGCCGCGCATCGGCCGTCTGCTGTTCTCGCCCCTCATGCAGTGCTTCAAGGAGGCCTTTCCGCGCGGGGTGGTGAACATCCTTTCCGGCGGCATAGAGACTGTGACCCCGGCCATGACCTCCGGCAAGGTGGACGTGCTGGCCTTCATCGGCACCAGCCGCGCGGCCGAGTCGCTGCGGGCCCTGCACCCGCACCCCAACCGCCTGCGCTGCGTGCTGGGCATGGAGGCCAAGAACGCGGCCATCATCCTGGCGGACGCCGACCTCGCCACCGCCGTGCCCGAGGTGCTGCGCGGAGCCTTTGGCTTCAACGGCCAGCGCTGCACGGCCCTCAAGCTCATCTTTGTGGCGCGGAGCATTGCCCAAGCCTTTCTTGAACAGTTCAGCGCCGCCGTGGCCGCGCTCAAGCCTGGGCTGCCCTGGGAGCCGGGCGTGAACCTCACCCCCCTGCCGGAGCCGGGCAAGGTGGCTTTTTTGGAAGGACTGCTGCGCGATGCCCTGGGCAAGGGCGCGCAAATGGTCGGCCCCGGCGGACCGCTTGACGAGACGTTCTTCGCGCCGACGATTCTCTGCCCGGTGACGCCGGACATGCGCATCTTCCGCGAGGAACAGTTCGGCCCCCTGGCCCCGGTGGTTGTGTTCGACGCCGTGGACGACAACACGACAGGCCCCCTGCGCGCCATCGCCCGGTCGGACTACGGCCAGCAGGTGAGCCTGTTCGGCAGCGATCCCATGGAGCTGGCGCGGCTCTCCGCCCGGCTGCAAAACCTGGTGAGCCGCGTGAACATCAACTGCAAGTGCCAGCGCGGACCGGACATCCTGCCCTTCACCGCCCGGCGCGACTCCGCCGTGGGCACGCTCTCCGTGGCCGACGGCCTGCGCGCCTTCTCGCTGCCCACGCTCTCGGTGGTCCGCAATACCCCGGCCAACGCGCCGATCATCCAGGCCCTGCGCCCGGACGCCAAGTAGCGGGCCGCCAGCGGCAAGGCGCTCCGCCCCTGCACGCGCTCCAGCGCGCGGCTGCCGGGCAGACAGGCGAAATCCTCAGCGTCCCTTTGCGGACGCCGCCAAACTACACGACCGTGGGATACCCGGAACGCCGCCAGGCCAGCATGCCGCCGGCCACGGAGGAGACCGCCGCGCAGCCTCCGGCCTGCAGCAAACTGCCAACGATGTTCGACCGGTAGCCGGAACCGCAAATGACCTGCACGGGGCCTTCCAGGCAAACGTCGAGCCCGTTGCGCAGCACTTCCGCAAAGGGCAGGTGCTTGGCCTGGGCAATGTGCCCCAACTCCCACTCCATGGGGGTGCGCACGTCAAGCAGCGTGACCTCGCCCGCGTCGAGCCTGGCCTTCAAGTCATGCACGGAGATCTGCGCCAGGCTCTCAATGGGCTTGCCCGCGCGGATCCAGCTGCCCACGCCGTCGGCCAGACAGCCGATGATGTCGTCGTAGCCGATGCGATGCAGTTCGGTGCACATGGCCTCGTAGCGTTCGCGGCTCTCCACGACCAGCAGCATCTGCGCACCGGGCTTCACCGCCATGCCCACCCAGTTGGCCAGTTGCTTCTCGAAGCCGATGTTCAGACTGCCGGGAATATGCGCGCCGCCAAAGGCCGAGGCGTCGCGGGTGTCGATGACCACCGCCCCCCTGGACATCAACTCCGCGAACTGGCCGGGGGTCAAGGCGCGCTCCACGGGGCAGCGCTCCAAAAGGGGCGCGCCGCGCAGGTTTGTCTGAATGATGTGGCTGAAGCTCTGCGGCCGCACGGGCAACGCGGAAAGAACAGCCGTGCGGAAGGTCTCCAGGCTCTTGTGGCGCAGCATGGGATTGGCCATGCGCTCGTAGCCCAGGGTGGAGCTGTTCTTGGCGCTCATGCCGCGGCCGCACAAAGAGCCCTGCCCATGCGCGGGAAAAACCTCCGAGGAGTCCGGCAGGCTGCCTAGAACATAATTCAAGCTTTTGTAGAGATTCTCAACCTGCTCGCCCAGAATCTCGTTGCCGGGCAAATCCGGCCGCCCGACGTCTCCCACAAAGAGCAGATCGCCCGTCAGAATGAGTTCCGGCTGGTCCGAACGCACAGTGTCCGTCACCAGGATGGACACGGAGTTTGGCGTGTGCCCGGGCGTGTGCAGAATCTCCAGCGCCGCCGCGCCGAAGCGGAAGCGGTCGCCGTTTTTGACGGGCGTGTGTTCGTAGGCGACGCCAGCGCTCTCGTGCAGGCATATCTGCGCCCCTGTGGCGGCCTTGAGCTCCTGGCTGCCGCTCACGTGGTCGGCATGCACGTGCGTCTCGAACACATGGGTGATGCGCATGCCCTCTGAGGAGGCTATTTCAAGGTATTCCGCGATGTCTCGTCGCGGATCGACCACGCACAGAAGTCCTGCCGCGGGGCAGCCGATGAGATAGGAAAAGCAGCCAAGGCCTGGCGTCTGCAACTGTTTGAAATACATAAACGCCTCCTGAACGGAGAGGATGTTGAAGGAAACTCGGCGATCTTGCTGAGAAATTATCCCAACAGAGAAACAAAGCCAAGCCATTTGAGCGGCTTTTTGCGGCCGGCGTGAAATGGAGAGGCACGCTGGTCCAGCCGCCAGGCCCATGTCCGCGCGTTGTGGGCGCTTGGACCGAAAAAAGCCCGGCATGCAGGTGGCGCCGGGCTTTGCTCAAATCAAAAAGTGCTGACGCTGCTCAGCGCCAGCCGTGTGGACCATGCGGGCCGCCCCAGAAAGGGCCGTGCGGGCCGCCCCAACCGTGATGATAAAAGCCGGGGCGGTTCACCCACAGTCCCTCAATCCATAGATATTGAAAGCCATTCCAGTACCAATAGCCAGGACCGTAGCCGGGGCGCACCTCCACGATCACTTCTTGGCGAACCACCTGCGGCGGCGGGGAGACGCTGACAGGCGGCGTGACCACCACAGGGGTCTGCGCCACTTGTCGCTGCTCCTGCGCCCAGTGTCCGGGTTCGAAGTGGAAGGTGGCGCTGCGCTGCTCCCAGCGGGCAGGAACCCAGTAATAGCCGGGCTTGGCGTTGGCCCACACGCCGTCGACCCAAAGAAACTGCTGCCCGCCCCAATACCAGTAGCCGGGAATCCACACAGCTCCTGCCGCGTGTGCAGGCGGGACCACTTCCGGCAGCTGAGGCGGCGGCCCGACATTCAGATCAATGCTGACATTCTGCGCCAATCCGCTTGAGGCCATCACGCCCACAAGGCATAGCGCGGCAACCATGACTTTGATTTTCTTGCGGTTCATCAAGACGACCTCCGTGCCTGCCTGATCACCAATTTCTGGACGCAGGCTTCGGCCATTTGGTCCCACCCCCAAGTCGAACCCCTGGTTCTTAAGGTATTTTGGGCCGCCGGGACGCAGGTGTCAAGCCGCAGGCATGCGGAACGATGCGAGATTGGGCGAGGAGGAGCCGGGCCCGGGAGAGCCCAGAACAGGAGGAGCAGTCAACCTGAATATTCCAAGCGTCAGGAGATGACCTGTTGGGATATCTCACCACGGTCTGCCTGGCCGAGGCTTCCCTTGCGGAGCCACGCAGCCGTTGAGGAAACAAACGCTGAAGCGCCGACGAATCATTCGTCAGAACGGCGCAGCACGTTGGAACAGAAGCGGCAGCCACACAGAGGAACCGCGGAATACTGCTCCCTTATCAGACTTACTTGCACTTGCCTCCGTCGTCGTCCCAACGCTCCACGCAGGAGACTTTCTGCGCAGGAGTCAGCACAATGCGATACACGAGCGAGTTTCTGTTGCAATACACCTGGAGCAGCGTTGCGCCATTCACATTGTCCCACATGCGACCACCTTCGCAGGTCCTGCAAACAAAACCCTTCGCTCGAATCACTTCCGCAATCTTCTCTCTGTGTTCGGGATCGATCTGCTCCGCTGCGGCCAGACCCACAAAATAAGTGAAAAAAAACGACAAGATTGCGCAAATCAAGAACATCCTTCTCATTTAACCGCTCCTGAAATGAAATATTCATCGTGCGCGCTGTGCAAACATCCGCCCCTCGCGGGGTCAACACTTTACACGGCCCTGAACGAAACTGCGCGGACGCTCCAAGCCTCCGTATCTATGCACCGCCAAAACATGCGGCGTCAAACCGCCTGCAACGCCTGCGGACTTGAAAATGAGAAGAAACCCCGGACGCTATATCCGGGGTTTCTTCTGTGATTGCAGCGGCTTCTGGACGCCATTGGACGCTGCAAGACGGTGATTTGGTGCCCCCGACAGGAATCGAACCTGTGGCACCAGGATTAGGAATCCTGTGCTCTATCCGACTGAGCTACGGGGGCGCTTATGCTGGCCGGAGAGGGAGTCCTACACAATTCCGGGCGTCCCTTCAAGTTCAATGTCGAGCCGATGGTCTTTGGGCGCGTCGGCTTTACAAATTTCAAGCCGGGACTATACTTCAGCAAACGCCGTCGGGGTGGCGGCGCCATACGGAGGTATTCGCATGAAACGATTTTGGGCATTGGCCACGCTCCTCACCCTTCTCGTCCTGCCCTCGCTCTCCCTTGCCAAGGCAGGGCTGCCGGACTTCACAGACCTGGCCGAGCGGGCAGGAAAGGCCGTGGTCAACATCAGCACGACCAAGAACGTTGCCGGCGGCAACGCCCAAATGCGCGAGTTCTTCAAGAACGCGCCCAAGAACAGTCCCTTCCGCGATTTTTTCGACCAGTTCGAGCGGTATTTCGGCCAGCAGGAGATGCAGCCCAGAAAGCAGAGTTCGCTGGGCTCCGGCTTCATCATCTCGTCTGACGGCTACATCGTCACCAACAACCATGTGGTGGCCGAGGCCGACGAGATCAAGGTGAAGCTGCAGGGACGCGAGAAGCTTTATGACGCCAAGGTCATTGGCCGCGACCAGGAAACGGACCTGGCGCTGCTCAAGATCGAGGCCGGGGCCGCGCTGCCCATTCTGGAATTCGGCAACTCCGACGCCACGCGCGTGGGCGAATGGGTGCTGGCCATCGGCAACCCCTTCGGTCTCAGCCACTCCGTCACGGCGGGCATCATCAGCGCCAAGGGCAGGCACATCGGCGCCGGGCCCTTTGACAGCTTCCTGCAGACGGACGCGAGCATCAACCCCGGCAACAGCGGCGGGCCGCTTATTAATATGGATGGCCGCGTCGTGGGCATCAACACCGCCATTGTGCCGAACGGCCAGGGCATCGGCTTCGCCACGCCCTCAAGCATGGCCGAAAAGATCATTTCCCAGCTGAAGGACCGCAAGAAGATCACGCGCGGCTGGCTGGGCATCACCATGCAGGACATGGACGAGAACACTGCCCGCGCTCTGGGCCTCAAGGAGCCCAAGGGCGTGCTCGTGGCCCACGTCATCCCCGGCGACCCGGCGGACAAGGGCGGGCTCAAGATCAGCGATGTCATCGTCAAGGCGGCGGGGCAGCCGGTCGACGACGCCAGCACCCTGCTCTCCCGCATCGCCTCCATGCACCCGGGCGAGAAGGTTCAGCTTGGCGTGTGGCGGCAAAACCGTCTGGTCGACCTGACCATCACCCTTGGCGAACGCAAGCCAAACTTCGTGGCCGAAAAGCAGAACGGCCGGAACAAGAACGGAGCGGCGGCGACGGTGCTCGGCCTTGGCGTGCGCGCGGTGGAGGGCGGCGAGGAAGCCCAGGCCCTGGGCCTGCAAAAGCCGCACGGCCTGCTGATCCTTGAGGTCACACCGGGCAGCGCGGCCAGCCAGATCGACATCCAGCCCGGCGATGTCATCGAGGAAGCCAACCAGCAAGCCGTGAACACCCCGGACCAGTTCAAGACCGTGGTGGCCGAATCCAAGCAGAAGGGCCTCGTGATGCTGCTCATCAAGCGGCAGGGGCACAACTTCTTCCGCGCCGTGACGCTGGACAAGAAGTAGCATTCCGTGCAGAGGTGGGGGGGCAACGGCTCCCCCACCCTGTAACCTCCCCGCAAAACATGCCCGACACGCTCTCGGCTCCGGCCAAAATCAACCTCGCACTGCGCATTCTGGGCAAACGCGCGGACGGCTACCATGATCTGGAAAGCCTGTTCATTCCCGTGCCGGGCTTGGCCGACAGCCTCGAAATTTCCGCAGCGGCGCCGGGCAGCGGCTGTATGGTTACGCCGCAGCTGGCGGACTGCCCGCCTGAGAAAAATCTAATTTTTCGCGCCTGGCAAGCCTATGGGCTGCAAACGGGCTTCACGCCCGACATCACCGTCCGGCTGACCAAGCGCATTCCCACCGGCGCGGGTTTAGGCGGCGGCAGCTCGGACGCGGCGGCCATGCTGCGCTGGCTGCAGGCCAATGCAGGCACTGCGGCCATGGCGCAAGATGCTCTGACGGCCCTGGCCGCGGGCATCGGCGCGGACGTGCCGTTTTTTCTGCAGTGCGGCCCGGCCATCGCCGAGGGCATAGGCGACCGCTTGACCCCGGTTGCGCTTGATCTCTCGGCATTCATCCTGGTGCTGGCCCTGCCCAAGGTGCATATTTCCACGCCTTGGGCCTATGCGGCCTGGGACACGCACACGGCGCAGAAAAACAGCGCGCAACCCGCTTCGGATTGCTTGACAACCCAAGATTCGACGAATAAGAGACGTGTTTCCCTTTCGCCTGTATTGGTTCGCAACGACTTTGAGATTGTTGTCTTTCCGAACCATGCGAACTTGCGCATCCTCAAAGAGCAATTGCTCGGCCTCGGGGCGGTGTGCGCGGTGATGAGCGGAAGCGGCGCGGGGATAGCATCCCTGTTCCGGAGCAGCGGCTTGGCGGGCGATGCCGCAAAAGCGCTGCGAATGAATGGTGTGCCCGTCCATGTGGAGACCCTGAGATAATGGGGTGTAGCCAAGCGGTAAGGCGGCGGGTTTTGGTCCCGTTATTCGAGGGTTCGAATCCTTCCACCCCAGCCATGCACGCGAAGGAAGTATAACGATGGCTTGCACAGATGATCTGAAGATCTTGAGCGGCTCCGCCAACGTCGACCTGGCCGAGTCCATCTGTTCGCACATTGGCTGCAAACTGACGCACGTCCTTCGTGAGCAGTTCAGCGATGGCGAGATCCGCATCGAGATCGACGAGAATGTGCGCGGCGACGACGTCTTTGTCGTGCAGCCCACCAGCTCGCCGGTGAATTTCCATCTCATGGAGCTCTGCCTGATGATTGACGCGCTGAAGCGCGCCAGCGCCCGGCGCATCACCGCCGTGGTGCCCTATTACGGCTACGCCCGGCAGGACCGCAAGGTCGCGCCCCGCGTGCCCATCAGCGCCAAGCTCGTGGCCGATTTCCTGACCGTTGCGGGCATGCACCGCCTCATGACCATCGACCTGCACGCCGGACAGATCCAAGGCTTCTTCAACGGCCCCGTGGACAACCTGTTCGCCGCTCCGGTGTTCATGGACTACATGCGCGACCTGGGCGACGACATCGTGGTCGTCTCGCCCGACGCAGGCGGCGTTGAGCGCGCCCGCGCCTACGCCAAGCGCCTGGACGCCGGTCTGGCCATCGTCGACAAGCGCCGCGACGCGCCCAACCAGGCCAGGGCCATGCACCTCATCGGCAATGTGCGCGGCAAAACCGCCATCGTCCTCGACGACATGGTCGACACGGCGGGAACCATGTGCGCGGCCGGCCAGGTGCTGGCCGACAACGGCGCCAAGCAGATTCTTGCCTGCGCCACCCACCCGGTGCTTTCCGGTCCGGCCATCGAGCGCCTGGACAAATCGGTATTTTCGCAGATATTGGTAACGGACACCATCCCCCTGGACGCCCGCAAGCGGATGTGCCAGAAGATCAAGGTCCTGTCCGTGGCCGAACTTTTGTCCAGGGCTATCATGAACGTCCACGGAGAAACCTCCGTCAGCGTTCTTTTCGTTTAAACGTATTTCGGGCAGTCCCTAAGCCCGTTTAGAAAGGAGACTACGACATGGCTGAACTGATGACCCTCGCTGTGAGCCCCCGCGCCGAAAAAGGCAAGTGCCCCTGCCGCCGCATCCGCACCAAGACCCTGGTGCCCGGCATTTATTACAACAAGCAGGGCCAGAACATCGCCGTGCAGGTCGAAATGCTTCCGCTGACCAAGCTGTACAGCAAGCTCGGCAGCTCCCGCGTGTTCCACCTGGAAGTCGAGCAGGACGGCAAAAAGCAGTCCCTGCCTTCGCTCATCAAGAGCGTGCAGTACGACCCCATCAAGTCCCGCCCCATCCACGTGGACTTCTACGGAGTCGACCTCGACCGCGACATCAAGGTCGAAGTGCGCCTCGTCATGACCGGCAAGGCCAAGGGCATCGTCCTGGGCGGCCTGCTGGAAGTCTTCCGCGAAACCATCGAGGTCGTCTGCAAGCCCCTCGACGTTCCCGAGAAGATCATCGTCGACGTGACCGACCTGGACGTGAACGTGAACCTGCACGTTTCCGACGTGAAGATGCCCACCGGCGTGCGGGCCCTTTACGACGACAACTTCGCCGTTGTCGGCGTTGTCGCCCAGGAAGCGGAAGAAGTTAAGGCCGACGACGCCGCCGCTCCTGCCAAGGCCGCTCCGGCCAAGGCTGCCCCGGCGAAATAGTCAGATTCGTCTTTGTTTGAAATCCGGCCCGGTGCCGGTTCCATCGGCGGGGGGGCCCAGGCTCCCCCGCCGCTTCAGCATTTTCCCTCCTTCTACCCGGCGGCTTAGCGCCCTTCCACACCATGGACAGCACTCCCCTCATCATCGCACTGGGAAACCCAGGCCCGCAGTACGAACGCACCCGCCACAACTTCGGGTTTCTTTTGGCCGATGCGCTGATCGCCCAGGCGAGGGAGCGCAAAAGCGCAGCCTTCAAGACCCTGCAAACGGACGGGGATTTCGAGCTCTATTCGCTGACCATCGGCGGCGTGAGCTGCCTGCTGACCAAACCGCTGACCTACATGAACCTTTCCGGAAAGGCCGCCGCCCGCATCATCGGCCGCCACGGCCTGCAAGCCGCGGACATGCTGGTGCTGCACGACGAACTCGACCTGCCTCTGGGCCGCATGAAGCTCAAACGCGGCGGCGGCAGCAACGGGCACAAGGGCATCGAATCCATCGCCGAGCTCACGGGCACTGCGGATTTTTTGCGCCTGCGCCTGGGCATCGGCCGCCCGCAATTTTCGTCCGACGTGGTGAAGTATGTGCTTGAGCCGTTCAGCGATGAAGAATTCAAGGACGTTGAGATGATTTGCCAGGCAGCTCTCAAAGGGCTCATGCTCTTTATGCGCCGGGGGCTGACAGAAGCCGTGCAGATGCTCAACGCTTTTCGCCTTCCTGAGTCCGCCAAGCCCACCCAGGGCATGGACACTCCAGGCGCATTGGAGTAGTGTGAACATTCACCGGAAGAGTATCCCCCCCTTCTGGAAGGAGACTTTGTGTTTCAAATCAATGAGCTGGTCGTCTATCCCGCACAGGGAGTCGGCCGCATCGAACGCATCGACACCCAGGATATCGGCGGAGTTCGGGCGGACTATTATATAGTTCGGATCCTGAGCAATTCCGTCACCCTCATGGTGCCGGTGAAAAATGCCCGCAACGTCGGGCTGCGCCATGTATGCAGCCTTCGCCGCGGCCAGGAAGTGTTCGAGTCCCTGCGGGACCGTTCCGACTTCACGGGCTACACGGGACAGAATTGGAACCGCCGCTATCGTGAATATTCGGAAAAGCTCAAAAGCGTTGACCTGTCCGATGTCGCTTACGTGCTCAAGGAACTCTTTCTCATCGGCATGGACAAGGAGCTTTCCTTTGGCGAGCGCCGCCTTCTCGAGCAGGCGATGACCTTGGTCTCCATGGAACTGGCCTTCGCGCTGGGGCGCGAGCAGAATGACGTCAAGGCGGACATCAATGAAATGTTTGCGGATGTCATAATGAAACAGCAGGAAAAGTTGCAAAAAGCCAAGTAGCCCTCTTGTCAACGCCATGCCTTTGGGGTAGGCGCTAGTTTCAGCGCATTCGCGCGGCATATTTCCCTTCCGCAACATGCAGAATACCATTCGGACACGCACCGCATCTGGTACTCAAAGAAATATGCCACGCCTGTGACCGCATTCATGCGGAATCTGGATGCTTATCTCCAGCGGCGCTGCCACCAGTTGAACATATTTTTCATGCTTTAAGCCCTCAGCGTGAGGCGCATACCTTTCTCTAACCTCATCCCACGGAGCGTGAGGCTTTCAATGCCCCGCGAAAGACACCCAAATCCATCCCACAAGAGTACTCGAGGCCAGGATCGCAATCAGGATCGTGGTCAGGAACGTGGCCAAGAACGTACTTCCGAACGCAATCAGGTTGAGCGCGGCCAGGATCGCAATCAGGATCGTGGCCAGGAACGCAGCCCCGAACGTGTGCAAGAGCGCGCGCCGGAGCGCATGCCTGATTTCGTCGAGGAAGAGTACGTCACCACATCGGAAAACAAGCTCAACCTCACAGACCTGAAACAGAAGAGCATGCCGGAGCTCATGGAGTTGGCCAACAACTTCAAGATTGAGAATCCGAGCAACCTGCGCAAGCAGGAGCTGATCTTCGCCCTGCTTCAGGAGTGTGCTTCGCAAAACGGCCAGATCTTCGGCGAAGGCGTGCTTGAAATCCTGCCCGACGGGTTCGGCTTTCTGCGCTCGCCGCTGTATTCGTACATGCCGGGCCCGGACGACATCTACATCTCCCCTTCGCAGATCCGCCGTTTCGGCCTGCGCAAAGGCGATGTCATCTCCGGGCAGATCAGACCGCCGAAGGAAGGCGAGCGCTACTTCGCCCTGCTGAAGGTCAGCGAAATCGGCTTCGAGCCGCCAGAAGCGAGCAAGCATCTGGTTCTCTTCGACAACCTGACTCCCCTTTACCCGAACAAACGCTTCAGCATGGAAAACGGCGCCGAGAACTACGGTTCGCGCGTCATCGACCTGCTCTCCCCCATCGGTCGCGGCCAGCGCGGCCTCATCGTGGCCCCGCCCCGCACCGGCAAGACCATGATGCTCCAGACCATCGCCAACTCCATCAACGCCAACCACCCGGAAGTCTACTTGATCGTGCTGCTCATCGACGAGCGGCCCGAGGAAGTGACCGACATGGAACGCACGGTCCGCGCCGAAGTCATCAGCTCCACCTTCGACGAGCCACCCACGCGCCACGTGCAGGTGACCGAGATGGTGCTTGAAAAGGCCAAGCGCCTTGTCGAGCGCAAGCGCGACGTGGTCATCCTCCTCGACTCCATCACCCGCCTGGGCCGCGCCTACAACGCCGTCACGCCGTCCTCCGGCCGCGTGCTTTCCGGCGGTCTGGACGCCAACGCCATGCAGCGCCCCAAGCGCTTCTTCGGCGCCGCGCGCAACATCGAATCCGGCGGCAGCCTCACCATCATCGCCACCGCGCTCATCGACACCGGTTCGCGCATGGACGAGGTGATCTTCGAGGAATTCAAGGGCACCGGCAACATGGAAATCTACCTGGACCGCCACCTGTCCGAAAAGCGCGTGTTCCCCGCCATCGACATCAACCGCTCCGGCACCCGCAAGGAAGAGCTGCTGTTGGACGAGGAAGTGCTGAACCGCGTGTGGATTCTGCGCAAGGTGCTCTCGCCCATGAACTCCACGGACTCCATGGAGTTCCTGCTCGACAAGATGCGCAAGACCAAAAACAACAACGAGTTTTTGAACATAATGAACAAGTAACCCGTTGTTTTACGTCGATTATTCAAAAAAGGATGTGCCCCGGCGCATCCTTTTTTCTTTTCCCGACCTGTGCTAAAGGTCACGCGTCATGGCTGCCGCTCTGTCCGGCGGCCGCAACCCCTGGATACCGCATGAAACGCCATTCCACAGTTCCGTTTCGTTGCATAGGCGTTCTGACGCTGATCCTTTGCCTGCTGCTCCCGGCGCAGGCCCAGGCCCTTTTCGGTTCCGTCACCGTTGCGGACGAAATCGAGATGGGCAAAAAATTCGATGAAACCATCCGACAACAGATGAGCCTCGTGGACGATCCGGAGATCGTCATCTACGTCAAGGGCGTGGTGGACCGCGTGGCCGCCACCCTGCCGCCGCAGCCCTATCCCATCCGCAGCGCCGTGGTGGCCAACAACGCCATGAACGCCTTCGCCATCCCCGGCGGCTACATCTATATCTTCACCGGCCTCATTCTCGGCGTCGACAACGAGGCGGAACTCGCCGCCGTCATCGGCCACGAACTTGGCCACGTGACGCAGCACCATGTGGCCCGCCGCATGGAGCAGATGAAGTACATCAACATCGCCTCCTTCACGGGCATGATCGCCGGCGTGCTGCTTGGCGGCGCGGGCGGCGGCACCAGCACAGGCAACCTCGGCAAGGCCTTGTCGGTCGGCTCCATGGCCGGCGGCCAGTCCGCCTTCCTCATGTACACGCGCGAGAACGAACGCGAGGCCGACAACGTGGGCCTGAACTACATGGTGAAGGCCGGCTACAACCCCAACGCCATGCCGCAAACCTTCGAGATCATGAACAAGCAGCGTTGGTTCATGTCCGGCGACTCCATTCCGTCCTATCTCTCCACCCACCCGGGCTTGGACGAACGCATCGACTACCTGCGCGAGCGCATCCGGCACATGCCCGCCGACATCGTCGCGCGCGACTTCCAGCGCGAGAAGTTCCTGCGCATCCAAACCATTTTGCGCGCGCGCATGAGCTCCGCGGAAACGGCCCTGGCCTACTATGACAACAAGCCCAAGGCCCAGCAGACCTGCCTCGACATGGCCGGACGCGGCATCGCCCTCGACCGCCTGAAGCGGCAGCAACAGGCCAGCCAGGCCTTCACCGCCGCACTGGCCTGCGGCCCGGACGACCCGCTGGTGCTGCGCGAGGCAGGCATGTTCTTCTTCAACCAGGGCGACATGAACAAGGCCGCGCCGCTGCTGCAAAAGGCCGCCATTCTGAATCCCAAGGACGCCATGAGCATGTTCTTCACCGCGCGCATCATGGCCGAGCGCAAGGACTATCAGGGCGCCATAGCCCTTATGCAGCGCGTCATGCAGCAAGTGCCGGAGGACGCCGAAGTGCGCTTCCACCTTGGCCGCATGCTGGGCGAAAACGGCGACATCTTCGGCGCGCATTTGCAGCTCGCCTATGCCTCGCACTATGGACACGACAAGCAGAAGGCCATGTTCCATTTGGATAAGGCCAAGACCCTGGCCGCAAGCCCGGAGCAGAAGAAGCAGCTGGAAGACCTGCAGCGCGCCCTTGGCGAGGGCAAGGGCAAAGGACCGGACGGCAAGGACGGCGGCAGGGGCAAGGACAACAAAAGCCCCTTCGCGCCCCGCCCAGGCTCCCCGGCGTTTGAGATGCGCTTTGGCCGCGGCTAGCGGCGGGCGAACAGCGTCGCAGGCAATCTCAGCGGACAGGCCGAGCGGCCTCACCATTCAAGCACAGCATTAAGGACACGTTAGCGCACATGATCGTCGCACGCACCATTGACGAACTGAAAGACACCATCACCGGCTCCTGCGTCACCATCGGCAACTTCGACGGCGTGCACATGGGCCACCAGCGGCTCATAGGCCGCACCTGCGCCAAGGCCAAGAAATGCGGCTTGATCAGCGTGGTCGTCACCTTTGATCCGCACCCCATGACCGTGCTCATGGGCGCGAAAACGCCCCCGTTCCTCACCAGCACGCGCCAGCGCCTCGCGCTCATCGAGCGCCAGGGGCCGAACGTCGCGCTGGTTCTGGAGTTCACCCGCCAAATGGCCGCCCTTGAGCCGGAGCAGTTCGTGCGCCAGTACCTGCTGGAAGGCCTCGCCATGCGCGAGATGGTCATCGGCTACGACTACGCCATGGGCAAAGGCCGCAAGGGCAATTTCGACCTCCTGACCCAGATGGGCCGGGCCGAGGGCTTCAATGTCGAGCGCCTGAACCCGGTGCTTGTGGGCGGGGCCGTGGTCAGCTCCACGCGCATCCGCGACCTGGTGCAGGCAGGCAATGTCTGGGAGGCGCGCCCGCTTCTGGGCCACTTCTTCGAGGTCCAGGGCCTGGTCGTGGACGGCATGAAGCGCGGCGCGGCCATGCTGGGCTTTCCCACGGCGAACATCCGGCCCGAGGCCACGCTGCTGCCCAGACCCGGCGTCTACGCCGTGTGGGCCATTCTGGATGGCGAGCCGCTGCAGGCAGTGGCCAACGTGGGCTACAACCCCACCTTCGGCGATACGGGCCTGACCCTTGAGACGCACATCATGGACTTCAACCGCAACATCTACGGCCAGGAGCTTTCCGTGCAGTTCGTGCAGCGCCTGCGCTCCGAGCGCAAGTTCGAAAGCCTGGACGCGCTCAAGGCGCGCATTGCCGACGACGTGCGCCTGGGCCGCGTCATCCTGGGCAATCCGGACGCCCTGCCCGGCGGCGAGATCCGCTCCGAGGACGAGGACGACTAGCCCGCCGCACTCCCAAGCAATGACGGCGGAGCCCGAGACAACGACCAAGGACGCGCAATGCCCGGCTGGACTTTCCACTCCGCACGCCTCGCCCTCCGGCAAGGTGATCTGACCACGGCCGACGTGGACGCCGTGGTCAACGCCGCGAACTCCGGGCTCCTCGGCGGCGGCGGGGTCGACGGCGCCATCCACGCGGCGGCCGGACCGCGCCTGCTGACCGCCTGCCGCGAGATCATCACCCGCATCGGCACCCTGCAGCCAGGCAAGGCCGTCATCACGCCCGGTTTCGACCTGCCCGCAAGACACGTCATCCATACCGTCGGCCCCATTTGGCGCGGTGGAACGCAAAACGAGGACACGCTGCTGCGCTCCGCCCATGCGGAGAGCCTGAGGCTTGCGCACGCGCACGGCCTGGCGAGCATCGCCTTTCCGGCCATCAGCTGCGGCGCGTATGGCTACCCGCTTCATCTGGCCGCCCCGCTCGCCCTTTCCGAACTGCGCCAAGGGCTGGAGCATGGCCTCGTGCGCGAGGCCGCCCTGTGGCTGCGCGGCGCGGAGGCCTTCAATTTCTGGCGCGGCATGGCCGAAAGCCTGTTCGGACCGCCGCAGATTCCCTGAACCAAGGAGACACGATGGAAATTCACGGCACCACAATCCTGGCCGTGCTCGGCGAGGAAGGCGTGGCCATGGCCGGCGACGGCCAGGTGACCCTGGGGCAAAGCGTGGCCATGAAGCACACGGCGCGCAAGGTGCGCACCATCTACAAGGACCGTATCGTCGTCGGCTTTGCCGGCGCCACGGCGGACGCGTTCACGCTGTTTGAGCGCTTCGAGAAGAAGCTTGAGACGCATTCCGGCAACCTCACCCGCGCCGCGGTGGAACTGGCCAAGGACTGGCGCACGGACAAGTACCTGCGCAAGCTTGAGGCCATGATCCTGGCCGCCGACGCCGAGACCATCCTGCTCATCACGGGCACGGGCGACGTCATCGAACCGGACGACGGCATGGCCGCCATCGGCTCCGGCGGCACGTACGCCCTGGCCGCGGCGCGCGCGCTCAAGCGCCACACGCAGATGACAGCCAAGGACATCGCCCTGGCCTCCATGAAGATCGCCTCGGAGCTGTGCGTGTTCACCAACGACAACATCCATGTGGAGACCAAGGCGCGGGAGGAAAAGGCATGAGCTCCCTGACCCCGCGTGAAATCGTCGCCGAGTTGGACAAGTTCGTAGTGGGCCAGGCCGAGGCCAAGCGCATGGTCGCCATCGCCATGCGCAACCGCTGGCGCAGACAAAAGCTCGACCCGGAGCTGCGCGAGGAGATCGCGCCCAAGAACATCATCATGATGGGCCCCACCGGCGTGGGCAAAACCGAAATCGCGCGCAGGCTGGCCAAGCTGGCCAAGAGCCCCTTCCACAAGGTGGAGGCCACCAAGTTCACGGAAGTGGGCTATGTGGGCCGCGACGTGGAGTCCATGATCCGCGACCTCATGGAGATCGGCATCACCATGGTGCGCGCCGAGGAACGCGAGAAAGTGCGCGTGCGCGCCGAGAAGCACGCCGAAGACCGCCTGCTGGACCTGCTGCTGCCCGGCAGCAAGCCGGAGCCCGCCGGGTATTCCTTCACCCCCATTGCCGACCCCGCGGCCCCGCAGCCCGTGCAGACGGCCAACGAGAGCACGCGTGAGAAGTTCCGCCAGCTCTGGCACGAGGGCAAGCTGGACGAACGCATGGTCGAGCTTGAGATCCTGTCGCAGGACGGCGCGGGCATGGCCGTCATGGGCATTCCCGGCATGGAGGACATGGGCGGGCAGGTGCAGGACATGCTGGGCCGCATGTTTCCGCAGAAGAAGCGCCTGCGCAAAATGAAGGTGCGCGACGCCTACAACGCTCTTGTACAGGAGGAGTCGGACAAGCTCATCGACATGGACAAGGTGCAGGACATTGCCCGCGAACGCGTGGAGCAGACCGGCATCATCTTCTTGGATGAGCTGGACAAGGTGGCGAGCAGGCAGGACCACGGCGGCCCGGATGTCTCCCGAGAGGGCGTGCAGCGCGACCTGCTGCCCATCGTGGAAGGCTGCGTGGTGAACACGAAATACGGCATGGTCAAAACCGACCACATCCTCTTCATTGCCGCCGGCGCCTTCCACTTCGCCAAACCCTCGGACCTCATCCCGGAGCTGCAGGGACGCTTTCCCCTGCGGGTGGAGCTCTCCGCCCTGGGGCAGGAGGAATTCTACCGCATCCTGACCGAGCCGCAAAACGCCCTCACCGTGCAGTATTCCGCCCTGCTCGGCACCGAGGACCTCGCCCTCAGCTTCACGGACGACGCCCTGCGCGAAATCGCGGCCATGGCGCAAAAGATCAACGAGGACATGGAGAACATCGGCGCGCGCAGGCTGTACACCATCATGGAGAAGATTCTGGCGGACCTGTCCTTCGAGGCCTCTGAGAAAGGCGGGGAGCAGGTGGTGGTGGACCGCGGCTACGTGCAGTCCAAACTGACGGACATCGTCGAGAACCGCGACCTCTCGCGGTACATCCTGTAGGAGGCGGCCATGGACTTCGACGCGCTCAAGCGCTTGGCCGAGGAAGGCCTGCCCTTCCACAAGTACCTCGGCATCCGCGTGGAGGAGCTTCGCGAAGGCTACGCCCGCCTGCGCATCCCTTTCCGGGCCGATCTGGTGGGCGATTCCCGGCGGCCCGCCCTGCACGGCGGGGTCATTTCCACCCTGGCCGACGTATGCGGCGGCTTCGCCATTTGGACCAGCTGCCGTCTGGACGACCGCATCGCCACCATCGACATCGGCGTGGACTACCTGCGCCCCGCCGCGGCCAAAGACCTGTATGCCGAGGCCACGGTGCGGCTGCTGGGAAACCGCGTGGGCAACGCGCACGTGGTGCTGTGGAGCGAGGGCGCGCCGGAGCAGCATGTGGCCGTGGGACGCGCGGTGTACAACATACGACGCGGGAAATAGCGCAACAAAAAGGCCGGGCGATCCCGGCCTTTTCTTTTTCAAGCGTAGCGCGCCATTACACAGCTGGCAGCATCGCTGACGTCTCGGCGGCGGCGCCCCAGGACGCCACGCATCAAAGCCGACAAGGGCCAGCGCGGAGCAAAACACCTTGTCCGAGCGTGTGCAAGGGCGTGGCGCGCGGCAAGCTGATGCCACCCGGCCTTCCGCAGGCCGCATGGGCCGGGCGAACGTTCCGGAAGCCGAATGCGCCTTCTCTGCGGCAGGCTACTCCGCCGGGGCCGCCGGGGGCGGCAGCAGGGTCGGCATCAAACCGCCGCTGGGCAGCAGGTTGAGGGGCGCTGCCTGGGCCTGGGGGTCGCTCTTATGGCACCCGGAGCAGGTCACGGGGCCGCGCTTCTGCGCCTTGTGGCAGTCCTGGCAAACCTTGTGCGAAACGACCATGAGCGAGGCGGCGCGGTCGGTGGGCGCGGGCCGTTCATGGTGACAGTCGGAGCAGCGGCGCTCCATGCCCTTGGGCTGCGCGCCCTTCTTGCCCTTCGCGGGCTTCATGCCCGGCAAAGGATGATGGCAGGTGGCGCATTTCGTGAGCTTGGCCTTCTTGTTGTGGTCATTGTGATTGAAGGGCACGGCCAATTCCTTGGGCGCCGTGGCGGAGGGATCTGCGGGAGCGTTCATCATATATTCCTGCGCCTGGACGGGTAGCAGCCAAAGGGCGGCGAGAAGCACGGCGGCGCAAGGGGCGGCGGTTTTAACGATGCGGGAAGTCTGACGCATGAAGTCTCCTGTATGGTGTCATGGAGCGCGAGGCACAGGGCGGCGCTCGTAGGATCTTGCCGGGAAAGGGCGTTGCGACGGGACCGCGTTTGTACGCTCGACCGCGAAACGCGGCGTCAAACCGTCACGGGCTGACTCTAACCTAAAAAAATCCGCGCGTCACTCCAGACCGAGACGCTGGCGCAAAAGTTCAAAGTCAAGGGCTCCGGCCACCAGCTGCACGCCATGGTTGACCTTGATCATGTCGCGCAGCTTGTGGCGCGAGAGGATGTTCTCCATCTTCTTGGCCACGGCGAAGGTGTCCTCGCGCACCATGATGATGGGCGTTTGCAGCACCTCGGACCGGGTGAGGATGATGTCGTTGGGGTGCAGGTTTCCGGTGAGGATGAGACAAGGGCAGCTGCCTTCCAGGGCCACCAGCTGCACGTCGGACCGGTCTCCGCCCACGATGATGGCCGAGTTCTTGTGCCGCATGAAGTGGGTCAGAAAATTCTCCACCTGCATGGTGCCGATGAGGAAATCCTCCACCACGCGGTCGGCCTTGTGGTGCGCGGAAATGACCTTGCCGCCCAGGCGCTCGGCCAGGTCGCTCACCTTGATGGCGCTCATGATGGGATCGGAGGCGATGACGCCCAGGACCTCCACCCCTTTGCGGCGCAGGAAGGGCGCGAGCAGTTCGTCCACCTCGGCGCGGTAGTGCTCCGGAATGTCGTTCAGGATCACGCCGGCCAGATCGTCGCCAAGGGCCTGCTTGCAGCGCAGCACATAGTCGTACTTGAGCTCGTCGTGGTAGCGGTCGATGATGACCGTCTTGGCGCCAAGGGCGCGGGACACGCTCACGCCGTCGAGGCCGCAATACGTGCCGGAGCCGAGGAAATTGCCGGAACCGGCGATGATCATCACGTCCTTGCCGCGTGAGAGCTCCTCGTAGGCGCTGACGATGCCGGGCAGGAGGTCGCCGATGTCCTCGGAAAAGGCGCGCCGGGCGAACTCACGGTTCACCACCACGGGCGTGACCAGCGCGGGGTTCTGCTCCAGGCCCAGCACCTGCTGCAAAAACATGGCATCCTCGTCGCCCGGCTTCTGGTCCTCCCGCGGGACGGCGCCCACAGGCTTCATGTAGCCGACCTTGAGCCCCATCTTCTTGAAGCGCAACCCAAGGGACATGGCGATGAGGTTTTTACCGGAGTAGCCGGTGGTGGAGCCGATATATATGCCGACCATCAAATTCCTCCTTACGGGCGACTGCTGGCGCCGAGAGCCCCTGGCGCGCGCAGGCGCGGGCTCGGCTGGGCGCACAGTGCCGGACGCATGGCGCCAGACGCATGGTGTCAGACGCAGGGTCAGACGCGCAGGGTAAGGCGCGCCTCGGCCACGTAGGCCTTTTCGTGATTCACCAGAACAGGGCCGAGTTCCGCCTCGTAGAGTTGCGGAAAATCCTGCGCCAGGGCGGCCAGCGCCAAAAGCGCGTCCTCAAGGGCCCTAAAATTCACTGCCGGTTCTCCGCCCAGTCCCTTCAAGTGCAGATAGGAACGTATGGAACGGATCATGCCAAAAGCCTCGTCGCGACTCAAGGGGGTGAGGTGGTGCGAAACGTCCGCCAAAATCTCCGTGTGAATGCCCCCCAGGCCGAACATGAGCAGCGGCCCGAACTGCTCGTCGCGCCGCAGCGAGAGCACGACTTCCTGCGCGCCCTCCGGTGCCATGGCCTGCACCAGGCAGCCGATGATCTCCGCCTCCGGCCGGATGCGCGCCACATGGTTGGTGAGGTCGAAAAACGCCTTGCGCACAGCGGCTTCGTCCGCAAGTCCGAGGGAGACGCCGTCGACATCCGAAAGGTGGGCGATCTGCGGCGAGGCGACCTTGAGCGCCACAGGCCCCGCCATGCCGCGCGCCGCGACAACTGCCTCCGCGCTGCTGCGGGCCAGCACCGTTTCCAGCGTGTTCAGAGCATAGGCCCGCAACAGCTCCTGGGCCTGGAAGCCCGAAATCTCCTGCCGTCCCTCTGCCGTGGCGGCCGCGACGATGCGCCGGGCCGCTTCGAGATCGCGCTGGGGCGGCTCGTACACGGGCACGGGCTTTTGCAGCCATTGGGCATAGGCGTACATGGCCTCTATGCTGCGCAGGCCCGGCTCCGGGAAGGCATGGCACGGCAACCCGGCCCGGCGCAGAATCTCGCGCCCGGCCCCGCCATGGGCCCGGCCCATGAGGCAGGTCATGACCGGCTTGTCCGAGCGGCGCGCCACCTGAACGATGGCCGTGGCCGTGGCCTCCAACTCCACCATGGCCGTGGGGGCGATGAGCAGCAGCACGGCATGCACCAGGGGATCGTCGAGCACGGCCTCCAGGCTCTTGCGGTAGCGCTCGGCTCCGGCGTCGCCGATGATGTCCACGGGGTTGTACACCGAGGCGTAGGAAGGCAGCACGGCCTGCAGGCGCTGGATGGTCTCCGGCGAAAGGCGCGCCATGTGCAGGCTGGTGCGCTCGCAGGCGTCCGCCGCGAGAATGCCCGGACCGCCGGCATTGGAGAGCACCGCCACGTTGGGCCCCTTGGGCAGGGGAAGGCTGGCGAAGGCACCGGCCAGGGCGAAAAGCGATTCCACGTTGGCTGCGCGGATGACGCCGCATTGCCGGAACGCCGCGCCATAGGCCTCGTCGGACCCGGCAATGGCCCCTGTGTGCGAGCTGGCCGCCTTGGCCCCGGCGTTGGTGGAGCCGGCCTTGAGCAGGATGACCGGCTTCTTGCGGCTCACCTCGCGCGCGGTGCGCACGAAATCCTCGCCCGCCTCAACGTTCTCCAGGTAGCCCATGACCACCTTGGAGGCCGGGTCGTCGCCCAAATAGGCCAGGAGGTCGGTTTCATTCAGCACGGCCTTGTTGCCCAGGCTGATGAACTTGGAGAAGCCGAAATTCTCGCCCCGCGCCCAGTCGAGAAACGCCAGACACAGCGCGCCGGACTGGGAGCAGAAGGCCACGTTGCCCGGCAGGGGCTGGGTGGCGGAAAATGTGGCGTTGACGCCGTTGGCGGTGTTCATCATGCCCAGGCAGTTCGGCCCCAAAAGCGCCACGCCGTGCTGCCGCGCCAGCTCAGTGAGCCGCCGCTCGAGCAGAAAGCCCTCGCGTCCGGTTTCGCGGAAGCCCGCGCTGATGACGATGGCCGACTTGAGCCCGCGCACTGCCAGGGCCTCAAACGCCGGCAGCACGTGGTCGCGCGGCACGGCGAACACGGCCAGGTCGATGCCGCCCGGCAGCTCGGCTATGGTGCGAACGGCGCTCAGCCCCTCGATGTCGCCGCCCTTTGGATTGACGGGAAAGAGACGGCCCTTGAAGCCGGCGGCCAGCATGTTGCACACGACGACATTGCCGACCTTGCCCGGCGCGGCCGAGGCCCCGATGACGGCCACGGTCCTGGGTGCGAAGAAAGCCTGCAAGGTGCGCTGGTCCACATGTCACTCCATGCTCTACGATCTTTCCGGTACTTGGCCTGGATACACCGTCGCGGCCCGGTCCTCAAGGGGCAGCGGCTGCCCTGGGCGATCTTTCAAGAGAAAAGAGGGCGCCGCATGTTGCCCAAGCACTGCCCAGCAGTATACAGAAGAACAATGCGCCACGCTCAAAGCCCGTCGACCAGGCCACACGCCACCGCCGCCATATTGGCGGGCGGCGCAGCCACGCGCATGGGCGGCGCGGTAAAAGCCCTGCTGGATGTGGGCGGCCGGACCATCCTCGACCGGCTTGCGGAGACCTTGCGCCCGCACTTTGTGGAAGTGCTGCTGGTCGCCAAGGAGCCGGAACCGTTTTTGGCTCTTGCCGCGGCCAACCCGCCCTGGCGCTTGGTGCTGGACTCCCTGCCGGGCCGCAGCTCGCTCACGGGCATCCACACCGCTTTGCGGAATGCGCGCACCGAGCACGTCTTCCTCACGGCCTGCGACACGCCCTTCCTGCGCCCGCAATTGCTCAACGCACTCTTCGACCACTTGCGGCAGGAGGACGACGTCGTGCTGCCCATAAAGCCGGACGGCTACTTCGAGCCGCTCTGCGCCTTCTATTCTCGGCGCTGCCTGCCGCACATCGAGGCGCAACTGGCGCACGATGATCACAAGATCATCCGCTTTTTTCCCAAGGTCCGCGTACACCCCCTGCCGGTGGAAGCCCTGCTGCGCGCCGACCCGGACCAGCTCTCCTTCAAGAACGCCAACACCCCGGATGAATTGCGCGCATTGCGCGAAACCGCAGCCACGCTGCCCGTCCCACAGGAGGTCCCGTGACGGCTGAACGAATATCCCGAGATCTTGCGCTTGAGCGCATCCGTCACCACATCCGCGACACCCAGCCGCACGTTCGCGATAGCGCGTTGTTCGAAAGCCTGGGACTCATCTGCGCCCAGGACATGTTCGCCGAGCACGCCACCCCGGCCGAACCGAAATCCACTGTGGACGGCTTTGCCCTGGCCAGCGTCGACACGCGCGGCGCCACGACCGAAACCCCCGTGCAGTTCCGCGTGGAGGGGCTCATCCGGCCCAGCACGGCGGCCCCCCCGTCCATCGGCATCGGGCAGGCCGCAGCCATTCTCACGGGCGGTCCGCTGCCTCCGGGGGCCGACTGCGTCGTGCCCAGGGAAGCGGTGGAGGTGCTCGAATCCGGTCTGCGCCTCGTTCGGGAGCTCGCCCCCATGGACCACGTGCGCGCCATCGGCAGCGACCTCAAGGCCGGAACGCGCATTGTGCGCCGGGGCGAGGAGCTGACTCCGGCCGTGCTGGCTTCGCTGGCGGTCTCGGGCAGCAAGATGGTCAAGACGATCATTCCGCCGCGCGCGCTGGTGCTGGCCCTTGGCAACGAGCTTTCCGCCATCGGCGCCGGGCCGTCTCCCGGGCATATGCCCGCGGACAACCTGCTGCTCGCCGCGGGGCTGCTGCGCTATCGCGGCGTGGGCGAGGTCCGGGCCGAAGTTTGCGCCAACGAGCTTGGGACCATCACTCAGAAGCTTTGCGCGGACAATGTGCAGTGCATCGTCACCACCGGGGGCACAGGCCCGGGCGAGCGCGACTTCATCCTGAAGGCGGCCCTTGAGGCCGGGTTCGAGCTCTTGTTCAACGGCATCGCGCTGACGCCCGGCAAGAGCATGTTCGCGGCGGTGCGCGGCGACACCTTGCTCTTTGCCCTGCCGGGCACGCCCTGGGCCGTTTTCGCGCTGATGCATGCGCTGGTGCTGCCCGCCATCTGCTGGCTGCGCGGCCGCACCTTGCCGGTGCCGGGGCTCATACTGGCGCGGCCCTCCATTACGCCAAACGCGGCGCAACTGGGCTGGGAACGCCTTGTGCCCTGCACCAACTCCGCCCTTGGCGCGGAGCTGCAAGCCCAGCCGCTGCTGGAGCGCAGCCGCGAAGCGCGGCTCGACATGCTGGAAACCCACGGACTGCTCATCGTCTCGGACAAGGTGGAGCAAGGCGAGCTGCTGCCGATGATTCCCATATGGGAAAATCCGCGGGGGCACAGGCTGGGCTGAGGCGATCGGCAGCGTTGAGGAAAATAGCATGCGTGAATAAATGGTTCCGGCAACAGACCGGACAAGCGCCACCAGATGATCATGAACCGCTCAGGATGTTTTGCCGCTGGATGCTTGCCAGGGGTTTTGCGGGGCCATTTTTCAACTTGACCGCTTTTCCGGCGTTGTGTAACAAGGCTCCGCGTGAGTCAGCCAGCGTAGCTCAGCTGGCAGAGCAGCTGATTCGTAATCAGCAGGTCCGCGGTTCGATTCCGCGCGCTGGCTCCAGAGAGATCAAGGCCCGACAAGGATTGCAAACCTTGCTGGGCCTTTTTCATTGGTGACGCAAAGAATCATGGCGTGGCGGTTTGTTACGCTATTTTTCATAAACGACGTCAACGCATTCGGCGCGACACAGCCGTGTTGACCGCACGCGCCGCCTTCCGCCGCCGCCAGTACTCCGAACTCCTCCAGCGTCGAGCCACTCTTTGAGAGAACCCGGCTTCTCAATCGCTTCACCACCCGCCCATGCCGCTTTTCGACCTCCGCCTGATTTGCAGCTGGCACTCGGCGAAGTGTCTCGTGATCCAACGTACGCCACTCCAGACATGTCGCCCAATCCAGACACATCCACTAGCCGCCCCCATCCGAATCACGCTTGCCCCTACAAAACAGATTTTGATTTAATCTGTGATTTCAAGATGTAATGCGAATTTCAAAAACATCGTCATGAATCATAAATCTCGGCATGCCGCTTGCTCTTTCTTTCACATGCCAGCCCAGCCGGGCCGGCGAAAGAACTCGACGCCCAAAACCGTCTGGAAAGGAGCGGCAGCGATGAAAATGACCCCAAGCGAGGCATTAGCTGAAACCCTGGTGGCTGAGGGCGTGCAGAACGTCTTCGGCATTGTCGGATCCGCGTTCATGGACCTGCTCGATCTGTTCCCCGCAGCGGGCATCCGCTTCATACCCTGCGCCCACGAGCAGGCGGCGGCCCACGCGGCGGACGGCCTGGCGCGCGTCACCGGCCGCCCGCAGGCCTGCATCGCGCAGAACGGTCCTGGCGCGCTCAACTTTGTTTCCGCCATCACCGCGGCCTACTGGGCGCATTCCCCGGTGGTCGCCCTGACACCGGAAACCGGCAGCAAGGGCATCGGCACCGGCGGGTTCCAGGAAATCGACCAGATGCCGTTCTTTCAGCCCAGCACCAAGTATCAGGTGCGGGTGAACCGGCCCGACCGCATGTCCGAACTGGCCCGGCGCTGCTTCTACATCGCCAAGGCCGAGCACGGCCCCACGCAGTTGAACATTCCCCGCGACTACTTCTACGGCATCTGCGACGACGAGATCTACACAACGGCCGAGGTGCAGTTCGGCCCCGGCGCAACGAGCCAGATCGAAGAGGCTGCCCGGCTTCTCTCACAGGCCAAGTATCCGGTCATTCTGGCCGGCGGCGGCGTGTCCGCGGGCGAAGCCATAGCCGAAACCCGCGCCCTGGCCGAGTATCTCACCGCGCCTGTGGTCAACAGCTACCTGCACAACGACTCTTTCCCGGCGGACCATCCCCTGTGCTGCGGTCCCATCGGCTACTGCGGCTCCAAGGGCGCCATGCGCACCATCGCCAAGGCCGATGTGGTTCTGGCCCTGGGCTGCCGACTCGGCCCCTTCGGCACCCTGCCCCAGTACGACATCGATTACTGGCCCAAGGGCGCCAAGGTCATTCAGGTCGACGTGGACTACCGCGTGCTCGGCCTGTCCAAGCGGGTGAACCTGGGCATCCTGGCCGACGCCAAGCAGTTTGCCGCCGCCCTGTTCCAGGCCGTCAAGGCCGCGGATCCCAAGCGCAAGCCCAACGTCGTGCGCCAGAAGGACGTGGACGCGGAAAAGGCCGGCTGGAACGACGAGCTCAAGAAGTGGTCCAGCTCCACGGCCAAGCTCATGCACCCGCGCCGTTTCCTCAAGGAGCTTTCCGAGGCGCTTCCGGCCGGGGCCATCGTCTCCACGGACATTGGCAACAACTGCTCCATGTCCAACAGCTACCTCAAGTTCAGCGGGGCGCGGCAGCACATCTCGGCCCTGTCCTGGGGCAACTGCGGCTTCGCCTACGGCGCGGCCATGGGTGCCAAGATCGGCAATCCCGGCGCGCCCGTGTTCGCTCTGCAGGGCGACGGCGCCTATGGCATCAGCGGCCTGTCCGAGGTCATGACCGCCGTGCGCGAGAACATCCCGGTCATCGCCGTGGTGTTCCAGAACTACGAGTGGGGCGCGGAAAAGAAGAACCAGGTTGACTACTACGCCGAGCGCTACGTTGGCGTGAACCTGCGCGAGAACCCGAGCTACGCCCAGCTCGCCAAGGACATGGGCGCCGAGGGCTACCGCGTGGAGGACTACAAGACCGTGAAGGACGTTGTGCGCGCGGCGGTGGCCTCCGGCCGTCCCGCGGTCATCGAGGCGGTCATCGAGGGCGGCAAGAACGTATTGGCCGAGCCCTTCCGCCGCGACGCCCTAGCCATGCCCACGCGCTATTTGAAGAAGTACGCGCATCTGAACGCGCCCAAGGGCTAGGATGCATTGACACGCCACTCCCTCTGCCCGGGCCTGGCTCCCGTGCCCATCAAAGGGGGCCGGGCCCAAGAGGAAGGCGGCAAGCGGCTCTTTGCAAAGGATTAGCTGATCCATTGCGGCGGCAACGCCCGGACCGGCGGATAACGAGCACGCAACCCATGTTGCGGAGGAAGCAGCCATGCAGCAAAACGCCAAAAAGTCAGATCCCGCGGTTCTGGTGAGGAACGATGTGGAGCATGTTTGGCACCACCTGACCCAGCACAGCGTCTTTTCCGCAAAGGACCCGCTCATCATGGTCGAGGGCGACGGAATGCGCCTGCGCGACATCAACGGCCGCGAATACCTCGACGCCACCTCGGGCGGCGTCTGGTGCGTCAACGTGGGCTACGGCCGCAGGTCCATCGCCGAGGCGGTCTGCGCGCAAATGATCAAGATGCCCTATTACGCCGCCTCGGCCGGGAACGTGCCCTACGCGGAATTCGCCGCCAAACTCTCGTCCCTGCTCCCGGGCATCAACCGCATCTACCTGTCCAACTCCGGGTCCGAGGCCAACGAAAAGGCCTACAAGATGGTCCGGGCCATTGGCCACATGAAGCACAACGGCAAGAAGAAGACGGTTCTGTACCGCAACCGCGACTACCACGGCACCACCATCGGCGCCTTGAGCTCCACGGGCCAGCAGGAACGCCGCGAGTGGTTCGGGCCATTCGCTCCGGGCTTTGCGGAGATTCCCCACGCCTGCTGCTACCGCTGCCCCTTCGGCAAGACCTATCCCGGCTGCGACATCGACTGCGCCAAGGCCATGGAGGACGTGATCCAGCGCGAGGGCCCGGACGAGGTCGGCGCGGTGATCTTCGAGCCCATCACCGCCGGCGGCGGGGTCATTCCCCCTGTGGCGGAATACTACGACGTCATCCAGGGCATTTGCCGCAAGCACGGCGTGCTGCTCATCATGGACGAGGTGGTTTGCGGCATGGGCCGCACGGGCAAGTGGTTCGGCTACCAGCACTACAACGCCAGCCCGGACATCGTGACCATGGCCAAGGGCGTGGCCAGCGCCTACATGCCCATCTCCGTCACCGCCGCAACCGAGCAGGTCTTTGCCCAGTTCCTCAACGATCCCGGCGACCCCATGGCCTACTTCCGCGACATCAGCACCTTTGGCGGCTGCGCGGCGGCCTGCACGGCGGCCCTGGAGAACACCCGCATCATCGAGGACGAGAAGCTGCTCGAAAACTGCCGCGTCATGGGCGAGCGCCTGCTGGCCGGCATGAAGGACATGGCCGACCTGCCCAAGGTGGGCGATGTGCGCGGCCGCGGCCTGCTCTGCGGCATAGAGCTTGTGGAGGACAAGAAGACCAAGGCCCCGGTGCACGAGTCCTATGTGCTCAAGGTCGTGGGCGAAATGGCCGCCCAGGGCGTGCTGGCAGGCCGCACCAACCGCTCCCTGCCAGGGCACAACAACATCGTGAACCTTGCGCCGGCGCTCATCGCCACCAAGGACGACATCGACGCCATCCTGGCGGCCTTGAAGGCGGCGCTGCTGAAGGCCGCGCAATAACCCTGCCCAACCCTGGCACAGATCTGGAGGAACGCCATGATCGTCGGCATTCTCAAGGAGATCAAAAATCAGGAGAACCGCGTGTCCATGACGCCCGCCGGCGTCGAGGTCATGCGCCAGCACAAGCACGAGGTTCTGGTGGAGCGCGACGCGGGCCTGGGCAGCGGCTTCACCAACGAGTCCTATGAGGCGGCCGGGGCCAAGGTCATCGGCTCCGCCGCGGAAATCTACGCCAAGGCCGAAATGGTCATGCACGTGAAGGAGCCGCTGGCCTCGGAATACCAGCTCATCCGCCCGGGGCAAATCAACTTCACCTACCTGCACCTTGCCGCCAACGAGGAGCTCACCCGCGCGCTCATGCAGAGCGGCTCGGTGAACATCGCCTACGAAACCATCCAGAAGCCAGACCGCTCCCTGCCGCTGCTCACCCCCATGAGCGAAGTGGCCGGGCGCATGGCCGTGCAGGAAGGCGCGAAGTATTTGGAAATGGCCCAGGGCGGCGGCGGCATCCTGCTCTCCGGCGTGCCCGGCGTCGACCCGGCCACGGTGGTCATCATCGGCGGCGGCGTGGTCGGCGTGGGTGCGGCCAAGATGGCCTGCGGCCTGGGCGCCAAGGTCTACCTGCTCGACACCAGCCTGGACCGCCTGCGCTACCTGAGCGACGTCATGCCCAAGAACTGCTTTCTCATCATGAGCAATCCCGCGGCAATCCGCAAAATCGTGCCCTCGGCCGACCTGGTCATCGGCGCGGTGCTCATCCCCGGCGCCAAGACGCCAAGGCTCATCACCCGCGACATGCTCGCAACCATGAAGCGCGGCGCGGTCATGGTCGACGTGGCCATCGACCAGGGCGGCTGCTTTGAAACCAGCAAGGCCACCACCCACACGGACCCAATCTACATCGTGGACGGCGTGGTGCACTACTGCGTGGCGAACATGCCAGGCGGCGTGGCCAAGACCTCCACCCTGGCCCTGACCAACGCCACCCTGCCCTATGCCCTGGAGATTGCGGACAAGGGCTGGAAGCGCGCCTGCCGTGAAAGCCGCGAAATCCTCCTTGGCCTGAACGTGGCCCAGGGCAAGATAACCTACAAAGCCGTGGCCGAGGCCTTCGACATGGACTACGTGCCGGCGGAGAGTCTTGTGCAGGAATAACGACGACAGGCGGCCGGGCTCTGCAACACGTGAGCGAGGTGAATCCAATGGCGCGAGAGGGCGATTCGAGCAAGACCAAGATCGAGGTCCGCAACCTGACCAAGCGCTACGGCGAACTGCTTGTGCTGGACGACATCAGCTTCAACGTGGCCGAGGGCGAGTTCGTGGCCATTGTCGGCCCCACGGGCTGCGGCAAGACCACCTTCCTGAACGCCCTTTCGCGGCTCATTCCCATCAGCTCGGGGAACATCCTCATCGACGGCGAGGAGGCCGACCCCAAGCGGCACAACATCTCCTTCGTGTTCCAAGAGCCCACGTGCCTGCCCTGGCGCACCGTGCGCGACAACGTGGCCTACGGCATGGAGGTGAAGGGTCTGCCCCAGGCGGAAATCAATGCGCGGCTGGAAAAGATTCTGGACATGGTGGGACTTACCCAGTGCGCCGACCTCTACCCCAACCAGATCTCCGCGAGCATGCTCCAGCGCATCGCGGTCTCCCGCGCGTTCGCCGTCAACCCCGACCTGCTGCTCATGGACGAGCCCTATGGCCAGCTGGACGTGAAGCTGCGCTTTTATCTGGAAGACGAGCTGGTGAACCTGTGGCGCAAGCTTGAGAGCACCGTGCTCTTCATCACCCACAACATCGAGGAAGCGGTCTACGTGGCCGAGCGCATTCTGGTGCTCTCCAACAAGCCGACCAAGATCAAGGCCGAGGTGAAGGTGGATTTGCCGCGGCCAAGAAACTTCCTTGATCCGGAATTCGTCCGCATCCGCAAGCACGTCACCGAGCTTATTCGCTGGTGGTAGCTTGCGGCGGCGGTGGAGGCGACAAAGGCGGCATGGCGCGGCGGGCAGCCCGCGCAACGGGTGTGGAACATCACAACGACGGAGGGAAAGTCTATGCCGAAGCTGAAGCATCACTTGACGCTATGCGTGGCGCTCATCCTGGTTCTGGCCTTTGCCGGACTGGGGCAGGCGGCGGAGACCAAGGTGCTCAACACCACCTGGCAGGCCGAGCACGAGACGTTCATTCCCTGGTACGCCAAGGCCCAGGGCTGGGACAAGGCCGAGGGCTTCGAGTTCAAGCTGCACATGTTCGACTCCGGCATGGCCCAGATTGAGGCCCTGCCCGCCAAGCAGTGGGTGCTGGGCGGCACCGGCGGCGTGCCCATGATGTTTGGCGCGCTTCGTCACAACGCCTATCTCCTCGCCATCGGCAACGATGAATCCGTGACCAACGCCGTGCTTGTGCGGCCCAACAGCCCCATCCTCAAGACCAAGGGCTTCAACAAGAAGTTCCCCGAGGTCTATGGCTCGCCCGAGACCGTGAAGGGCAAGACCATCCTGTGCACCACCATCTCCTCCGGCCACTACGCCATGAGCCTGTGGCTCAAGTCCCTGGGCCTCACGGACAAGGACGTGGTCATCAAGAACATGGACCCCGCCCAGTGCGTGGCGGCGTATGAAAAGGGCATCGGCGACGCGGTGGTGCTGTGGGCCCCGCAAATGTACAACGGCCTCAAGAAGGGCTGGAAGGTCGCCTCGGACGTCAAGAAGGCCGGCGGCTTCGTGCCCATCGTGCTCATCGGCGACAAGGACTACTGCGACAAGAACCCGCAGGAAGTGGCCAAGTTCCTCAAGGTCTACTTCAAGGGCATCGACCTGATCCGCAAGGACGGCGTCAAGCTTTCCCCGGACTACAAGAAGTTCCTGGGCTGGGCCGGTCTGCGCATGACCGAGGACGAGGCCAAGATGGACTTGCAACTGCACCCCGTGTTCACCCTGGACGAACAGCTCAAGATGTTCGACTCCAGCAAGGGCCCCAGCCAGGTTCAGCTGTGGCAGAAGGATCTGGTGAAGTTCTTCACCGACCTGGGCAAGCTGAAGCCCGCCGAGGGTGAAAAGCTCCAGTCCGGCTTCTACATCACCGACAAGTTCCTCAAGATGGTCAAGAAGTAAGGTGTCATGCCGGTCGGCCCGGCCGTCCTCGGACGGCTGCGGCCGGCCCTTTCCTGCAGCACAAGGCCCGCAGCAGCAAGGAGGCACACGATGACAGCGTACCGCGAGATACGGGTGAAGACGCCCCTGGCGCTCAAGATTCTGCCGGTGGTGAGTGTCGCCGCCTTCTTTTGCCTGTGGGAATTCGTGGTGCGCACGGGCATCGTGCCCGAGACCATGCTCGCCGCGCCAAGCAGCGTGGCCCAGCTCTTCGTGCTCAAGCTGAGCGAGGTGGACCCGGACGGCGCGCTCTTGCAGGAGCACGCCTGGGTCAGCATTCAGGAGGCCTTCACCGGCTACTTCCTGTCCCTGGCCGTGGGCATTCCCCTTGGGCTGGCCATGGGCTGGTTCGTCATGGCGGAGGGCTTGGCTAGGCCCGTGTTCGAGATCATCCGGCCCATTCCGCCCGTGGCCTGGATTCCCCTCACCATTTTCTGGTTCGGCATAGGCCTGCCGGGAAAGATCTTCATCATCTGGCTCGGCGGGCTGGTGCCCTGCGTCATCAACGCCTACGTGGGCGTGAAGATGACCAACCCGACGCTGATACAGATGGCGCGCACCTATGGCGCCAGCGACTGGCAGATCTTCCGGCAGCTGTGCATCCCCTCGGCCCTGCCCATGGTCTTCGGCGCGCTGCAAATAGCGCTCGCCTGCTGCTGGACCAATCTTGTGGCAGCGGAGCTGCTCGCCGCGGACTCCGGCCTCGGCTTCATGATCACCATGGGCCGCAGGCTGGCCATGCCGGAAATGGTCGTGCTGGGCATGGTCATGGTGGGGCTCACCGGCGCGGTCATCGGCGTGGTCATCGACCGTGTGGAAAAGAAGCTTCTGGCCGGGATCAGGAGGTAGCCATGTCCTCGAACATCGCCAACGAGACGACCTGCGCCTTCAGCGACCGCCAGCCCTGGACCTTGCGCCGGGTGCTGACCAACCGTTATTTCCTGTACACCGTATCGTTCTGCGGCTTCTTTCTCGGCTGGGACTACTTGGCCAGAACCCTTGGGGCCGAGGGCTCGAGCTCCCTCGCCAGACCGACAGAAGTCATAGCGGCCCTGCAGGACCTGTGGGACAACGAGCTGGCCGAGTACAAGCTTCTGGGCCACATCTGGGCCAGCACGCAACGGGTGCTCATCGGCTTCTGCATCGCCGCGGTCCTCGCCGTGCCCCTGGGCCTGATCATGGCCTTGAACCGCTACGTCAACGCCATCGTCAAGCCGCTGTTCGACCTGCTCAAGCCCATGCCGCCCATCTCGTGGATCTCCATCTCCATCCTCTGGTTCGGCATCGACGAGACGAGCAAGGTCTTCATCATCGTCATCGGCACCTTTGTGCCCTGCCTGCTGAACGCCTACAACGGCGTGCGCCTGGTTGACCCGGAGCTGTACGATGTCATCCGCATGCTGGGCGGCAACCGGCGCGACGAGATCCTGCATGTGTGCTTCCCGGCCTCGTTCCCGGCCATTTTCGCCGGGCTGCAAATCTCGCTCAGCTCCGCCTGGACCTGCGTGCTCGCGGCCGAGCTGGTCAGCGCGCGTTCCGGCCTGGGCTACATCATCGTCCAGGGCATGAACCTCTCCGACCCGGCCATGGTCATGGGCGGCATGGCGGTCATCGCCGTGGTGGCCTGGTGCACCACGCTTCTGGTCACCGGGCTGGAACGCTACCTCTGCCCCTGGAAGCGCAAGATCGCCGGGCTGTAGGGCTCGGCACGCAAGCGGCAAAAGGCGCACAGACTCCGAAAGACGCAGAAGCCAAGCGAAGGAAGGCTGTCGTGGCAACCCTCACCCCCACTCCCGACATCAAGATCGCCTGCACGAACGTCAGCAAGACCTTCATCCAGAAGGGCAAGCAGGAAGTGCCCGTGCTAAGCGACGTGAGCCTCGCGGTCCGCGAAAACGAGTTTCTGGTGATCCTCGGCCCTGGCCAGTGCGGCAAGAGCACCCTGCTGCGCATCATCGCCGGGCTGGAAACGCCCACCACCGGCACGGTGACCCTGGCCGGAGCGGACGGCCGGGCGCATGGAGTGGAGGGCCCCGGCTCGGACCGCGGCCTGGTGTTCCAGGGCTACATGCTCTTTCCATGGAAGACCGTGCTCGGCAACGTGGAGATGGGCCCGAAGCTCCGCGGCCTGCCGGGAAAGGAGTGCCGCGAGATCGCCAAGCGATACATTGAGCTTGTGGGCCTCACGGGATTCGAGGACCATTACCCGCACCAACTCTCCGGCGGCATGAAGCAACGCGTGGGCATTGCCCGCGTGTACGCCAACAGCCCGCAGGTTATGCTGCTGGACGAGCCCTTCGGCCAGTTGGACGCCCAGACGCGCATCTTCATGGAGCAGGAGACGGCGCGCATATGGCAGGCCGAGCAGCGCACGGTGATCTTCGTCACCAACAACATCGACGAGGCCCTGTACCTGGGCGACCGCATCGTGTGCATGGAGGGCAAGCTGCCCGGCCGCGTGCAGACCGTCAAGGACGTGCCCCTGCCGCGCCCGCGCGAGTTCACGGACATGGAGTTTCTGCGCCTGCGCCAGGAGATCATCGACGCCTCGCAGTTGACGTTGTAGCCGGCGCCGGAGGAGGCGGCGATGGACGCATCGGCCTTAGGCCTTGTTCTCGTCTCGGCCGCGCTGCACGTGTTCTGGAACACGCTGGTCAAGCAGTGCGCCGACAAGCTCTCCTTCGCCTGGCTCACCACCGTCGCCGGCAGTCTGGTCCTTGTGCCGCCGCTGCTGCTCTGGCACGGCCTGCTGGCACACGGCAACGCCACCCTGCTCAATCCGGAGGTGTGGCTTTGGGCCGCGCTTTCCGGCCTCCTCGAAACAATCTACGTCGCCTGCCTGTTCGGGGCCTATGTGGCGGCCGACCTCTCCGCCGTCTATCCCCTGAGCCGCGGCACGGCTCCCGTGGCCACCCTGCTCTTTGCGGGCGTCCTCGTGGGCGACACAGTGCCCACGGTTCAGGCGCTCTTTGTGGCCGTTGTGGTGGCGGGAACGCTGCTTGTGGGGCTCTCGACCTGGAGCGGGTTGCCGCTTTCGCGCCGGGGGCTGGCGCTTTCCATCTGCACGGGCTGCGCCATAGCGGGCTATCATCTGGCCGACCGCAAGGCCATGAGCCTGGGCCCCGCGCCGGATCCGCTGGACTACCTGTTCCTCATGCATCTGTTCATGAGCTTGTTCGTCAGCCTGTGGGCCTGGCGCAAGCGGCCCAGTTGGCGCGGCCTGGCAGCGGCCTGGCGCAACGCGGCCAAGTGCGATGCGCAGCGCGGACAGAAGCGCAACGACAGGCGCGACGTGCTGCTGGTGTCCGTGTTCACGCCCTTGTCCTATTTCCTCATCGTGCTGGCCCTGCGGCAGGGCAATGTCATCCAAGTCACCGCGGCCCGCAACGTCGGCATTCTGTTCAGCACCCTGGCGGGCCTGCTGCTCCTGCGCGAGCGCATCAGCCCGGCGCGGGCCCTGGGGTCGGCGCTGATCATGGCCGGGCTGGCCGGGATGGCCCTGGCGCGAGGGTGACGCACCGTTCTGTCTGGACCTCTGGACACAGGCACAGACGGAAAACACCGCGGATGTTTCAAACACGATAGCCGCAAGATCACGCGTCCGATACTTTTCAATATGCTAATCTGAAAGGAAAAATATCGTCAAATGCCTTTGCTTTTCTCTTGATGCGTGCCGGCATTCCTGACATGTACAAATTGTCGGACAGGCTCATACGCCCCCCTGCAGCACGCGCAAACGTCTGAGGATTGACATGATGAACGCCGCTGGTTTTTATCTGGACAACCTCGCCGAGAGCATCCTCGACACCATGCCCATGGGTGTCATCTTCTGCGACCGCGATTGCATCATCCGCTTCGTCAACGAGACCTATGCCCGCTATCTTGGCATCGTCAAAAACCAGGCCCTGGGCCGGCACATCACCGAGCTGATTCCGGATTCGCGCGCGGCGGTCGTGATGCAGAACGGCGTGGCCGAGATGGGCGAGCAGTGCAGCGTGGGCCAGGGCAGGGGCAGACGGACCCTCATCGTCAACCGCATTCCCGTGCGCGCGGTGGACGGCGCTGTGGTGGGCATGCTTTCCCAGTCCATCTTCGGCAATCCGGAAGAGCTCAAGTGCCTGTCCGAAAAGATAGAACGGCTGGACAAGAAGGTCTCGCTGTATAAAACGCGCATGAACACGGCCCTGGCCGCGCGCTACAACATGGAGAGCATTCTGGGCCAGAGCGCGGCCTTGCGCGCAGCCAAGCAACACCTGCTGCGCTACGCCCGCACAGAGGCGCCGGTGCTGCTTCTCGGGGCCACGGGCACAGGCAAGGAGCTTTTCGCCAACGCGCTGCACCACGCCAGCACGCGCGCTTCCGGCCCCTTTGTGGGCATCAACTGCGCGGCCATCCCCAACGACCTCTTCGAGTCCGAGCTTTTCGGCTACCTGCCGGGATCCTTCACCGGAGCCCAGCGTGAGGGGCGCATCGGCAAGATTGAGCTGGCGCACATGGGCACCCTTTTTCTGGACGAAATAGGCGATTTGCCGCTCACGGCGCAGGTGAAGCTGCTGCGGGTGCTGGAGGACAAGCTGGTGCACCGCCTGGGCGCCAACTCGCCCACACGCGTGGACTTCCGTCTTGTGGCGGCCACCAACCGCGATCTGCAGGCCATGATGCAGGACGGGCTCTTCCGCGAGGAGCTGTACTACCGCATGGCCGGGCTGACCATCCGCATTCCGCCCCTGCGTGAGCGCACCGAGGACATCCCCATGCTTGTGGCGCATCAGCTCAGCTGCATGAACACGCAGGTTTCCGGCTGCGCCGATGCGGCCATGGACGCCCTGATGCGTTACAGCTGGCCGGGCAATGTGCGCGAGCTGGCAGGCATGATCAGCCGCGCGGCAAGCCTGTGCATGGGCAAGTGCATCGAACTGTCCGACCTGCCGCCGGAGATCGTGGCCGGCGTGGCCCGCAGCCAACCCTTGCAGCCGCTGCACCACAAGCCGCTGCTGGCCGACGTGCAGTCGAACAACGAGCAGCGGCTCATTCTGGCCGCCCTGCGGGAAAACACGTGGAACATGGCCAGAACGGCCAAGGCGCTTGGCATATCGCGGGCCACGCTCTACGAAAAGACCCGCAAGCACGGCATTGTCCGGAGCTGACTCAGACCCTGGCCCCCGCGGCTGCCTGTAGCGGTTGCGGAGAGTGGTTGCCGAGTGTGGCGCATCGGCCAAGCGCCTGCTCGCGATCGTTTTCCCGCTTGTGCGAGCCGAAACGGAGTCGTCAATTCCAAGACGTCGATTCAGATGCGCCAATTCGGAAGCGCCTGTTTTGATGCGCCTGTTCAAGGGCACCACTTCAGAGGCGACGTCTCAGATGCTCCGGAACAGGCGTGGCAGGCTGGTCTAGGCCACCGGCAACAGGCAACCGGGCGCTTCCGCGCTGCCCAGCCCCTGCAGCAGGCAGGCCGCGCGCAGGTCTTCCGGCAGGGGGCCGGAGGCTTGCAGGCTTTTGCCCCGTCCGGCGTAGCTGCGCTTGGCCGCCAGCAGCATCTGGAAAAAGAACACGTCCGCGCGGTTGACCTTGCCCCAATCGAGGACAAGGCCGGCGCACCGCTCCAATCCGGCCAGCAAGGCTCTGCGCAGGTCGTCCAGCACCGGTGAGGATATCTCCTCCGGCAGGGCCAGCGCACCGGCCGCGGCATCGATGCGCAGCACAAGGACGCCGAAGGATTCCTCCGCCTTCTGGCTGGGCGGAGCGACCGTCACCGCATTGGGCACTTCCTCGATGCGTCGCACGCGGTCGTCCGGCAGCTTCACCAAGCCGCTCACGTACTTGGGCTCCAGAATGGTGGCGAAGAGCACATGAAAGGGAATGCTGTTGCCGAAGGCGTCCAGATCGCCCACGGCGGCGAAGTCCACCTTGCAGTCCACGATGCGCCCGGTGTCGGTGAGCATCTTGAGCACCTCAAAGGGCATGCGCCCCTTGCCGTGTATGTCGTGGATCAGGTCGAACTCCAGCAGATAGAGGTCGTTGCCTCCGCTTTTGGCCTGCGCAAGGCTCACGGCGTCGACGGCGAAAATGCCCGCGCCCACTTCAAAGCGGGTCGGCGCAAGGTCTTGCGACGCAGCGCCCTCCTGCGGGGAGGAGATGGCGAGCAGCCGCTCCACCCAGGAGGCGATGGGCATGTTCTCGCTGTCCGCAATGTTGTCCACCAGGGCGGTGAGCCTGTCGAAGCCCTTGAGCAGAACCTCGACCACGGCGTGGGTTGGCACCAGCTCGCCGCTGCGCACCATGTGCAGCACGTTCTCCAACTTGTGGGCCAAGGTCTTGATGTTGTCCAGGCCGAGCATGCCCGCGCCGCCCTTGATGGAGTGCGCCAGGCGGAAAACGCTGTTCACCAGTTCGGGGTTCTGGTCCTCGCCCGCGGCTTCAATGTCCATGAGCGCGGCCTCGATGCTGTCCAGATGCTCCCGGCAGTCCTCAACAAAGCTGTGGATGAGGTCGTTCACTTCGTCGGTCATGGCTCAGGCCCCCATGCCCGCGCTGCCGGAGCTGATGGAAAAGTGCTTGTCCAGGCGCATGAGGGTCAGGAGCTGGAGGATCTCTTTGCGGACGCCGGACAGATGCAGCGCCCCGCCCATTTTGTGCAGCGAGTTGTGGGTGGCCACCAGCAGGCCTATGCCCATGGAGTCGAGGCTCTCCACCTTGCTGAAGTCAAGATGGATTTGCCGGGCCCCTTCCTGAATGCGCGCGCGCAGCACATCGCGCAGGGCAGGCACGTCCTGCGCGGCGACGCGGGCCTCAAGCGTCATATGGATCGTCGTGGGGTCGCTCATGTCCAATACCTCCGAAGGGGCGCGCTTGATGATGGTGAGCGCGTTGCCCGGGTCATTGTAGGAAAAGTCGTCCGCATACTTGCGGATGATGAACAGCCCGCGCCCGGATTCACGGGCGGGATCGGGCGGGGCAACGGGCATTTGCCGCCAGTCCCAGCCTGCGCCCTCGTCCCGCACGGTGAGCACCAGGGCTCCGTCCTCAAAGCGCAGCGCGGCGTGGACGGTCTTTGCCGGGTCGGAGCCGGAGCCGTGCTGCACGGCGTTGACCAGCGCCTCCCGTGCGAGAAGCTCCATGTCGAAGGAGAGGCCGCACAGGTCACGCTCGGCCAAAAAACCATGGATGCCTGCGATGAAGCCCTCCACGTTCTCGGTGGTGGCGGAAAAGCTTTGACTAAGGCCATGGCCGTCCGCTGCCGACGAGGACTGCATCATACGTCCACCCCCAGCAGAACGATGTCGTCCACCGGTGTCTGCTCCCCGGTCATGTCGCGCATCATGTTCACCACCGCGTTGGGCAGGGGCATGACGGCGTTGTGCTCGCAGGACCGCAGCAGACTGGCGCGGAAGTCCTCGCTGGTGACGTAATGCCCGGCGTTTTCCGCCAGGCCGTCGGTGTAGAGGTAGAAACGGTCGCCTGCGGCCGCCGGACCTTCGAGCACCGTGTAGTCCGCGTCCTCGAACATGCCCAGGGGCAGGCCGGAAACGTCCAGGCACCGCGCCGTGCCCGCAAGGCTGGCCAGCACGGGTGGATGCCCGGCAGAGCTGACGGTGTACACGCCGGCATTGCGGTCGAGCATGAGGCAGACGGCGGTGAGATAGACCTCTTCCGGGGTGATGGCGCACAGGATGCGGTTCATGGCGGCAAGAATCGCGGCCGGGCTTTTGTCCGCAGCGGCATGCTGCCGGAACAGGGCCTTGAGCGACGAGGTGATGAAGGACGCGCCCAGATCGTGGCCGCTCACATCGGCCACAAGATACGCCGCGCGGTCCTGATCAAAGGCGATCACATCGTAGAAGTCGCCGCCGGCCTCGAGCACGGGCAGAAAGTGCACGGCGAAGCGCGCCTCGGGCACGGACTGCGGCGAGGTGAGCAAGGCGAGCTGGGCGGCGTGCACCTGCCCAAGCCGGTTGGCCTGGGCATCGATGATGGCCCCCTGATGGCGCTTGAAATTCATGTGCGAACGCACGCGGGCAACGACTTCCTCGGCCATGAAGGGCTTGGTGATGTAGTCCACGGCGCCCAGGTCAAGCCCGGCCAGCTTGTTGGAAAGCTCGTCCAAACAGGTGACGAAGATGACAGGGATGTGCGCGGTGGCCGGGTCGCTCTTAAGCTTGCGGCAGGTTTCAAATCCAGTCTCGCCGGGCATCATGACATCGAGCAGGACCATGTCCGGCCGCTCGGCCTGGGCCCTGGCCAAACCTTCCGCCCCGTCCGGCGCGCTGGCCACGGCATAGCCGGCGCGGCCGAGGACGCCCTTGAGCACTGCGATATTCAACGGCTCGTCATCCACCACGAGGATGCTGCCGTGTTTCTCCGCTTCCGCCATTTTCCGCACTGGTCCAGGTGAAGATTTACAGCCGCGAAACCGACCCCCGACCACAGGGATCATTGAAGCACACTGCGTTATGGACGAGCGCAAGTCAAGGCGGAGAGCGGCTTCGAGAACGGCGAGAGGGGCTTGCGGCAAAAAAAGACCGCACCGGTGGTCAGCGGCGAACTCTTGAAGGACGTGCGGAAAAGAAGGCGCGCCTCAATGAACCCTGCGGACTCAAGCATATCCAGGAAGACCCTTCCCGGCACAGCGCCGTCCTGTCACCTGGCCCACTGCTGCGCCCTGGCCTCCGGGCCGGCTCCCGGTCCTGCGGGCAACAACGGGCATGCCGGGGGCTCGTCGGATTCCAGAATCTGGTCCGCCACCTGCACAAGGCCGCCAGGCTTGAGCACCCGGTGCACCTCGGCCAGGGCCGTGGCCTTGTCCTGCACCAGGTTGAACACGCCGTTCGAGATCACGCGGTCGAAGACGGCGTCGGCAAAAGGCAAACGCTCCGCCCTGCCCTGCGCAAGCCCCACGGTGGCGATTCCGCAGGCGCGGATGTTCTTCCGCCCGCGCAGGGCCATTTCCGGTGAAAACTCGAGGCCCGCCACACGTCCGGACGGACCGGCGTAGTGCGCGGCCACAAGGGTGTCCACCCCGGTGCCGCAGCCCACGTCGAGCACGGCCTCGCCAGGACTGGGGAGCCCGGCGGCAAAGGGATTGCCCACGCCGCAGTAACAGGCCAGGACAGCCTCCGGCAGTTCGGACAGGGCCTCGGGCGGATAATCGAGGGCGCGCAGCCCTGCCAAGCCCGTGGGATAGCTGAACAGTCCTTCGGGGCTGTGCGCCACGGCGCGGAAGCGCTCTCGCAGGGCATGGTCAATGGCAGCGGGTGGGGACAGGGCCGGATCAGGCTTCATGGACGCCTCCATCTCTTATTGCGGCAAATACCACGCGCAACGGCGCGGGGCAACGGCATGGCCGCAGGCGGCGGAGATAGACGAAATCGGCGGGCGGTGGCGCCTGGGCTACTGGTGAACGCCCAGGGCCTGCAGCGCGTAGAACACCAGGGCGGCGACAAGGCCGGAGGCGGGAATGGTGATGATCCAGGCCACGACCATGTTGCCGGCCACGCCCCAGCGCACAGCCGAAAGACGCTTGCTGGCGCCTACGCCGAGCACGGACGTGGAGATGACATGCGTGGTGCTGATGGGCGCGCCGAAATGGCTGGCGCCGGTGATGACCATGGCCGCGGCGGTTTCCGCGGCGCAGCCGTGGATGGGCTCGAGCTTGAAGATCTTGTGCCCCATGGTCTTGACGATCTTCCAGCCGCCCGTGGCGGTGCCCAGGCCCATGGCCATGGCGCAGGAGATCTTGACCCAGAAGGGAACGTGGATGGCGGGAATTTCGTGGGAAAGGAACAAGGCCAGGGTGATGATGCCCATGGTCTTCTGGGCGTCGTTCTGGCCGTGGCTGGTGGCCATGAAGGCCGAGGAGACGATCTGCAGCTTGCGGAAAAGGTTGTTCACCTTGCGCGGCTTGGATTTGTGGAACATCCAGGACAGCGCGACCATGATGACATAGCCGCCGAGGAAGCCGGCAAGGGGCGAAACCACCAGCGGAATGATGACCTTGTGGAAGATGGACAGGAAGTTGAGGGCGTTCATGCCGCTGTAGGCCACGGCCGCGCCCATGAGCCCGCCGATGAGCGCGTGGGACGAGGACGAGGGCAGTCCAAGGTACCACGTGACGAGATTCCAGAAGATGGCGCCGAACAGCGCGGCGAGCACGATGGTTTGGCACCCGGCGACCATTTCGGCGTTCACGATGCCGCTGCCGATGGTCTTGGCCACCTGCTCGCCCATGAACGCGCCGAGAAGATTCAGCGATGCGGCCATGACCACGGCCATCTTGGGCGAAAGGACCTTGGTGGAGACGATGGTGGCGATGGCGTTGGCGCTGTCGTGCGCGCCATTGGTGTAGTCGAAGAATAAGGCCAGAGCCACAATGGCGACCAGCATCATGGGGACATCAGGCATTTTTGAGCACCACGCCTTCGATGATGTCGGCCAGGCGGTCGGCCTGGTTCACTGCCTGCTCGATACGGTCGTAAATGTGCGTCCATTTGACGATGTCCATGACCGCGTCGAAACCGGTGAGCTTGATGTCGTAAACCTCGCCCAGGGCCACCAGAAGCAGCATCTCGCACTCGTACTTGAGCGACTTGATCTTCTTGGCGTTTTCCTCAACGGCCTTGCGCTGGCGCAGGCGGTCCATCATGCGGCCCACTTCCTCGACCATGATGGCGAGGTTCTTGACCAGCTTCTTGGCGGGAAACTTGATGACGTGGAAATCGTAGAGCCCGATGCGGGTGGAGATGGCTTTGATGAGGTTCAGCAGATCTTCTTGGGCGACGTTGATGTTGTGGATGTCTTCGCGGTCGATGGGGGTGATGAAGGTCGTGGAGAGCTGCTGTGAAATGCGCCGGGCCACTCCGTTTCCGGTTTCCTCAACGAGGTTGATGGCCTTGCATTTGTTCTCGACGTCTTCAAACTCCTGAAAAATGCTGCTCAGGGCGATGACGGCCTCGTTCAGTTTCTCGAACTGTTCCTGAAACAAGTCGAAAAACTGGACTTCCTTAGGGAAGAAGCTGAAGCCCATTGGTACTCCTTGTGCGATGTCTGCTTGCGTTTTCGGGATGTTCAAGGGCGCCTTGCCCCAGCCGCGGAACTATATCCGCCCATAAGCGGTCTGCCAAGACAAATCAGAGGTTCATTGCCGCCGGCCCTTCGCCTTGACACCTGGAAACGAAATGCGCAGAAGGAAGCATGTTCATAACCATGCGCTTTCCATTCGGTGTTGTTCCCGTGTTGTGCCGCGGCTTTTCACCGGCCCAATCCGTAAAACAAGAAAAAGCCGATACCTTGCGATATCGGCTTTCATTTGTAACGTGGTGGGTCACCAAGGAATCGAACCTTGAACCTCCGGATTAAGAGTCCGCTGCTCTACCAATTGAGCTAGTGACCCACGTTTGCGCTGCGTCGCGTCCGCGTCGTCATCGCGAAAAGGGGTCTACGCGGGGGGGCACTCTTTGTCAACACGAAAAATTACATTGGACAAAAAAATGTTGCAGAAATTTTTCTGGTCATGCCTTTGCGTTACCCTGTTAAGCCTTGGTACTCTAAGCGTTTCTCACGCAAAAGACAGGCATGGCGACCTGCCTGTTTCCACCACTTGGGCCGTCTTCAGCCTGAGCGACCAGGCCAGAGCCGAGTCCGGACTGGCCGCAAAGCGTCTGGCCGTGCTGTTTTTGGACCCGGACGAGGGCTGGCACACCTATGCCCACAATCCCGGCGGGTTCGGCAAGCCGACAACCCTCACGGCGAAGCTCGGCGCAATCGCCCTGCCCGTGCTCTACCCGGCGGGCACGCCGACCACGGACCCGCTGGACCCCAGCGCCCTGGTGAACGCCTATCCGGGGCACACGCCCCTTTTTGTGCCCCTGCCGGACAAGCCCCTCAAGGGCGCGCGGCTCACGGCGACCCTGGAGATGCTGCTTTGCGCCAAGGACAAATGCCTGCCCGCCAGCCTGGACCTGGCCTATGCCCCGCCCAAGGGCAAAGCGCCGGAGGCCCGCGGCCAGGACTGGTGGCCCAAGCTCCTCGGCGCGTCCAAGCCCGCGCCCCAGGCCCAGGTGGAGCTGACGCCGACGGCTGCCACCAGCGGCTCCATTGCGCCCGCCACGGCCGAGGGCTGGGCGAACCTGAAGCCCCGCTACCATCAGCCTGAATTGGAAGTGCGCGGTTTGTTCAAGGCTGTGCTGCTTGGCCTGCTGGCCGGCTTCATCCTGAACTTCATGCCCTGCGTGCTGCCGGTCATCAGCATCAAATTGTCAGCCCTCATGGCGGGCAGCGCCCTTGCCGACGCCAAGGCGCGCCGGGCCAAGTTCTGCGAGCACAACATGTATTTCGCCCTGGGCATCCTCGCCTATTTCTTCATCCTGGGCGGCCTATTGGGGGCCACGGGCCTGGCCTGGGGGCAGATCTTCCAAAAGCCCAGCGTGGTGCTCGGACTCACCGCGCTGATCTTCGCCCTGGCCTTGAGCCTCTTCGGCGTGTTCAGCCTGCCCATCGTGGACTTGAAATTCGACCAGATGACCACGCACCCCAAGCTGCAAGCCTTGTTCACGGGCTTCCTCGCCACCTTGCTGGCAACGCCGTGCAGCGGGCCTTTTCTGGGCGGCGTGCTGGGCTGGACGCTTTTGCAGCCTCCCTGGGTCATCAGCTCCGTGCTGGCGGCCGTGGGCACAGGCATGGCCCTGCCCTATCTCATCATGGTGCTCTTTCCCGGCCTGGTGCGCCTGTTCCCCAAGCCCGGCCCCTGGACGGGCCACCTGGAGAAGATCGTTGGTCTGCTGCTCATGGCGACCTGCATCTATTTGTTGAGCATTCTGCCCGACACGCGCCTTGTGCAGGCCCTCATCGTGCTCTGGCTCACAGCCCTGAGCGCCTGGATATGGGGCGCTGCCGGGCCCGGCTTCGACACCGGCCGCATGAAGGTCTTGAAGGCGCTGGCCGCGGGCGTACTTGTTTTGGCCGTATTCGCGGCCCTGCGTCCGGCGAGCCTCGTGTCCCACATCGATCCCTATTCCGAGGGCGCGCTCAAGGCCATGCTGGGCAAGGAGACCGTGGTGGTGGACTTCACCGCCGACTGGTGCCCCTCGTGCAAGGTGCTGGAGCAGACGACCTTGACGCCCGCGCGCCTTGGGGACATGAAGTCGAAATATGGCCTGAAGCTCATGAAGGCCGACCTGTCGGAAAGGAACCCCGAGGCGGAAGCCCTGCTGCGCGCCCTGGGCAGCCAAAGCATTCCGCTGCTGGCCATCTTCTCCAAGGACAACCCGGACAGCCCTCTTGTGCTGCGCGATCTTTTCACGCCGACGCAGTTCGAGGACGCCCTGAAACACGCCACGCGCCCCTAAAGGAGGCCCAATGCTTTCCTTCGACTTCCGCATGCCCACGACGCTTCTCTTCGGCCCTGGACGCTTGGCGGAGCTGGAGACCACGACGCTTTTGCCCCAGGGCAAGAAGGCCCTCATCTTCATCGGGCAAAGCGGCAACATTCTGCGCCAGGGGCACCTGGGACGCGTGCAGGGGCTGCTCGCCGCCCGCGGCATCAAGTCCGCCGTGTTCGACGGAGTGCGCGCCAACCCGCGCACCGAGGATGTGGACGCGGCCGCGGCCCAGGCCCGCAGCATGGGCGCGGACTTCCTCGTGGCCATCGGCGGCGGCAGCGTCATCGACTCCGCCAAGGCCGCCTCCCTTGCGGCCACGCGTGAGGAGCCCTTCTGGGAGGCCATGGCCGCCAAGGCCTATGGCGACGAAGCCAAAGGGCTGCCGCTGGTGGCCATCCCCACCACGGCGGGCACCGGCACGGAAGGCAACGGCGTGTCCATGCTCTGCGGCGCGCCGGGCAAGCGCGGCTTCATCCACCCCGCCTTTTTCCCGGCCCTGTCCCTTGTGGACCCGGAGCTCATGCGCTCCATGCCGCCGCGCCTCACCGCCTTCACCGGCATGGACGCGTTCTTCCACGCCGTGGAGTGCTTCCTTTCCGTCGCGCACCAGCCCATGAGCGACATGCTCTGCCTGGACGCCGCGCATCTGGTGACGCGCTTCCTGCCCCAGGCCGTGGAGCACGGCGACGACATCAACGCGCGCACGGCCATGGCCTGGGCCAGCACGGCGGCGGGCATGTCCCTGGCCCTGTCCTCGCCCATTTCCCAGCACGCGCTGGAATACTCCTTCAGCGGGTCCAAGGTCAGCTCGCACCACGGCGCCGGGCTGGTCATGCTCTCCAGGTCCTACTTCGCCCGGCTCATCGAACTGGCGGAGAAGCACGAGGACACCCGCGACCGGCTGCTCAATCTGGCCGTGGCCATGGGCTTCGGTGCGGACGAGGACGGGGACATGCATCCCTTCCTGGAAGGTTTGGAGGCGCTGCTGGAGGCCACGGACCTGGCCGGGCTGCGGCCGGAGGAGTTGGGGCTCGACGCGGCGGATGTGCCGGCCTATGTGGCCTCGGCCATGCAGCTCAAGGATGCCCGCAATTTCGTGAACACCCCGGTCGCCATGACCGAGGACGACGTGCGCGTCATCTTCGAGGGAGTGTTCGAGCGGTAGTTGGAATTCAAAAGACTCTTGCGGCTGGGCGCGGGCGTTATCAGGCGTCCGCGTCCCAGTCCCGCACAAGGCCGGGCAGCCGGTCGAAGCCCTCGGCCCGGATCCAGCGCGTGCCCTGTTCCTTGGCGAACCACGTCAGCTGGCGCTTGGCATAGGCGCGCGTGTTGCGCCGCCACAGCTCGCAGGCTTCCGGCAAGTCCGTCTCGCCCAGAATGTGGGTCAAAAGCTCCGCACAGCCAATGCCGGTGAAGCCCGGCGCCTCGCGGTCCGGCGTGCGCTCGTAAGCCTGGCGCACCTCCTCCACGGCACCGCGCGCCAACATGGCTTCAATGCGCTTCCACAGCCGGGGCTCCAACTCGCCCAAGGTGGTGGAGACCCCGACCTTGCACAGCGTCACCCCTGTGCCCCCGCGCTTCTGCTCCGCAAACCAGTCCGTCAACGTGCGCCCGGTGCCGAGAAAAACCTCCAGCGCCCGGGCGATGCGCTGCGTGTCGTGCGGATGCAGGCGCGCGGCGCTTTCCGGATCGGCCTTGGCGAGGTCCGCGTGCAGCACGGCGTTGCCCTCGTTGGCCATGCGGTCCAGCACCCACTGGCGCACCGCCGGCGCAATGGCCGGAATATCCGCCAGGCCCTGCTCCAGGGCGCGCACGTAAAGCCCTGTGCCGCCCACGAGCACAGCCGTGCGCCCGGCCTCTTGCGCCGCGGCGATCTCGACCCGGGCCAGCTCCGCAAAGCGCGCCGCGGTCATGGCCTCGGCCGTGGGCAGTATTCCATACAGCACGTGCGGGCACTGGGCACGCTCGTGCGGCTCCGGCTGGGCGGTGACGATGGGAAAATCGGCGTAGATCTGGCGCGAGTCGTAGTTGATGACCGTCACCGGCATGGCCCGGGCGAGCACCAGGGCGGCCTCGGTCTTGCCGGAGCCCGTCGGCCCCAGGATGCAGACGGCGCGCAGGGAGGTCATGCCTCGCCGCTCTCCGACTTCAGGGCAAGATGCTTCTCCGTCAACTTGGCCAGCACCGGCTCCGACACCAGCCCCTTGACGTTGCCGCCGTGCAGGGCGACCTCCTTCACGATGGTGGAGCTCAGGTACATCCAGTTGTAGTCGGTCATGAGGAACACGGTCTGCACCTCGCGGGAGAGCCTGCGGTTCATCAGCGCCATCTGGAACTCGTACTCGAAGTCGGACACGGCCCGCAGCCCGCGCAAAATGGCCCCGGCGCCCCGGCCCTGCACATAGTCGATGAGCAGCCCGTCAAAGGGCTCCACGATGATGCGCGGCTCGCCGGCAAAGGTGTCGCGCGCCATCTGCACGCGCTCGTCCAGGGTGAAGCAGGTCTTCTTGGGCGTGCTTTGGGCTATGGCCAGCACCACGTTCTCAAAAACCTTGAGCCCCCGGTAGATGAGGCTCATGTGGCCGCGCGTCAGGGGGTCGAAGGTTCCGGGGTAGACTGCGAGCCTGGGGTTGTATTCTGCCACAGCAGTATCCTCGTCTGCCCGTAGAGCCTGTCGGTCTGCGGGATGAGTTGGGCCGGAACGCGGCCAGCGAAATCGCAATGCGCCTCCACTTCGGCGAGCACAAGCCCGCCTTCGGCAATCCAGCCGCCGCGCACGGCCTTTTCCATGGCCGGAGGCAAAAGGTCAAGCCCATAGGGCGGGTCCACGAACACGAGGTCGAAAGGGACCGCGGCGGGCTTGGCCAAGGTCTTGAGCAGATCGCCCAGAAGTACGCGGCAGCGGCGCGGCGCCACCTTGAATTCCGCCAGGTTGCCTTTGATGGCCGCGACGGCGTGCGGGTTCTTGTCCATGAACCAGGCTTCGGCCGCGCCGCGGCTCAGGGCCTCGATGGCCAGGGACCCGCTGCCGGCGAACAGATCAAGCACGCGGCAGTCCTCCCAGGCAACCCCGCGCGCCTCCAGCATGGAGAACACCGCCTGGCGCACTTTGCTGGTGGCGGGCCGGTAGCCCGGCCCCTCCACTGTGCGGATGCTTCTTCCGCCATATTCGCCTGCTATAACACGCATATTACAGCTCGCTGATGAGCTCCACCATCTTGCGGTTCAAATCGAGGAAGCGGTCGCGGATTTCCGTCTGGGCCACCCAGGGCTTGGCCTTGGCCAGGGCCATGCGCTTTTGGAACTCGGCAAAGAGGTTCTGGGAGTCGGACAGGAGGAAATCCCAGTCGATGCGGGGCGCGGCCTTGGCCTCGTCCACAACGGGCACCATGCCCTTGCCGGGCTGCAGGGTCAGCTCCTCCAGGTACGAGGGGATGTGCACCTCCATGCCCAGTTGGTCGTGCACGATGCCGGACAGCGTCTTGAGGGCCTTCACTTCGCCGTGGATGAGGATGACCTTGGTGTCCTTGCCGTCAAAGCTCTTGAGCCACTGGAGGATCTCCGCCTGGCCCGCGTGGGCCGAGAACCCGCCGATGGTGAACACCTTGGCCGCCACGGCCACGTCCTCGCCGAAGATCGTTATCTGCTTGGCGCCGTCAACGATCTTGCGGCCCGGCGTGCCTTCGCCCTGGTAGCCGCAGAACACGATGCTCGCGCCCTTGCGCCAGAGGTTGTGCCGCAGATGGTGACGGATGCGCCCGGCGTTGGCCATGCCGCTGGCCGAAATGATGATGGCCGAGCCGGTCATGGTGTTCAGCGCGCGCGATTCCTCCGCCGTCTGGCTGAAGCGCAGGTTGGGCAAAGACAGCGGGTCCTTGCCGGCGCTCAAAAGGGCCTTGGTCTTGTCGTCGAAATACTCTGGATGATTTCTGAAGATTTCCGTGGCGCGGATGGCGAGCGGGCTGTCCAGATAAATCGGCATGTCTTTCGGCAGCTTGCCTTCCTGGTCGAGCAGAAACAACGTGTACAGAATCTGCTGGGTGCGCTCCACGGCAAAGGCCGGGATGATGACCTTCTCGTGGTTCTTGTAACTGTAGGCGATGGCCGAGGCCAGCTCCTCGCGGCTGTTCTCCACGCTCTTGTGGTCGCGGTCGCCGTAGGTGGACTCCATGAACAGGTAGTCCGTGTGGTCGCCGTTGCCCTTGCTGGGGTCGGGCAGAATCAGCTGTCCGGGGCGGCCAAGGTCGCCGGAGAAGATGATCTTGGTGTGCTTGCCCTCCTCCGTGTACTCCACCTCGATAAAGGCCGAGCCGAGGATGTGCCCGGCGTCGCGATAGGTGACGCGAATGCCCGGAACCGGCTCGAAGGGCTTGTTGTACTCGATGGTCTGGATAAACGGGAAGGTGGCCGTGGCGTCGGCCGTGGTGTACAGCGGCTCCACCTGCTTGTTGCCGTGGCGCTGGCGGCGGCGGTTCTGCTGTTCGGCTTCCATCTCCTGAATATGCGCGCTGTCGAGCAGCAGGATCTGCATCAGGTCGCGGGTGGGCGGCGTGGCGTAGATGGGATTTTTGAAGCCGCTCGCCACCACGCGGGGCAAAAGCCCTATGTGGTCGATGTGCGCATGGGTGACAAGAATGAATTCCAGCGTGCCCGGACGGTAGGCGTCCATGTTCAGGTTGCGCTTTTCAATCTCCGCGTTGCCCTGATGCATGCCGCAATCCACAGCGAAGCGATGCCCACCGGTCTCCAGAATGTAGCAGGAGCCGGTGACGCCCTGGGCCGCGCCCAAAAAATTTATCTTCATGGTTACCCCGCGTTGAACCGTTTATGGAACAAGCCGCCGCAGGCCGGTAGGGGGGCGTCCCTCTTCCGCTTGCTTCGGAATCCGTGTACAAGGCTGGTCCCTGACCCGCGCATGTTAGCCAAAGACCTTGCCGGGCCGCAACCACTATTCCGGGAGCCATTGAAAAGCCCATGCCCAATTCCAAACAGTACCTCATCGACGACCTGTCCATGCAGGAGTCTTGGCGGCTGTTCAAGATACTCTCTGAGATCGTGGACGGATTCGAGACCCTGAATGACCTCGGCCCGGCGGTTTCCGTCTTCGGCTCCGCACGTGTCAAGGCTGGCGACCCGCTGTATGAAAAGACCATCGACCTTGCGCGCCAGCTCACTGAGGCGGGCTTCGCCGTCATCACCGGCGGCGGCCCGGGACTCATGGAGGCCGGCAACAAGGGCGCCTTCGACGCCGGCGGCAAGTCCGTGGGCCTGCACATCCACCTGCCGCTGGAACAGAAGAACAACCAGTTCCTGAACGTGCGCTGCGACTTCCGATATTTCTTCGTGCGCAAGCTCATGTTCATCAAATACGCCATGGCCTACATCGCCCTGCCCGGCGGTTACGGCACCCTGGACGAGCTCTCCGAGGCGCTGGTGCTCATTCAAACCAAGCGCATCAAGGCCTTTCCCATCGTGCTGCTCGGCAAGGACTACTGGGGCGGCCTGGTGGACTGGTTCCGCGACCGCCTGGTGGCCGACGGCTACTGCAACGCCAAGGACCTCGACCTGTTCCTGGTGACCGATTCCAACGAGGAAGCCGTGGCCCACATCCGCCGCCACGTGGTGATTTAGGCGGCATTGGTGCACGACGCCTCCGCAAGGCAGCGTCTGGCCTACATGTATGGTCTTGGCACGGTGCTCATCTGGAGCACCGTGGCCTCGGCCTTCAAAATCGCCCTGGGGCACATGAACCACGTGCAGCTGCTGCTCGTGGCCGATGCGGTGTCCGTGCTCACGCTCCTCGTCATCCTGACCGCGCAGGGCCGCCTTGGCCTTTTGCGCAAGCTGAGCGGCCGCGACATCCTGCGCAACTGCCTCATGGGCGCGCTGAACCCCTTCCTCTATTATCTGGTGCTGTTCAAGGCCTATTCCCTGCTGCCGGCCCAGGTGGCCCAGCCCCTCAACTACACGTGGGCCATCACGCTCTCGCTTCTGGCCGTGCCCTTTTTGGGGCAAAAGCTCACCAGGCGCGACCTTGCCGCAATCTGCGTCAGCTACCTGGGCGTTGTGGCGCTCTCCACACAGGGCAACCTCACGGGGACGGATTTCGGCAATCCCTTCGGCATCGGCCTGGCGTTGTGCAGCACGCTCATCTGGGCGCTGTACTGGATAGGCAACACCAAAAACGCCACGGACCCTGTGCTGGCCCTTTTGCTGAACTTCGCCGCCGCGCTGCCGCTGATTCTCTGCACCGCGCTGGCGACCACGGGGCTGCCCGCTTGGGACAACCCCGGCATGGCCGCGGCCTGCTATGTGGGGGTGTTCGAGATGGGCGTCAGCTTCGTGTTGTGGCTCAAGGCCATGCGGCTCACCACATCAACGGCGCGCATCGGCAATCTGATCTTCCTCTCGCCCTTCCTGTCGCTGGTGCTCATCCACTTCATCCTGGGCGAGACCATCCACGCCACGACGTATGCCGGGCTGGCGCTCATCCTGGCCGGAAACCTGCTGCAAAAACGCCGCGCCTAAAGCTTGGCCCGCTCGTCCACAAAGGTGCCCAGCACCTTGAGGTGGGCGCGCTCCTCCTCGGCCAGCAGCACCAGCGTGCGCCGCAGGTCGGCGTCGGTGACGGAGACGGTGCGCCGCAGGTACAGGTCCAGGGCCTGGGCCTCCACGGCCATGGCCAGTTCCAGGGCCTCTGCGGAATCGGACGGGTCGCTCATGAGGCCGAGGTAGTCCTTGGCCGTCACGCCGCCCTCCAGAACGCCGGTGACGATGGTGGCCTTGGCGCGGACCTCGAAGGCCCTGGTTTCGCCGCCTTCCAGGCGCGACCAGATCTCCACGAGCACGCGGCGGTGCTTTTCCTCAAATCCGGCCATGCGGCGGAACAAGGCCGCCAGCTGCGGGTCCGTGGCGCGACCGGCCAGGGCGCCGTAGAACTTCTCAAGCGCCAGCTCCATGCCCCAGGCGTGCTCCAGAAGCGCGGCAGGCGTCTCCGCCGCGGCGAGCGAAGCCATGCCGAGATCGGCCGGGCCTTGGGCCTGCGCGCCCTCCCAGGCCATTATGCCGCCCTTGAGGCTCATGATCTCGCGAAAGCCCTGCCCCGCCAGCATGTTCGCGGCGGCCAAACTGCGCATGCCGCCATGGCAGTACACGAGGATCGGCAGGTTTTTGTCCAGCTCGCCCAGGCGCTCGGCCAGTTCAGGAAGGGGAATATGCCGCGATCCGGGCAAATGCCCCTCCGCATACTCGAAGTCCTGGCGCACATCGAGCAGCGTCCGCGAGCCGAGGCGGACCTCGTCGAGAAACTTCCCCGCTTCACGGGGATCTATCTGATGGACATAGGCGACCATGGCACACTCCTTTTGTGGAAGCATACCAATGAACAGTATTCGCGGCAAGATGGCCGGCGGATTTTAAACGTGATTGCGCAGCTTGAGCTCCGCCGGGTGCGGGCGCAGGTACCATTGCCCGGCCAGATAGCCCTCGCCGAACTTCCTCACGTAATGGTTAAGCAAAGTCACGGGGACTATGAGCGGCAACAGTTCCTGGGCATAGGCAGCAAGAATCTCAAGCAGCTCCTGCTTCTCGTCCGGGCTCAAGGAACGCTTGAAGTAGCCCATGACGTGCTCAAGGACATTGACGTTTTTCTTGATGGTGGCCGGAAGGCGCAAGGCCTCCATGAGCGCGCTCAAATATGCGGCCTTCAGGTCGGGCAGCGGCATGTCCGCACCGTGGGCCACCAGCCGGCCCAGGCTGCGGTAGTGCACCACGCTGTGCGCCATGACGAGCAGCTTGTGCCGGGTGTGAAAGTCCACCAGCGCGCCAAGGCTGAAGCCCTTTCCGCCCACAAGCCGCCGCCAGCGGTGCATGACGAACACCCGCTCGATGAAGTTCTCGCGCAGGACAGGATCGTTGAGCCGGCCCTCGTCCTCGACGGGCAGCAGCGGCAGGGCGTCCATGAGTCTGGCGGCGAAAAGCCCCCTGCCCTTGAGCGCGGGCGCGCCGCCGTTTTCCGGGTAGACCTTGACACGGCTCATGCCGCTTGAGGGCGAGCCGTATTTGAACACAAAGCCGCACAGGTCCGCCGCGCCCAGTTCCGCGACTTTTGCTTCGGCCCAGCGGTCCATGCGCTCCGTGAGGTCCACCTTGTTTTTCACCGTGAGCAAGCGCGGGGCCGCCGGGTCGCCCACAAGCCGCATGGCCTCGCGCGGGACGGTGAGCCCGCATTCCACCTCCGGGCACACGGGAACAAACTCCACAAAGGGGGCCAGCACATCCGTCAGAAAGCGGTCCAGCTTGTGGCCGCCGTCATAGCGCACGGCCTCGCCCAGCAAGCAGCGGCTAACGCCTACGCGCGGCAAATCGCCCATGCATCCCCCTCGGTTACAGCAGCCCTTGGTCCCAGTTGAACACGCTGGTGCGCGGCGCGGTTTCCAGGAACCTGGGCCAGGGCTCGCGCAACGTGGCGTACATGGCGTACCCGGCCTGCTCCAGCTCGCGGCGGTGGGCGGAGAGATCCAGCTCCCAGCCGGGGTAGATCCAATGGTTGTTGGCGATCTTGCGCACAAAGGCCACCTCGCCGCGCGGGCTCAGGATGGGCTCTTCCAGGCGGACTTCCTCCGCCAGAATGCGCGTTATGCCCAGCGGCCAAAAGCCGCCCATAACGATTCCGAGCGGCACGGGGCTGTGCCGGGGCAGAGAAAGCAGCTCCGGGCCGGAAAGCTCCGGGCTGACGAACACGCTCTCCATGCCGAGTGACGCGTATTGCGCGGCGGTGTGCGCGCTGGCCAGGTTGCAGAAAGGGCCGCCAATGAGCCGGATGTCTTTTCTCTCGGCAAAGAACCCCACCTGCCACGGCGCGTTCAGCACAAAGATGCGCGCCCCGCGCTCCAGGGCCTCGCCCACAAGGCGCTTGTAGCGCTCTTCCTCATTGGGCCAAATGACCGGCGGCAACCACCACCAGATGCGCCCGGTGACCGGACGCGGGGTGTCGAGCAGGGCCGAGCGCTCCAGCCAGATGCCGGTCTCCACGGCCTTGCCCCCGCGCGACTGTCCGCGGGGCAGGCTGCGGAACACGCTCAGTTCCGTGCGTCGCTCCACGCGTGGAGCGCTGTAGGTCTTGGGGTGGAAGCTGGAGGCCTCTTTCTCCGGCGGCTCCGGCCGCACGGCCAGTTCTTTTTCCATTCCGGCCAAAAGCTGCATCAGCTCCGGCTCGCGGCGGTCGATGAGAAACGCCGGGGCTTTGGACGGAGGACCGCCCTTGGAGCCGGGCACGGGACGGATGTCGAGCCTGCCGCCCTTGGGGATGCGGCGGCGCAGGGGAATGGTCTGGTGCCAGGGGTCGTCCTCGCAGCCCAGGCGCAGCAAGTCGCCGGGGAGCAGGTCCTGCCAGGTCTGCACATAGGCCTTGCCGTCGGGCTCGCGCTTCACCAGCCCGGCCGTGAGCCCAGAGGCGGTGCTGGTGCCCGGCTTGACCGGCGGATAAGGGCGCTGGGGCAGAAACACGCCATGCGTGGCCGGCCGGCCCAGGGCCTGCTCCAAAAGCGAGAATGCGGCCTTGCGTGTTTCCGCGTTGTTCGGGTCGTCGCGCAGCATGCGGTAGGCCGTGACAACATAATAGACGTAGTGCGGCCCTTTCTTGCGGCCCTCAATTTTCCAAGACGTCACCTGAGGCACGTCCAGCAAGGTTTTTGTGAGCACGTCCAGGCTCAGGTCCTGGCAGGAGAACAGCCCCTCGGGCTTGCCTTTGAGGCCGCCTTGCCTGTACAAGCGGCGGCAGGGCTGCACGCAACGGCCGCGCAGACCGCTTTTGCCGCCAAAGAAGCTGCTCCACCAGCACCGGCCGGAGACGCAGTGGCACAGCGCGCCGTGGACGAAGATTTCAAGGCCCAGGCCTTCCGGGCATGCCCCGGCCATGAGCTTCACCTCGTCCAGGTCCAGCTCGCGGGGCAGAACGACGCGGTTTGCGCCAAGTTGCCGAGCCACGGCAAGAGCCGCCGGGTGGGTGGCGTTGGCCAGGGTGGAGATGTGCAGATCGCCCTCGTAGCCGGCTTGCCGGGCCAGCGCGAGCACCCCGAGGTCCTGCACGATGAGGGCGTCGGGCTTGACCATGCGCGCCAGGCGTTCCATAAGCCCGCCAGCGGCGCGGGCATCGTCCGGCTTGAGCAGCACGTTCATGGTCACATGCACGCGCACGCCGCGCTCGTGGGCATATTCCGTGAGAGTCGCCAGCTCGCCCAGGCCGAAGTTCTTGGCCTGCATGCGGGCGGAGAAGTGCTTCAGTCCCAGGTAGATGGCGTCCGCGCCGGCGGCAACGCCAGCCAGGAAGCTCGGGCGGTCGCCCGCCGGGGCCAATATTTCAGGTGCAAGTTTGTCCATTCGGGGAAAACGCCTTTGGGTGAGAGTGCGCCCTGCCGCTGCGGGCAGGACAAAGGATGGGGGGATCGTGGTCAGAAATTGCCGTGAAGTCAAGGTGCGCGAGGTGCGCTTCCTTGGAGCCTGGGATGTTCCCAGCGACTTCGTGGAGCTCACGCTGGAGAACCCCGAGTGGGCGGGCTATCGCCCCGGCCAGTTCGCCATGCTGCGCCCCAAGCATTGGGGGCTCGAGCTTTCGTGGGGGCGGCCCTTTTCCATCTCCCGCGCCGACGCCGACTCCGTGACCTTCTTTTTCCAGGTTGTGGGACGCGGCACCGCGCGCCTGGCCCGGCTCCAGCCCGGAGACGACGTCATCATCTGGGGACCGCTCGGCAACGGCTTCAGCGCGCCGGAGGAGACCCCCACGCTGCTGCTGGCCGGCGGCATGGGCATAGCGCCCTTCCGGGGCTACATCGAAAAGCACCCCACGCCGGAATTTCTGCGCCTGGTCTTCGCCCACAGACCGAGCCTGGACAGCTACCCCTTCGCCCTCATGTCCGACAAGGTCCGCGCCGAGGCCATTCAGGAAAAGAGCGCCGAGGACCTGCCCATGATCATCGAGCGCATCGAATCGGAAGTGGCTGGTGCGGCTGGCGGCATCGTGCTGGCCTGCGGCCCCCTGCCCTTCCTCAAGACCATTCAGGAAGCCGCCAGAGTGCACCAGGTGCGCGCGGAGCTCTCCCTGGAGCGCTCCATGGCCTGCGGCGTGGGCGCGTGCCTGGGCTGCGTGTGCAAGGACGGCCAGGACAAACACGTGCAGGTTTGCGCCCGCGGCCCGGTCTTCAAGGCCGAAGACGTGCACTTGTAAGGTAAGGAGAGGGCATGGATCTGCGCGTTGAATTTGCCGGCCTGGTGCTGAAGAATCCGATCATCACCGCTTCCGGCACCTTCGGCTTCGGGCTTGAGTTCATGAATTTCGGCGACTTGAAGCGCCTGGGCGGCATCGTGGTCAAGGGGCTTTCCCTGAAGCCGCGCGAGGGCAACCCCATGCCGCGCATCGTGGAGACGCCCTGCGGCATGCTGAACGCCATCGGCATTCAGAATCCCGGCGTCGAGGCCTTTGTGCGCGACAAGCTGCCGCTTTTGCCCTGGCGCGAAACCGCCATCATCGCCAACCTGTATGCCTGCACGGTGCAGGAGTTCGGCGAGTTGACCGGCGTTCTTGCCGGCGAGGAAGGCGTCGCCGCCCTGGAAGTGAACGTGAGCTGCCCCAATGTGCAGACGGGCGGCGCGGCCTTCGGCCAGGACCCGACGCAGATCCGCAAGGTGACGGAAGAGGTCAAGAAGCGCGCCGCGGGCAAGCCCGTCATCGTCAAGCTTTCGCCCAACGTCACGGACATTGGCCTGTGTGCGCGCGCGGCGCAGGATGGCGGCGCCGACGCAGTGAGCCTCATCAACACCCTGCTCGGCATGGCCGTGGACATTCGCACGCGCAGGCCGCGCCTGGCCAATGTCGTGGGCGGGCTTTCCGGCCCGGCCATCAAGCCCGTGGCCCTGCGCTGCGTCCACCAGGCCTGCAAGGCGGTCAGCATCCCGGTCATCGGCATTGGCGGCATTGTGAGCGCGGAGGACGCGCTGGAGTTCATCCTCGTGGGCGCCGCCGCCGTGGAGGTAGGCACCGCGAACTTCCTCCGCCCGGACCAGGCCTTCCGCATCGTCGATGACCTGCAGCGGGTCATGATCAAGGCCCGGTGCGAGGAACTGAGCGAATTGCGCGGCAGCCTCAAGCTCGGCTGAGGAAAACGCGGTAAAATTGCATATCGCACAGATTTCGCTTGCCAGCCAAGATGATTCGTATTAATTGGTTCGTCCTCGCGGAGAGGTGTCCGAGCTCGGTTTAAGGAGCACGCCTGGAAAGTGTGTGTACCCGAAAGGGTACCGGAGGTTCGAATCCTCTCCTCTCCGCCATTTTTCACCCCGGGGAAGCCGGACGGCGAGTTCGCCGTGAATCCCGTCAGGCCCGAAAGGGAGCAGCGGTAGCGGTCCGAACCCGGGTGTCCGGTTTCCCTCGAAGAAGGGCGCAGCAATGCGCCCTTCTTTTTTTGCGCCACGCTTCAAACAGCGCGATTTTGCACGTTTACATTCCCTCCCCAAGCTGGTAATTGATTCCATCTTTTGCAATTTGCTGTTTCAAAGCAGCGTGTTGTCAACACCAATAGATGCTGTGTCAATCAATTTGCCAAGAGGAGACCGGATGCGTTCCAATCGAAGTGTCGGCCATGTCATCGCCAGTCTGCGGGCTTTTGTCCTGCTCATGCTCGTTCCCACAGTCTGCCATGCGGGCGGCTTCGCCCTCAACGAATACAGCGCCCGCGCCAACGGCATGGGCGGCGCCATGATCGCCATAGCCGACGACGCCTCGGCCGTGGCCTACAACCCGGCCGGCATCACCCAGATTCTGGGCGACAGCATGATGTTCGGCATGACCGCCATCGCCCCTGTCGCCGATGTGAAGACCGGGACCGGCGCCAAGACCACGACCCAGACGAACATCTACACTCCGCCCCACGCCTACCTCGTGCACCAGATCAACGACATGGCCTGGCTTGGCGTCGGCGTGTACACCCGCTTTGGCGTCGGCACCCAGTACAGCGTCGACTGGGCCGGAGCCACCAAGCTGTACCGCTCGGAGCTCAGCTCCTATTCCTTTGCGCCGAACATCGCCCTCAAGCTCACGGACAAGCTCTCTGTGGCGGTTGGACCGGAGATTCTTTACAGCTCCGCGGACCTTCGTCAAAAGACGGCCGTGCCCAACTCGGACGTGCGGATGTTCGTCGACGGCGTGAGCTTTGGCGGCCAGGCCGCGCTGCATTACATCTTCAATGACGAATGGAGCGCCGGTTTCGTCTATCACACCTCACAGCGCGCCTCGGACAAGGGCGGCGTGCACTACACCGGTGTGTCGCACAACCAGAACCTGACCATCACGCTGGACCTGCCTTCCTCGTACAATCTCGGCGTGGCTTACAAGCCCAATGCGGATTGGAAAATCGAAGCGGACGCGATCTTCACGCAGTGGCAGGACTACAAGGACATGCGCTATTCCTTTGAGGACAACGGCACGACCATCAAGCCGAAGTATTGGCGCAACGTGTGGCGCTTTCAGCTCGGCACCGAGTACATGGCGACCAAGTGGCTTGCGCTCCGGGCCGGTCTCGTCTGGGACCAGGATCCGATACGCAAAGGCTATGAGGACTACATGCTGCCGACCAACGACCGCAAGATCATCAGCACCGGCTTCGGCATCATCGACGGCAAGTACACCTACGACTTCTCCCTTGCTTGCGTCATCAACAACGACAGAAGCATCAACGCGAATTCGAACATCATCGGCGCTACCCAGGTGACCCAGAGCCGGGCCTACATGGCTGGCTTCTCGCTCGGTTACAAATTCTAGCACCTCCCTGCCGCACTACAGTAGAGAACATCCCTCAGCATCCCAAAGGCCCGGCGCAAGTCGGGTCTTTTTTTGTGCAGAGCAACAGTAAGTACACACACGCACATTAACACAGTTTGACATTTTCAAGCTTTATGGGCATTGCGCATGAGTATTAGTATTTAAAATTAACATTTTTGCAGGAGGAACCATGCCCCCACGTGCGTTTTCTCTCTCCGCAAGATTGTGGCTTACAGCCCTGCTTGCGCTCTTTGGTTCCGTGGCCTTGCTCGTCGTCTCCATGCGGACGATCAACGAAGTAAAAATCCGAAGTCCGTTATACCAGGAAATCGTCTCATACAAAGATCTGCTCGCGGACATCCTCCCTCCTCCTGCGTATCTCATTGAAAGCTATCTGACCTGCTTTGAACTCACCAAAGCCAAGGGGCCAGAGCAAGAAGAGCTGCTCAAAAGGTTGTCCAGGCTGGATAAGGAGTATCAGGAACGAAACACCTTCTGGAAAACGGAGTTGAAGCTTCCGGCGTTGCGCAAAACCATGCTCGAAGACGCCGCGGCACCTGCTCAAGAGTTTCTAACAACTCTCAAGACACAGTTCATCCCCGCCATCCAGCGCAACGATCTTGATGCGGCACAGAAAATTCTCGAAGGACCGCTGACAAGCGCGTATCGAAAACATCGTTCGGCGGTCGACAGCACTGTGGAACTGGCAAACAAGGAAGTCCTCAGCGTTGAGGCCACTGCCGACAAAACGCTTTCTCAAAGCATTACCACCCTGTTCGGATATGCACTGGCAATCAATATTCTGGTTCTTGCGCTCACCTTCCTGTCTATCCGTTCCATATTGAAGCCGATGTCCAGTCTCGCCACTTATGCAAAGCGTGTCTCTGCCGGCGATTACGACTGCCAGTGCGACATACAGACAGGCAATGAGATAGGTAACCTCGCAGCCATTCTGGCTGATACTGTTTCCAAAATACAAACAAGCATCAACCAGGCTGCGGAATCCGAACACGTGGCGCAGGAAGAGGCGCGCAACGCGCATGTCGCCTCGGCAAAGGCAGAGGAAGCCATGGCGCGGGCCGAACAGGCGAAAAAGCAAGGCATGTTCCAGGCAGCCATCAAGCTCGAAAAGGTTGTTGAAGTGGTCGGAACCGCATCGGAGCAGCTCGCAGCCCAAGTCGAGCAGGCCAACAAAGGTGCTCAGGTTCAGGCGCATAAGGCGGCCGAGGTGGCCACGGCCATGGAAGAGATGAACGCGTCAGTTCTTGAAGTCGCCAGCAACGCGACCCAGACTGCGGCGACCTCGACCCTTGCACAGTCAAAGGCAAAAGCCGGCGCAACCGTCGTGGATCAAGTCATCACGGGCATTGGAGAGGTGCGGGGCATTGCCGTCGCCCTAAAGACGCAGATGACCGAACTTGGAGTCCAGTCCGAAGAAATTGGCCAAATATTGAATGTTATCAGCGACATTGCAGACCAGACAAATCTTCTTGCGCTGAACGCCGCCATCGAGGCCGCCAGGGCAGGTGATGCCGGACGCGGCTTTGCCGTGGTGGCCGACGAAGTGCGCAAGTTGGCGGAGAAGACGATGACAGCCACCAAGCAGGTCGGCGATGCCATAAAATCCGTTCAGGCGGCGACAAGGACGAACATTGCACGTGTGGACGAGGCCGTGCATTCGATTTCGTGCGCGACGGATCTTGCTGGCGAATCCGGCCATGCCCTTGAGGAGATCGTGGCGCTTGTCGAGGCGGCTTCGGGCCAGGTGCAAGCCATTGCTGCCTCTGCAGAGCAGCAGTCCTCCGCAAGCGAGGAGATCAATCATGCTGTCGAGGACGTGAACCAGGTTGCCAAACAGAGCTCTTTGGCCATGGGAGATGCGGCAAGAGCCGTTGTGGAGCTCGCTCGCCAGGCGGAAGAGCTTCGCAACCTCATTCACGAGTTGAAGTCAGGCGAACAGGTCGAGACTGCACGGTAGGTTCAGCCGGCCGCCTTTGTTCCCTGCGACCGGGCATAGGCGGCACAACGTTCTGCAAATGGCATCAGCCCAAGGGGACGAACGCGAAAGAATGAGGATGCTTGCAATCCTGACCCTGCGTCCTATCCTGAATGCTTGTGCATAGGCGAAGACAAGTCCTCGACGGACGTTGCCCCGAAAGCGGGCCTTTAGCGTCATGCGCACTCTTGGCAATATGCGCATCATGTTTTGGGGCTTCTCCCCCCTTAACTCGGCGCAATACGCATTGCCGGAGGCGACAGGACGGGGATAGCCGCGAGTGAGCGCCACGCTGGCAAACGAGAAAAGGCCCGCTCTCATTTGAGAGCGGGCCTTTTGAAATTAAGTCTTGGCGGCGACCTACTTTCCCACGATTAGAACCGCAGTATCATCGGCGATGGCGGGCTTAACTTCCGAGTTCGGAATGGGATCGGGTGTACCCCCGCCTCCACGGCCACCAAGACAAATATATAAGTTAGATAGGGGAGAGAGGAGCTTTTTGAAATCAAAAGCCGCACGACTTATTAGTACTGGTTAGCTAAATGTGTCACCACACTTACACGCCCAGCCTATCAACCCGGTGGTCTACCGGGAGTCTTCAGCAGCCGAAGCTGAGGGAGAACTAATCTTGAGGCAGATTTCCCGCTTAGATGCTTTCAGCGGTTATTCCTTCCGAACTTAGCTACCCTGCAATGCCACTGGCGTGACAACAGGAACACCATAGGTTCGTCCACCCCGGTCCTCTCGTACTAGGGGCAGGCCCTCTTCAATTCTCCAACGCCCACGGAAGATAGGGACCAAACTGTCTCACGACGTTTTAAACCCAGCTCGCGTACCACTTTAAACGGCGAACAGCCGTACCCTTGGGACCTGCTTCAGCCCCAGGATGTGATGAGCCGACATCGAGGTGCCAAACCGCATCGTCGATGTGAACTCTTGGATGCGATCAGCCTGTTATCCCCGGCGTACCTTTTATCCTATGAGCGATGGCCCTTCCATGCGGGACCACCGGATCACTAAAACCGACTTTCGTCCCTGCTCGAGATGTCTCTCTCACAGTCAAGCTCCCTTATGCTTTTGCACTCAACGCCTGGTTTCCGATCAGGCTGAGGGAACCTTTGCAAGCCTCCGTTACTGTTTTGGAGGCGACCGCCCCAGTCAAACTACCCACCAGACACTGTCTTCCAACCGGATAACGGTGTGGAATTAGAATCTTAAACAAGCAAGGGTGGTATTTCAAGGATGGCTCCTCCGAAGCTAGCGCCCCGAATTCACAGCCTCCCACCTATCCTACACATGCTTGTTCAAAACCCAATGTCAAGCTATAGTAAAGGTGCACAGGGTCTTTCCGTCTTTCCGCGGGTAACGGGCATTTTCACCCGTATTTCAATTTCACTGAGTCTCTGGTTGAGACAGCGGGGAGATCGTTACGCCATTCGTGCAGGTCGGAACTTACCCGACAAGGAATTTCGCTACCTTAGGACCGTTATAGTTACGGCCGCCGTTTACTGGGGCTTCGGTTCAAGGCTTCGCATTGCTGCTAACCTCACCCCTTAACCTTCCAGCACCGGGCAGGCGTCAGTCCGTATACGTCGTCTTACGACTTCGCACAGACCTATGTTTTTAGTAAACAGTCGCCACCCCCGATTCTCTGCGGCTCTTCGAGGCTTTGGAAGTTAAACCATCACCACAAAGAGCACCCCTTCTTGCGAACTTACGGGGTCATTTTGCCGAGTTCCTTAACCAGAGTTCTCTCAAGCGCCTTGGTCTACTCGACCCGCCCACCTGTGTCGGTTTGCGGTACGGTCAGCGTGTGATAAACTTAGAAGCTTTTCTTGGCAGTCTGGGATGAGTTGCTTCAGGCCTTGCGGCCACGGCATCACTTCTCGGGCATGTAGAACTGCGGATTTGCCTACAGTTCAACCCTACGGGCTTACACCAGGATATCCAACACCTGGCCAACCTACCCTCCTGCGTCCCTTCATCGCGCTCACACACCGGTACAGGAATATTAACCTGTTTTCCATCGACTACGCATTTCTGCCTCGCCTTAGGGACCGACTCACCCTGGGAAGATTAACTTTACCCAGGAAACCTTGGGCTTACGGCGAACGAGTTTTTCACTCGTTTTATCGTTACTCATGTCAGCATAATCACTTCTTATTACTCCAGCAAACTTTACAGTTCACCTTCGTCGCGTCTAAGAACGCTCCCCTACCGAGTACGACTAGCGTACTCCCGTAGCTTCGGTACTATGCTTAGCCCCGATACATTTTCGGCGCAACATCGCTAGGCCAGTGAGCTATTACGCTTTCTTTAAAGGATGGCTGCTTCTAAGCCAACCTCCTGGATGTCTAAGCAACGTCACTACCTTTTCCACTGAGCATAGATTTAGAGACCTTAGCTGACGATCTGGGCTGTTTCCCTTTCGACTACGGACCTTCGCACCCGCAGTCTGACTCCCAGGAAGCAATTGACGGCATTCGGAGTTTGATAGGGGTTGGTAAGCGGGTAAGCCCCCTAGCCCTGTCAGTGCTCTACCTCCGTCAATCTCGTCCTGAGGCTATACCTCAATATATTTCGGGGAGAACCAGCTATCACCAAGTTTGATTGGCCTTTCACCCCTATCCACAAGTCATCCGGGTAATTTTCAACTTACGGCGGTTCGGTCCTCCACTCAGTTTTACCTGAGCTTCAACCTGCTCATGGATAGATCACTTGGTTTCGGGTCTACTCCGCAGTACTATGCGCCCTATTCAGACTCGCTTTCGCTTCGGCTCCGTCTTTTTTAGACTTAACCTTGCACTACAGAGTAACTCGCTGACTCATTATGCAAAAGGCATGCGGTCACGGAACAAGTCCGC